>DUBF01000024.1 GCA_012960465.1 Rhodospirillales bacterium | reverse complement strand
CACCCGCTTTATTATAAGAATGTTGTGGAAGTGCTGCGTGGTAATGCAGAGCCAGAAACCGATGGTCGTGAAGGGCTCAAATCTCTAGAGGTGCTAATTGCGGCCTATCTATCGGCAAGGGATGGTAATACCGTTTCATTACCTTTGGAGTACTAGGTATGACTGATAACTATACTATTCATCCTACAGCTATTATTGATGAAGGTGCACAAATAGGTGTGGATTCTCGTGTTTGGCATTGGGCGCATGTCTGTGGTGGTGCTAAAATTGGAAAAGAAGTTTCTTTAGGGCAAAATGTTTTTGTAGGTAATAAGGTCAACATAGGCGACAAATGTAAAATTCAAAACAATGTATCAGTTTACGATAATGTTACTTTAGAAGAAGGTGTGTTTTGTGGGCCAAGCATGGTATTTACCAATGTATATAATCCAAGATCATTGATTGAACGAAAAAATGAGTATCGAGACACGCTGATTAAAAAAGGTGCAACATTGGGTGCAAATTGCACCATTGTCTGTGGGGTTACTATAGGTGCGTATGCATTTATTGGGGCAGGGGCGGTAGTTAATAAAGATGTATTGGACTATGCCTTGATGGTTGGCGTTCCAGCTGTACAAATTGGATGGATGAGTGAGTATGGGGAGCAACTTGAATTATCGTTAAGAGATGGTGATCAAATAGTATCAGATAGTACGGGCCAGCAGTACCAACTGATGAGTGGTGTTGTACAAAAGGTGTATGGTAATTGAATGGAATTTATAGACTTAAAGTTACAACAAGCTGAAATTAGAGATATAGTTGAAGAAAATATAAGGAAAGTTTTAGATCACGGCCAATATATTATGGGGCCTGAAGTTTCTGAATTAGAAGAAAGGCTGGCAGACTATGTTGGTGTAAGGCACTGTATTGGTGTTTCATCAGGGACAGATGCCCTGTTGATTTCCATGATGGCTTTGGGCGTTGGTCATGGAGATGAAGTCATTACGACACCTTTTACCTTTATTGCAACGGGTGAAATGATTGCTTTGTTGGGTGCGAAACCTGTTTTTGTTGATATTAATGAAAATACTTACAACATAGATCCCAACAAAATAGAGCAAGCCATTACGTCTAAAACAAAAGCCATTATGCCGGTAAGTCTTTACGGACAGTGTGCTGATTTTGATGAAATCAATAAAATTGCAAGCAAGCATGGTCTTCCGGTTATTGAAGATGGCTGCCAAAGTTTTGGAGCGGTTTATAAAGGCAATAAATCCTGTGCCCTTTCAACTATCGGCTGCACCAGCTTTTTCCCCTCTAAACCTTTAGGTGGTTATGGAGATAGTGGTGCCTGCTTTACTGATGATGATGAATTGGCCAGTATTATCCAGCAAATAAGAGTACATGGTCAAGATAAGCGTTATCATCATCCTAGAATTGGTGTTAATGCAAGGATGGATACAATTCAGGCAGCTATTTTACTTGCAAAGTTAGAAGTTTTTAGCCAAGAAGTGATATTAAGGAAAGCAATAGGTGAACAGTATTCGAAAGCATTGCTAGAGAATGGTTCGGGGGTAATCATACCTTTCATAGAACCGCACAATACTAGTGTGTATGCACAATATACGATACAGGTAGAAAATCGCGATGAGTTGCAGGAATATCTTAATATGAAATGTGTACCAACGGCAGTACACTATCCTATTTGCTTAAATAAGCAACCTGCTATGGCAACTAATGAATTTATTCTGCCGGTGGCGGAATTACTTTCTAGTAAGGCAATGAGTTTGCCAATGCATCCTTATTTAAACGATTCAGATATCTCATTTGTTACGGATAATCTAAAATCATTTTTTAGTGGTGGAAGTTTTGTTTGATTTTATCGTTTTAGGAGCTGGAATTTCAGGCTTGGCGATTGCTACAAAAATAAAGCAGAAACATCCTGAGGCATCTATTTTAATACTGGAAAAAGAAAAATCACTTGGTATGCATGGGAGTGGTCGCAACAGCGGGGTTATGCATTCTGGTATTTATTATCCTGAAAATTCATTAAAGGCCAAGGTTTGTTCAAGCGGTTCTAAAGCTATGGTTGAATATTGCTTGGACCGTGGATTACCAGTTAATAGACTGGGCAAAGTAATTGTACCGACAAATGAGAAGGACGATGGGACAATTGATTTGCTTTACAAAAGAGCTAAAAGTAATGGGGTTACGGTAGCCATTCTTGACGCGCAAGAGTTAGCAGATGTTGAGCCTTTTGCTAGAAGTGCAAGTGGTCGGGCATTGTTTTCACCAGATACAGCAATTGTTAATCCAAAGTTGATTTTAGAGCAGTTATACCATGACTTGGTTGGTCAAGGTGTTCAGTTTGAATTTGAGAGTCCATGTATCTCTGTAGTTGTTGGGAAATCAGAAATACAAACCAAAAATACACGATATACTTATGGGCATTTAATTAATGCGACAGGGCAGTTTGCAGACCAACTGGCTCATATTTTTGATGTGGGTAGACGATATGTTTTATTACCATTTAGAGGTTCTTATTATAAACTTTCAGAACATTCTGGAATACAATTGCAAAGATTGGTTTACCCCGTACCTGATTTAAATGTTCCATTTTTGGGTGTTCATTCTGTTAATAGTATTGGTGGAATTAGTTATTTCGGACCAAATGCAGTACCAGCATTTGGGCGTGAACATTATAAGGGGTTAAAAGGAGCTAGTTTTAAAGAAGGTTTATCCATTGGCTACTATTTGTTGGAGCAATACATAAGGGATCAGCAGGGTTTTAGACGTTTTTCACATAATGAAGCAGGACGATTGATGAAATCAAATTTTGTACAGGCAGTACAAAAATTGGTGCCCTCAGTTAAAGCTGAATATTTGTTACCTTCAAACAAAGTAGGTATAAGAGCGCAACTGTTGGATACAGAAACACATCAGTTGGTTATGGATTTTTTAGTAGAAAGAAGAGAGAAATCAACACATGTTTTAAATGCAGTGTCACCAGCATTTACAAGTTCATTTAGCTTTGCGGAGTATGTAATAGAAAAAATGGACTATTGATTGTAATTCGTTACTTTGTTGTATTTATAGTTTTTAGAAATATTCTAAATGTTTCGTTATAATTAAGGCGTTGAGGTCTTTATACTTTTGTGGTTTTAAACAAGAATGTTTTAGGAAAAATGACAGAATTTGAAATTTTAATAGAACGACTGAAGGTAGAAGAAAGAACTTGGTTGGTCACTGGTATTGCTGGGTTTATTGGCTCAAATTTGGCTGAGTTTTTATTAAAGCATAATCAAAAAGTCATTGGGTTAGATAACTTTTCAACGGGATATCAATATAATATAGATGAAGTAAGAAATAGTGTAGGTGAAGAGTTAGCAAGAAATTTATATTTTATAGAAGGTGATATAGCTGATTTAGAGACATGTCAACAAGCTTGTAAAGGCGTTGACGTTGTTCTTCATCAAGCGGCATTAGGCTCAGTCCCGCGTTCAATTGAAGATCCGATTGCTTCTAATAGGTCTAATGTTACAGGTTTTTTAAATATACTGACGGCAGCAAAAGAGGCTGGAATTAGGCGTTTTATCTATGCCAGTTCTAGTTCCGTGTATGGTGACTCTAAAGAATTACCAAAAGTAGAAGAACGAATAGGTAGATTACTTTCACCCTATGCAGTCATGAAGATGACTAATGAACTTTACGCGGGTGTTTTTTCAAAAACTTATGGGATAGAAACCATAGGGTTGCGTTATTTTAATGTTTTTGGGCCGCGGCAAGATCCTAACGGTGGCTATGCAGCCGTTATTCCAAAATGGATCTGTTCTATACAAAATGGTGAGGATGTCTTTATTAATGGTGATGGAGAGACGAGTCGTGATTTCACTTATATAGACAACGTTATTCAGATGAATTTACTTGCGGCTACGACTACTAATATTACTTCGTTTGATCAAGTATTCAATGTTGCCTCTGGAGGGCGGAATACGCTTAATGAACTTTTTCAAATTATTTGTGATGAACTTGCGAAGCATTGTGAGTTTTTTGAAAAACCCATTCCTGTTTATTGTGATTTTCGTTTAGGAGATATTCGTCATTCTAATGCTGATATATCAAAAGCGCATAAAATTGTAAGTTATACCCCTGCATATGATATTTTTCAAGGGTTGGAAGAAACGATAAAGTGGTATGTTGAAAAGAACGTGTAGGTAACTAGGAAACTGAATGCGAAGGTTTGTTTTAATCATATTCACGATTTGTTGGAGTGTGGTTTAAATGAAAATATAAATGGTTTCTTTAGGTGCGTTTTACCCAAGGGAGTGGTTTTGAGAGAATAACAGTTGAGAATGTTTAAGATGCTATGAAAAACTCAATCGTTGCAAACGATAGATTATAAATTATAAAACTCCCTGTTTGTTTTTTTTAAAGAAACTGGGCTTGAATGAACACTAGGATTGCATTTCAGAATTGAATTTGTCAAATATTAATGAGAGAAATTAAATATGGATTTAAAAAATAAGCGCTTATTAGTTATTGGTGGCGCCGGGTTAATTGGTTCGCATACTGTTGATGAATTATTAAAAGAAGATGTTAAAGAAATCCGTATATTTGATAATTTTTCCAGAGGATCTGAGGAGAACCTTTCAGAAGCACTAAAAGACCCAAGGGTAAAAGTTTTTACTCATGGGGGTGAGTTAATGCATCCAGAGATTGTACATGCTGCAATGCAAGATATGGATGGCGTTTTTAACTTTGCTGCATTATGGTTATTACACTGCTGGGATTATCCAAGATCTGCATTTGATGTGAATATGGGTGGACTGTTTAATACTTTGGAAGCGATTACGGACCATCCAAATATTCAACGATTTGTCTGGTCTTCATCGGCCTCAGTTTATGGTGATGCCGTGCAAGAACCAATGACAGAAGATCACCCATTAAATAATACTAATTTTTATGGCGCGACTAAAGTTGCGGGTGAGCAAATGTGCCGAGCCTTTTATCATCGACATAAGGGATCAGACAAAGCATTTGATTTTGTAGGTTTGCGCTATATGAACGTATATGGCTCCAGACAGGATTATCATGGTGCATATATTGCGGTTATTATGAAAATTCTTGATAACCTGGACAAGGGGGTCGCCCCAATTGTTTATGGCGATGGCTCGCAAGCCTATGATTTTGTCAATGTGGTGGATTGTGCGCGGGCAAATGTTAGTGCGATGAAAGCAGATGCAACAGATCAATTTTATAATGTTGGAACTGGCATAAGAACCAGTATAAAAGAGTTAGCTGAGTTAATTTTAGAAATAACCGGTTCAGATTTAAAAATACAGTATGAACCAGCAGGACAAACCTTTGTGAAAAATCGTATCGGATGTCCTGAGAAGGCAAAAAAAGAGATTAACTATAATTACTCGATTGAATTACGAGAAGGCTTAATTGCCTTGATTGAATGGAGAAATAATCATAAGGAAGAGGTTGTTCGTCGGCGTCGTGATGCTGGGATTGAAGATTAATGGAAAAGAGAAATATACCGATTGCTTTACCTTTTACGGGTGAAGAAGAATGGTTGGCTGTCAAAGAGCCCATTGAATCAGGTTGGTTAACACAAGGGCCAAAAGTTGCAGAATTTGAAAAACAGTTTGCGGTTAAACATCAGGTTAATAATGCACTTGCCGTTACATCCTGCACAACCGGGATGCATTTAGCCTTAGCTGCTTTGGAAATTGGCGCTGGTGATGAGGTTATTGTTCCTGCATTTACCTGGATAGCCACTGCAAATGTTGTTTTGTATTGTGGAGCAACACCTATATTTGTAGATGTAAATCCTGAAACATTTAATATCGACCCTGCTCAAATTGCAGAAAAAGTAACGACAAATACTAAAGCATTGATAGCTGTTCACTTGTTTGGACTATGTGCAGATATGGATGCAATAAAAGCAGCCCTTCCGGAGCATGTCAAAATCATTGAAGATGCCGCTTGTGGGACGGGCGCTCAATATAAAGGCCAATTTGCTGGCTCACTGGGAAATGCCGCCTCTTTTTCATTTCATCCTCGTAAAACAATAACGACTGGCGAAGGCGGCATGGTAACCACTAATGACGCAGAGCTTGCCGAAAGAATGAATCAGATGCGAAATCATGGGGCTACAATCTCTGAGGAACAGCGTCATCATGGCCCTAAACCTTATATCTTGCCAGACTTTAATTTATTAGGTTTTAATTATCGCATGACAGATTTGCAAGGTGCCGTTGGTATTGTGCAATTGGCAAAATTGGATCGTTTTATAGACGAGCGAGCAAAATGGGCGTTATGGTATAGGCAGCAATTAGAAGGAATTACATGGTTACGATTACCTGAAGAACCTGAAAATGGTCGACATGGATGGCAATCATTTGTCTGTTATGTTGATCCGGAAGCCGCACCATTTTCGCGCAACTCCATTATGGAAAAACTTCAAAAAATGGGCGTATCAACACGTCCTGGGACTCATGCTGTGCATATGCTGAATTTATATAAGCAACGTTATGACTTTAAAGAAACCGATTTCCCAGGTGCGAAATCTTGTAATGATAATAGTATGGCAATTCCTTTACATAATAGAATGAATGAGCAAGATTATAGCTATGTAGTTAATGCAATAAAAACGCTCGGTTAATCTGATATGTGTGGTATTGCAGGTGTTCTGAATGGTAATGGTGAACCCGTTTCATCAAAGATAATAAAAAATATGACTGATGCGATTAGTCATAGAGGGCCAGATGGAGAAGGTTGTTGGATAGAAGCGAATGTTGGTTTAGGCCACCGCCGCTTATCTATCATTGACTTATCACCGGCTGGACATCAACCAATGATATCGGTTGAGCACCGCTTTATTCTTAGTTATAACGGTGAAATTTATAATTTCCGTGAATTAAGAATAGAACTGGAAGCAAAAGGCTATTGGTTTCGGTCTAAAACAGATTCGGAAGTAGTACTCAATGCTTTTTCAGAGTGGGGAATAAAGTGCCTTGATCGATTTAATGGCATGTTCGCATTTGCTATCTGGGATAGAAAAGATAAGCAATTGACGCTGGCACGAGATCGTTATGGCATTAAACCTCTTTATTATACGGATCAAGGGGGCAATTTTTCTTTTGCTTCCGAACAAAAAGCAATTCTCACGCTACCAACATTCAAGCGTAAAGTAAATCATCCTGCATTATTAGAATA
>DUBF01000023.1 GCA_012960465.1 Rhodospirillales bacterium | reverse complement strand
GGTGTAGAATTCATTACAATATTCCTGTGCTAGCTTAAGATCTGGATCTAATAAGCCGCAAGAACAATCACTATCTACTTGTATTGTTTGAATAAAATCAGAAACACTTTTAATCCTAGATCTCCACACATCAAGCTCGTAGAGGGGGTCAATTGTCATTTCACCTGGCAACTGTAGATAGATTGGACGCAACCCTGCCATTACTGTTGCACTAACTGCAGTTGTTCCTCTGTAAAGTACCCAACGAGATTGATCAATATCCTTATTAAGCGTTGTTGTGGATAAATAAATATTACTAGGCAAGCTTCCTAATTTAGGGTTTTGTGCTATAAGCGATTCAAAATTTATAATTGGATGTAATCGCCAAATAAATTTTATCTCTGGGGTTCTTTTAGCGCACTCCAATGAGAAATCAAACAAAAGGTGACATTCCGTGGCAATACCTTCAGGAAGAACCAGACACACGGAATTGATTGTCCGTTCTGCCATAACTGGAGTCATTAGAGAATCGCCATTAAGCCCAGTTCTTTTAAAAGTTCGATTAGATCCCAATACAGAAATAGGCGTTCCACTAAGACCACCTGAACGTTCCAGCATCTTTTTACCTACTAGCCCAGCCGTCAGAATTAAATCAGGGTTATACTTATGCAAAAGGTTTCGTCTTATAGCGTGTTGTAGGCGAAACACTGCTGCATGTTGATACCCAATACAGCGTATATCAGGTTTTGCGCTACGTGCAAAAGAAAACGCCAACCTTTCCCAGCTATACCCTTCATATGTAACAACGATAACTGCCGGCTTAACCCTTAGAACCAAATTTTCAATTTGCAGACCTCGACGCAAGTTAGACAACGGATCACTTGACAATGCTTCCTGAAATGCCCTCAAAATTACATTCCGGAGGAAACCATCTGTCTCTATTTTTGCCTGCTTACTTAGCCTACTCGCCTGTTTCCTTAACCTCCACCAAAGACCAATCTCTTGGGAAATATGAAGTGAGTTGGAAAGTATCATTCGATATAAATTATTATCTTTCCTCTGTTCAGTCAAAGAAACAACTTGTTGCCCTGTATGATTAATCAAAGCTATTACTACCGAATAACCCTTTTCAGCCAAGTCCTGGGGTAAATCACCAAAGTAAAAATCTGACGACTCTCCAACTTGTGAATCATTTAGCAAATGCGATACAAATATAATATCAGCATTTTCGGGGTAATCTTGCTGTCCGAACCAAGACGGCCCACTTGCATGTAAAGCCCTCAAAAGCTCCCGAACCAAGACCATCAGGTTACGTAAAGAATGAAACCACTTATGTAAAAATAAGCTTAATCTACTTTTAGCTTCAAAAAGTCCTTGATAATTGCCTAGTAGAACAGGGTGTTCACGAATAACATGTAACCATTGAATCGCAACACGTTCTACGGTTGAGCCTTGTGCTAGTAGAATATGATCACAGGCCTCACAGAGTTTTTTATATTGATTTTCAGTCACAACATTTTTTCAAACATATAGTGACGTAACTTCATTGCCGCATCACCAATTCAAGTAATGCACGCTGTTCATCATTATGTTGAATATAATCAAGCACAATGTCAGCTTCGCCTGGCTCATTGACAGATGGCAAACTGGGACTCACTTGAACTGAGCAAATTGTGTAACCATACTCTATAATTCGCATTTGCTCGATAAACTCAGCCTGCTCAATTGCTGATGCAGGCAACGCTGTAAGCTCCAATAAAAATTCTTTTCGATAAGCAATAATGCCAAGAATTTTCCTTACAAAAGACCGTTGCTCATCATAAGAGCTATAACCTGGCGTACGACGAAAACAATACAAAATGCGATTATTTAACCCGACCGTACACTTCACAAATGAGTGGCGATCCAACTCCTCTGCTTGTTCAATTGGCCCTGTCGCATTCCATGCATAACCGTTAGGATCGGCCTCCATAGCCTTAGCAAATGACTCTATGTGCCGAGGCAATAATAACGGCTCATCTCCCTGCAATAACATCACATGTGTACAGTCGATATCCTTTATAGCCTCCGCGACGCGGGTGGTTCCATTCGTATGAGTATTAGCTGTCATAATTACTTTTCCACCATACCCGCGTATCACTGTTGCAATCTCTTCATCACAAGTTGCCACATAGACATCTGATACGACCTTAGAAAGCAAAGCGCGACGTCTGACATGCTCAATCATAGGTAATCCATAAAACTGAAACAATATTTTCCCAGGGAATCTAACCGAGGCAAGGTGCGCTGGGATAACTGCTACTATCTTCATCTTCATCTTCATTATCTAGGCTACTGGGGCAATACGCCACAATCAACATTGATACATTGACCTGTCATCGCAGATGCTGCACCTGATGACAGTAAAATACACATTGCTCCAACCTCGCCCCCTGTTGGAAGACGCTTTAATGCAGCGTGATCAACTGCGAATCTTGAAAGAAATCCCTCTGGATCTCCTTTAGCTGGCGAAAAAGATCCCTTTAAGGCCTCAAGCAAGCCCTCAGTTGGAACAAGTACTGGACACAATGCATTCACTCGAATTCCACGCGGGCCAATTTCTTTTGCAAGAGCCTGTGTTAAACCATTAACAGCAAATTTTGAAGCACAATAGGCTGAATTATTTGCAGTACCGCGTTTGCTAGCAAGGCTTGAAATATTAATAATATTTGCACCGTCAAGCATTACTTCTGATGCAGCTTTACAACCCCAAAACACGCCCTTAAGATTAGTGTTAAGCATGTCATCAAGAAAAGTACTGTCAATATTTTCTATTGGTCGCCACTCAGAAAATCCCGCGTTATTAACATAAACATCTAATGAGCCAGTTTTTTTAATCGCCACATTCACTAAGCGGCTATGAGCCAGCTCATCCCGAACATCGGTCGATACAAAAAGAATGCGCTCACCAAATCTTTTAGTCAAATCCATTTCTTGACGCGCACCTACAACTACAAAATATCCAGCGTCTATGAATGCCTCAGTAATGCTAAGACCAATACCACGGTTACCACCTGTGATTACTACAGTTTTTTGTTTCGTCATTGATTATTTGAGCTTTTAGACATTGATTAAATAGTCATGCAAGAGAATCCACCATCTACATTAATTTCAGCTCCTGTAACAAAACCAGACGCATCTGATGCTAACCATAGCGTAGCACCGATGAGTTCACCTGGTTCGCCATAGCGCTTCATAGGGGTATGCCCTAAAATTGCAACTTCACGCTCTGGCGTAATAAAATTTTTACGGTTCCATTCCGTCGGAAAGAACCCTGGCCGCAAAGCATTAACTCGAACCCCCTTTTCCCCCCATTCACGACCAAGATTTTGAGTCAAATTTTTAATACCGGCTTTGGCTACAGAATAAGTGATTGCTTTAGACAGAGGGGGTCCCGCAGATGCCGATGAGATGTTGATAATAGAACCAGACCCTCTATTCACCATGTATTCACCAAACACCTGACAGCCAAGAAAAGTCCCAGTAATCTGCGAATCTAAAATTGCATACCACTCATCAAGAGTTAATTCAAAAAAAGGTGTTGGTCCATTAATACCAGCGCCATTAACCAAAACATCTACTTGGCCAAATGCTGTGAGCACTTTTTTAAGCGCACTAATATGTTCTTGTTTTTTCCCAACATCAATCGCAATTGATATAACATCTTTGAAACCTAATTTTTTCAATTCATCTTCTACAGATTTTGCTTTTTCAATCTTTAAATCTAATATTGCAACCTTACACCCTGCTCGTGCAAAACCTCTTGCCATTTCACCACAGAGATGACCTCCAGCACCAATTACAGCAACTACTTTGCCTTGTAAATTAAATAAATTATTTAGATAAGAATTCATAAAACCACTTTTATTAAGTTAACGCATCATCTTCATCATATCCTGCATTTGTACCGCCCATTTCCATAGCACAAACAGATCAGAACCCAAAATTGCATAATTGTAACCTAGATCAAATAGCGCATTAACACTCGCTGGATTAGCATCAGCCACCTGCGTACCGCAACTTTTACCATGTCGCTCACACGCCTTGATAACCTTACGTGACGCCTCAATTACAAGTGGATGTGTCGTTTGCCCAGGCACACCAAGAGAGCCAGAAATATCGAGCGGCCCAATCATAACGCCATCAACCTCATCAAATGCTAATAATTGATCAATATTCTCAACACCCTTAACCGACTCGATCTGGAGCATAAAAGTAGATGTTGCATTCCAATTCTGGATATATTCATCAAAATCAAAGCCATAAGCCTGAGCCCTGTTAACACCGTAGGTACGTTGTCCAACAGGCGGATACTTAACATCACGAATTAACGCCTGAACTTGCTCTGGGGTCTCCACCATCTGAATTAACAAACCATCAGCACCTGACTCAAGCAAAGGCTTTAGATAATCGTTAGAATGAGATACAGGTCTTGGGATACAAGGAACCCCTTCTGCCTGACTTGCAGCAATGATGCGTTGACCTTGCTCAATTGAAATAGTGGAATGCTCCATATCAATAAACATTAAGTCGAATCCAGCGCGCGCAAATGTTTCTGTAACAGACGGATGCGCATAAGAAACCCAGCCCGCAAACAAACGTTCTCGATTTCGCAGTTTTTGTTTAAGCGCAGCGCGCTTCTCAAATATAGCACTCATGATTTTCCTTTATTAATTTTCATCATTACTGCCAATCTATGTCGAATCGGCCCGTCGTACGGCCTGAAAAATGGCGGCCGTAAAGTATAATATTCTTGATGCCAAGGGCATAGCTCATCAACAATAATTTCATCTTTCGAACTCCACGGATATTCAGAAAATTTTGTCACCTTGCCGTCAGGTAAAGATTTTTCCTCACGATTACAGCAATAGAAGAACAATGGATGGCCATGATTTAATGGCACGCAGATCTTCGAAATAGGCTGTTATTACATCTGGATTCATCTCCCCCATTGAAGCAATATTCACTACAAAGTTGATGGGACAATCTCGAAGCAATTCGTGATTCATAGCTTGAATAGCAATTACCTGCCCCCCAATATTGGTTTTCGCTAAAGCGCATGCCAACTCATCTTTATTAGTGACTAAATCGACCGATGAAGCAAAAATCTCATCACCCATCCATAACCTTAAGTACCAAAGATCGACTAATAGAGCCTTATTGAGATTGATCAATACCACCCTAGCTGCCGACTGACTCTTTAACAACAACGATGTCATTGAAGCGAAGCCATCCCCAATAACACATCCAGTTGACTCCGATGACAACACTTGAGGAACCGTAGATTTAAGAAATGAAATCGTCAGCACCTGCCGAAGCACATCTACATCATAGCTGCGATTTTGCTTTAGAACCATTTCTGCAGCCAACACATCAATCGCTGAGAAATTACAGCCTCCCATTTCCCTAAAGCGATATTGCAGAAATTTATCGGCAATACGAAGTATCGCCCCCCTAGTATTTGAATGCCCTCCAAGGCCTATTAAGCCTTTAGGTCCTTTGCTTGTAAACTGAAATGATAAATGAAGTTCATCCCAAAAAGAACTCGATCCAACATCGGCCTTGTCAATTTCAGTAACCAAATAGTCAATAGCTGCCTTTCCAGAACGCATCATTTTGTCACCCCAAGCAATGCCTGTACTGCAGGATGTAGGTGTAGCAGTCCGACCAGTACACCATGATTGTCAACAACGGGCAGGTCCCAAACCTGCTTCAGGCCCATAATGTCAACCCCATGCACCAGCGTGTCGCTCAAATGAATTGTTATAGGTGATCGAATAGAATATTCGAGTGCATCATCCACAAGCAATGCGGCGAATGGTTTTTGTACCTTGAGTAACTTGCGCCGGATATCACCATCCGTGAGAATGCCGAGAAGCTTCATGTTCACATCCACAATACATGCAATACCCAAATTTAACCGACCCATCTCTTCAAAAGCCTCTTTCATAATAACAGTCTCGCGGATTACCGGAATCCTCTCCAACAACATCATGACTTCACTGACACGCATCGTATTATTTTTGTAGGTGGGCATTGTCTTCTCCATATTTTTCAAGCAGCTCAAGGCGCATTTCATGTATAGCCTTAGCCTGACCAAGAATGTTTTCCAAATACTGTATATCAAGCACCGTATTGGCATCTGACAACGCATTATCAGGGTCGTCATGAACCTCCATAAACAAGGCGTTGATGCCGCAACCCGCTGCCGCCCGAACCAGATGAGGGATAAATTCGCGCTGCCCGCCAG
The DNA here is from genome assembly GCA_012960465.1 of Rhodospirillales bacterium. GTDB lineage: Bacteria > Pseudomonadota > Alphaproteobacteria > Rhodospirillales > UBA2165 > TMED23. The sequence goes on along the minus strand of DUBF01000023.1, from coordinate 1,009 downwards.
AAACATTACCCATGGAGGTCGGCAGCTGAATAGAATGTGTTGCATCAAAACACACCGGATAACCCATTCGAGCCATTATGGGGAAACACGTCATATCATTAACCAGCATGTTATAGCCAAAAAATGTACCTCGATCAGCCAATAGAATCTGGTGATTACCGTTAGCCTCAATCTTCCTGACAGAATTCTTCATATTCCAAGGACTCATAAATTGTCCCTTTTTCAGATGAACAGGTCTATTCGTCAAAGCAGCCGCCCTCAATATAGAGGTCTGTCTGCACAGATAAGCCGGCACCTGAACCATATCACAAACTTCCCCTGTCGCCGGCCCCCAAATTGGTTCTGAGAAATCAGAAACTACTGGAACTCCAAACTCCTCTCTGATGTCAGCAAGAATGCGCAAACCGTGGTCCGCACCTAAGCCGTGAAAGCTGTCCTGAGAAGACCGGCAGTCCTTGTCATAACAAGATTTATATATCCACGGAACACCCATCCTGCGACAAATTAAATCAATTGCTTCCGCCATTTTGAAAGCATGATCACGGCTTTCGATTGCACAGGGACCGCCAATAAAGACCAAGGGTAGACGGCTGCCTATTTTAACTTTAGCAACAGAACCATACCCAACTTCTATTATTCTTTTATCCATGAAAAGCTACCATTTTTTGTTGGTGAATACGAAAAACTAAAGGTCTTGCCATAATAAGATGACTGTTGATAACAACCCTTACTGGTTGCACCGCTTCCACTTGAACAAAAAACACATGAGAAGCTCTCGGTCTCAATCGTACCTCTTGCACGCCCATGCTAGCACCGTTACAGGTGCACAACACTTGACAAGTCACGATTTGATCCCGCGAACTGGGATTTACTATTACCACCTCATACAACGCAGACCCCGATAACTCATGCTGAAGCCTGTACTCGCGCGGAAAAAAACTACTCGAACAAAGAAATATTCTCCTTTGGAAAAAATTAAAATCATGAATAATTGAACTCCAATAGAAAA
>DUBF01000022.1 GCA_012960465.1 Rhodospirillales bacterium | reverse complement strand
CAATGTCCAGAGATCCAAATATATCAAGTGTTTTTGATACAGCATATTGTGCCTCCTCACTAACAGAAACATCAGACCTGACACAAATATGATTTTCACCCGGTAATGAATTTCTTAGATTATCAGCAAGCGCTTGCTCTTTTCGATAAACCAAAGATACTTGAGCTCCATTCATCGCAAAGCCTTGTGCTATGGCTTTACCAATCCCACGTGATGCTCCAGTAACTAATACTTTTTTTGCTTTGAATTCAAACATATATCATCAGTCTTTAAATCTGCCACACATCTATAATTTTCTGCCTTATCATTTACTACAACCTCAGTGCTACCGTGCCAGATTCTAGGCATACTAGTCAAACCGATTTAATGTTGCAGAACCAAGTGCTTTGGCAAGTGGTTCTAATTTCCTCTCATACTGCTTCCAAACGGCGATGCTTTGAGTGTAAATTGGCTGGCGTACCTGTTCGGAGCTCGCTGTTCGTACGGCGCGTTTGTTTTTGTAAAACTCAAGGCAAGCTGTCTCAAAATCAAGTTCAATGTGATCCAGCAGGCGGCGGGTCATTTGCTCACTATCGCGTACATTATCTTCATACTGCGCAAGGAAAATACGACCCGGTAGGACAGTATTAAAGTGATCCATAACTGCAAGATAGCTGTTGTAATAATGACCAATGTTGGAAAGGTCATAGCTATACTCATAGCCACCAGCGAAATGCTGCTTATAGGTGCTAAACCCGCAGTCCATAGGGTGACGACGAGCATCGATAATGATGGCCTGCGGCAAAATTTTATGGATCAGGCCTATCCGTTCAAAATTCGGAGGTAATTTGTCTATAAAGAAGGTCTTGTCTTTTCGATACATAGCCGTTTCATCCAGATAATTTTGACCAAATGCTGTTAGATCCTCTTTACCAAAGTGTGCTAATGATCCTGGATACTTCTCGTTAAACTGTTTTCCACCCGCGATTATAATTCTTCGTTCAAGGTTTGGCAGTGTCATGAGTTCCATTGTGCCCTCAACCTGACTATGGCTTGCTAGGATCTGCTCAATCAAAGTAGACCCAGAACGAGGCATACCGACTATAAAAATTGGTGTCAGATTATTTTGTTGTGACCGTGCTTGCTTTGCTAGCATAGAGGAGTCAAATCCTCTTATAATGCGTTGACAGTAAGCATCGTGGTTATCAGCGTCAAAATTTAAGTTTGGACGAAGATCATTCGCACGCTTATACCAGTCAAAGGCTTCTGTGTGGTCACCTGCCACTTCATGCGCTTTAGCAAGTGCAAAGGCAGCCTGGCATCGCTGAGCTGGATCTCCATTGTCTTGATAGGCTATAACCTCCATGTTTCTTTTGTCATCCTCGGTAAATTCGTAATCTTTGAAATCAGCAAGACCCCACCATCCAGCGCCATTGCCTGGTGTATTAACGATGCAATCACGATAAGCTTGCTCACTTTTGGCACGTCTTCCAAGTACTTTGAGTGCATGTCCACGTAACAGATCAACCTTGCCCAATTCTCCACTAGCTGGGTCAAGATGCTTTGCTGCTTCTTCGGCAGCTTTAAGTGCATCCTCATAAGCTCCGGTATGGCCATGGACCTTACTTAGAAGAAGCCAGTTCCTGTAATCGGGACTCAGTTTAGTGAGCTCCTCGGCTTCAATCACAGCGGGGATAAATGCTCCAAGTTTTTCCAAATTTTGTATAAGAGCCTTTCTCAACATTACATTTGCGGGATGGTGTTCAAGGCCATACTTTAAGATTTTTGTGCATTCTTCTTGTGCTCCCACTTTATTAGCTAGATGAGAAAGCATAAACACTGCGCGAGGATGGCCAGGTTGACGTTTAATCATAGCACGTGCTATTTCCTCGGCCTTGCCAGGCAAGTCATTAGAGAGTGCATTTTGCATTTCTTTGTACTCATCATCCATTGGATCTAAGGTCTCGATCTTTTCTACAGCATTGAGTGCTGCTGCATAATTACCAACTTCATAATGCAGTTTCTCTAGAAAACTCCAGGCAGGATAAAAGTCTGGATTGATCTCAATCGCTTTGGTGAAATGAGAAATCGCGCGTGATGTTTGTCCGCATTTCATTGCGACGAATGCAAGGTCTCCATGTGCTGAAAAAGAGTTTGAATCAACACTAATTGCCGCTTCAAAATTTGTGAATGCCTTTTCTTGATTCCCAGCTCGCATATAAGCTGAGCCAGACATTGAAAGAGCAGTTAGATCATTAGGGTTTTCAGCAAGGAGTTGCTCAAGTTTTACCAGCGCATCGTTTGCATCGCCTTGTTTAATGAGATCTGCAATTATCTGATATTTTTTCCCATTTGCTTCCGACATGATTACTCACTCTATAAAGACAAACTTGGGGTCTCAAAAAGACCCCAAGTTTATGAGTATAAGTGCTATTAACTAAAAAGTGTAGTCCATACGCACTGCAACAGATCGATCTGGAGCATAGTATGTATGGTGAATAGCCCAGTATGAATCAACACTCCTAGAACGACTGTTCTTGTAACGTACAATTCGCTTATCCAGCAAATTGTTCACAATGACATTGATTCTAGTATTTTCGCTCACTTGCAGACTCGCTTGGAGATTGACCACTTCATAGGCAGGAGATATGTCTTGATCTCTAGTATTGAAGTGAGACTTATATTTTCCATAACCGTTGATATCAACCCTTACATTACCTTCTCTCCCAAGAAGCACTACTTCTTTATCAAGTGCGATATAATAATTGTACTTAGGTACCATTGTCATATCGTCGCCAGCAGATGCTCCAATGGTAGGAACATCAGATGTCATTTCACTCTTGGTTCTTGAGTAGTTTACAATCAACTTAAGGTCCTCACTCAGCATGCTTGTGGTTTCAAGCTCAAAACCTTTTGATTCTGCCGTTGCCGCATTAGCCATATAACTAAAGCCACAAGTCTGCATGTAAATTGAGGCTTGAACATCAGACCAATCGATCTGATAAACTGCACCTGAAAACTGAAACCTTCTATCAAAAGCCAAACCTTTGAAGCCGATTTCCGTGTTTTCAGTTTGATCTGATGTATATCGATCGCTGTAATCCCCAACTGCTGGATCATTTCTACACGAAACAGGTGTCGAAGGTCCATTGTTACCGCCAGGTCTATACCCTTCTGAATAAACTCCAAAGACAGACAAGTTTTCACTAGGCCTATAATTAGCACTCAGTTTAATCCTATTGCCGTCTTCACCATCTTTTACATCTGTAGTTTCAGTATTCCAGAGCCCTGAATCGGTATAGTGATAATCGTTCTTAATATCGTAGAAACGAATCCCTCCTGTTAATTCAAGAGTTTTTCCATCTTGAAGGTCCATTGTGTAACTAACTTCACCAAAATAGGCTGTCTCAGTATCGTCCCATCGAAGTTGACTACCGTTGTAATGAACATTTCCATTTCCATAAAGATCAATACCTAACTGTGTTGGATCCTCATAACCCCACCAATATCCCCAAAGATAATCTGCAATGGCCCTACTTCTATTATCGCTTGCATGATACTGCCATTGAACAGAGTCATTCGGTTTACCTCTTGTATCATCATAGAATGCTCCAACAGTCCATTCAAGCGGACCATCTCCAGATGATTGCAGACGAAGCTCATGTGTAAATCTGGTCCATCCATTGGTGTCATCGATCCATGTTCTAAACATATCCTGAGCATCGTATCTAGACCAATGGTTTTGTCGACCTGAGGTATTAGAGTCTCTGTATGATCCAGCGTAGGATAAATTAACTCCATTGAATAGATCATCACGATCAATCGTTAAACCAATCAAGCTTGTATCGTTTGCATTGAAGTGGTTTAAAAGATACCAAGTAGCAAAGTCTGGGTTATAACCATCCTGTATTAATCCACCATTGGAATGTAACTTACACTCAGGGCGTGATGCTCCTGAAGGACAATCTGGAAAGGTAAGTGTTACGTCATAGCCATAAGTTGCTGCATCGTTTGGCGTCAGGATGGCTTCGTAAAAGTATGGCGGGGTTGAAAGATCAACATTACTGTACTCATCTGAGAACTTATCATCTTTAACCACACTCAGGTTTACACGTGTCTTATCATTTGGCTCCCATAAAAGCTGTGCTCTGAGAAATTCATCCTCAGTTCCACCTCTATGACCATCATTAATATTTAGGATCTTACCTGTCTTACTTCCACTTTGTGCTGTAACACGTAATCCAAGTGAGCCTTCTACAATTGGAACATTCACTACTCCGAATCCCCTGACTTCAGTTCCAGAACGATTCTTTTCATTTTGAAACATAACAGATCCTGAGATCTGTAACTCATTTAAGTCAGGCTTGTTTGTAATGATATGAACTGTACCCCCAATCGCATTTGATCCATAAAGGGTTCCTTGTGGACCTCTGAGAATCTCCACTCGTTGGACGTCATATACATTATCAAAATTAAAAGGAACTCCATCAGTCCAAACATTGGTGGTATTTGGAGCTGAACTGTTAGAACCTGAGAGTCCACGAAGAATTAGTTGGCCACGAGGTGATGAAGCGCCCGCGATTGATCGATACAAATCAGTCTTATCAATAATATTTCTTCTTCTTATCTCTTCCTCACTGATTGATGAAATGTTCATTGGAATATCGAGAATCACCTCAGGTTTCTTCCTAGCCGTAACTATAATTTCATCAATAGCTTGTTGTGCACTTAGTTGAGGTGTGGCGAGAATAGCGGTTACACTTACAGCAACAGCAGCAGCTTTTGCCCTATTCTTCATCCTTGAAATATTATTTTTTTTCTTGAGAAATTTTGACCTTCTCAATGCCTTTATTTGTTTTCTACTCATTATTCTAATCCCTTTAAATGAAAAAATTAGTCAAAATAACCATCCCTTCATAGTGCAATTAATTTAGAATAATTACAAATCTATTTAGAGTAAAAATTTAAGATGTTTTAAAGTTTAATAGCATCTGTGTGGGTATCAGAATACTAAAAATGAAGATTTAAAAGCTCTTCAACGGCACGGCGACCCTCACCTGCGGCTCCTGACCAATATTGGTGGCCTCTCAACTCAGAGTGACCTATCGCAATACGCCCGTATGGTTCACGTATTATGTCAGGAGGAGCAATATTACCATTCATCCCAAACCTAAAACCTAAACCAGGATTAACATAAGCATGTCCCCAGCGATTTAAAATAATTCCTGCAATATCTTTTACTGGATCAAATCCTGAATCAGAAAACATTATGGTCATTTGTTCGCGAATTTGTCGCTCATAATCACTGAATGACGTGCCTAGAATCTCTGCTCGTCCCATTACGCCCTGTTCTTTTCTGGTAAGACCAGGCTTAAAAATCGGTGCATAAAAAGTCATTACAATAGGCTTATCTGGGTGAAGTGGCTGAGATTTATTTCCAATAACCATCGGCCGACGAATGTTACAACTAAAACCAAATCCTTTAGACCAAATTGCAGCAGAAATACCGAGACGCTGCAGAAAACGCCAATTTGTTAAGGCGACATTGACAACAAGAACTGCTGAATGACCTAATTCACTATATGCCCTATGGTAATCTGGAGGTAGGTCTTTAAGTATATGCCGATTAACCCAACCACCAGATGCCATAACGACTGCTTTTGCATTTAATTGGTTTAGCTGGCCATCCTTGGCATAGACAATCTGTACTCGCTCGTGTTTCTTTCCTTGGCCCTTATGTCTAACACTTACCACGGTTGAATTCAGTCGAATGCGGACAGCTTTATCTTCTTGATCAAGCTTATTAAAAGCAATTTTTCCAAACAAAACATTCTCAAATGAGTTGCCTTCTATTGCTTCTGGATTGAGTTTCTTAACAAAGTGCCTGGCGATACCGGCATTACCACCTGGGAAACTCTGAAGTAAGGTTTCGTTATACTCTGAGGCTTTATAGAATCCAGGCATTTCAAAATACTTGCCCCAATATGCACTGACTGCATCACAACCAAGGCCAATAATACTTGCCATAATTGGGTCGTAAAATGATGTTACCTCAGGTGGTAATCCTAATTTGTCTTCGTAATAAGATTTTAAAGTAATAGAATCTAACCATCTTTCAGTTTCTGATGAATCTTCATTTCTTCGGTCAAGAGAACGGACATAGGTAAAAGCATCTCTTATCTTTTTATTCCATGGTGTCATATTCAGTCCACTATCCCAGACATCTTTAACCCAAGGTTTCGTTTCATCCTGGAAAAAATGGCCTACATCAAATCGTCTCTCCTGCCAAGTCAGCCAGTCATAACTGTCAATGGGGATTCGCATTCCAGATGCTGAACCACCCGGTTCCAAATAGTTAAATTCTCTAGGCATATTTAATGCTGAAAAGTAATCATCTGGCCCACCATCGATGGTTGGGATACCGAAATCATTAGATCCCTGTGGTCCTGAAATATGAAATCCATTTACATCGAAATCATTGCGTTTTGCCTCTCCGCCAAAGATTGGATGATTATCAAGAATAAGAACACGACCGGAAGGATTTAGACGATTAAAATGATATGCTGCAGATAAACCAGAAAAACCGCCCCCAACAACAACTAGATCGTATTCTTCACCTGAGTCAACTGCGTATTCAGTCTCTGTGTTAAATCTCCCAGACCTTATTTCATGTGCAGTCTTAATCAGCTCAGGAGTATTACCATGAGATCCAGAATAATCACCTATTCCACCAGGTCCATACCAATCAGAACTAAGATCAAAAGAATAATTACCATTTGATTTTGGCTGACTATAAGCCCCTCCAGAGGAACCAATAACCGCTCCACTAAGTATTAGAGATGATCCATAAACAAAATCACGACGAGTGATAGCTTTATCCAGGCCAAGCTCTTTGTCAAATCTGGTGACCATTAAGCAAAGTCTAATTTAATTATAAGGATGAGTTTTTTCATCTGTCTAGTTATAACAGATTTATCAATTATTCTAAAATAGACTAGGTGGTGGAGCTTATGGTTCAAAATTGGAACCAACTCTCCTAAGTTTATTTTGTTTCATAATCGTTGCAGTCTTTAATATCATTAGTAGTAATATTTTTTTTGAGAAAATCTACGACATCAGCCCTGCATGCAGACCCCAACCTGCAAAAGCTGTCAGGATCACGACAAGCCATGGTGGAGTCTGAACTTCATGGAGTTAACTATAAAAAAACCAGGTTAAAACCCGGTTTTTTTATCATTTATTATCTTAAATCACCAAGATTGTGTAAATCTAATCCCAAATTCTCTGGGTCGATTTATGTAAC
>DUBF01000021.1 GCA_012960465.1 Rhodospirillales bacterium | reverse complement strand
ATGGCAAGTCGAGCCAGCCACCCATGAAGATCTTTATGCCAATTACTTAAATTTTAGACCTGAGATGATGAGCAGCCTAATGGAGCTGCGATCACCAGCTCTTAATATGAACGAGAACCTTGCAACCAATCTGATGTATGGTGCTGCGGTTTGCACAAACCGTACGTCGGCCAATTAGAACCTACCTTCGCTCGCTTAAGTCGTATCGATCAAAGACTAAAAAGCTCAACAACAAATATAATTCGTAGAAGGGAAAATGCATTTAACTTTCCGTCAGCTAATTACAATTATTAACATTCACCCTTGCCTTTTTAACATTTTTAATAACAAAATTCGTCCACTAATAAGGCAATCGTCATTAAGGATGTTTAAGTTGAACGACTTGGTCTCAGAAGTACTCCTTTATGGTATCGCCATCCCGATCCTCATCGGAATAGCTGTAACGCTTGCTCTTCGAGGGTGTTTTGGAGCTACCTTCGGCAAACGTCTTGCCGGCCTATCGGTCGGCGTTGCTTTCTTGATCGGTTATATTCTGCTTTTCGGGTGGGCAGATTTTCCAGCGAGGAGCTCCGGTCAGAAGGTTGTTTATCTGGTCTTGGCGGGATTGGTTGCTGGAACGGTACTTGACCTGATCGACCGCAAACAGATGGGTGGTTTTATCCTGAAATTTGTCTGGCCTGCCGCTATTATTGCCTGGCTTGGCTGGCGGCAACTCGGGAATCTCAATGCTGAAAGCACGCTTACCTTTGGGCTATTATACCTTGGAGCGGTTATCGTTTTTGATCGTTTAAATACCCCCGGAGAAAGGCATTCTAATTTAAGCGTAGCATTAATGACAGCTGCTATCGGCGCCAGTTTCATAGCCTTCATCGGCGCTTCGGGATCGTTATCGCAAAAGTTTGCCATTGTCGTGGCGGCAGGCGGCGGCTTTCTGTTGTGCAACTGGCCGACCTCCCGTTATCCTTTCAGCGCCGCAGCAGCGGCCGGAGGTGGCGGAGCTTTTGTTGCTCTGGCAACTTCCGTCGTTCTTTTTTCAGAGGTGCACCTGCCGTCTTTCGCAATCTTGGCACTATCATTCTTTGCTCCAAGCTTATCTCATATATTGCCGGCTCAGCACAGCGATGCAATGGGACCGGTCATTGTCGGCATGGTGAGCGCAATTCCCGTTGTCGCGGGTGTTGGCCTCGCCCTATATATTGCCGGCGACTCTTTTGAATTACCGTTTTAACATCTACCAACAGGGAGAATATCAATGAAACTGACTAAACTGCTTTACATAGCCTTCATTGGAACGGCGTTCTTGATCAGCTATCAACCCGCGGAACCGCGCGCTGCAGATACCTACGCGCTCGATAAGCCGCACACGCAGATTACATTTAGCGTTAACCGCGGCGGCTGGACCCGTATTAGCGGCTGGTTCGAAAAATTTGACGGCACCATCCTGTTTGATGAGGCAAATGTTGCCAATTCAAAAGTAAAAGCGTCCATCGAAGCGGGATCGATCAATACTGGGTTTGCAAAACGTGATGCGCATCTTCGGTCGCCGGACTTTTTCAATGCGAAAGAGTTTCCGACAATGTTGTTTACCAGCACCAAGATAGTAAAAACCGGCGAAAAAACCGGCGAAATGACCGGTAATTTTACCATGCTCGGTGTAACGAAGCCAGTCACATTGGATGTCACCTTTAACCGGAAAGCTATGCATCCGCGAGCAAAGAAAATGTTTACAGGTTTTACCGCCAAAGGGTCTCTTAAACGCGCTGACTTCGGTATGAAATTTATTGTTGGAGCTGTTTCGAACGAGGTCCAAATAGAAATTCAGGCTTTAGCTGTTAAAAAGTAAGTTGAATATTTAGCAGGAAAAAGGGCGGCTTCAGGCCGCCCTTTACCATTCTTCCTGAAGCGGGGGACGTTGAAGGGCAGGGTAAGTTTTGGAAGAAGCACTATAACACGCCACTAGGCGCAGGAACGGTTTTAAAATATGTCTTCAAGGTTCAGCAAACTTTCAAAGAAGCGGGTATCTAAACTCCGCAATCCCTCATGGCGATTACGCCGTGCGCTTGGCCATCGTGTCGAGCCTAATCCTAAAGCATAAATTAGTCCGGTTTGAACGCCAAGAATGCGTAGCCGTAGACTTCAAAGGCGCGGGCGTTGGATTCACCGCTGGCGCCACCGAAAGTATCAACGGGCTCGCCAATTGAGACATTAACAAAGCCGGTATCTTCCAGCATTTTTTGCCAGCCTGCACACGGCAGGCCACCGGCAATTCAGGCGGTCCAGAGGTCAATGTTGTTGAGGGCGCCCTCCGGCACTTCCTTGCCATTGGCAATGTCGGCAAATTGCAATCGACCGCCCGGCCGCAATACGCGGTAGGCTTCAGCGAAAGCCAGTTGTTTATCGGGACAAAGATTAAACACACCATTACTGATCAAAATATCAGCCCAGCCATCTTCGACCGGCATCTCTTCCAACAAACCTTCGCGGAACTCGACATGATTCAGTGCCATAGTTCGGGACGTCTTGCGGGATTTTTCAAGCATTTCTTCCGTCATATCAATGCCGATGACTTGACCGGTCGGCCCCACTTGCGCCGCCGCCACAAAAGAATCAAAGCCCGCCCCGGAACCCGCATCAACAATTCTAGCGCCTTCATCAAGCGCCCTCATCGAATGTGGATTAGCCACACCAGCAAAGGATTCGACCGCCACATCCGGAAGAGGATCAACAATCGATGCCGCATAGCCTAAGCGTTGCGCCAAATAGCGGCCCGTATGGAAGTGAAACTCACCGCCCGGCTCTATCGCAACTTCTTTGTATTTTTCTTTAACCTGCTCACGCAACTCGTCGGGATCTACAAGTGGTTGAGTGGCCGCAGAATCTTTTGGCATAAAACCCTCCTCATGTCTGATCTCCATTATATCACATTTCAAGTTTGCAGCCCAATTAATTTGCACACTCCTCCGTAGGCGAAAGCATCCCAAAAAAGAAACCGAATAGCTCTGACCCCCTAGTTCGTGTACCATCTTTGTGCCATTACAGCCGTGCAACTTTTATACGGCTGTATCCAAAATAGGGTTGACGTAGATTTCTAAATCGTCGTAGAATCTCAGTATTCCAGCGTTTTCTCTAGGGAATCAAGTAGTTACAAGTCTCCAGTAATTTATCGCAAGGTCAAGTTTGGGACCAGAGGGGTCGGAGGTTCGAATCCTCTCTCCCCGACCATTAATAATCTGGGAAAATGGCCAAAACTTGGAGTTTGGCCGAAATTTTGATGTTCGCTTCCCCAGGTGATCTTTTCCAATCCTATATCTATTCTTTCTTATAGTCGCTGTTTTTACACATTTTGTGTGTGAAACGGCGCCCGGTATTTCGTTACAACCGGAAGATCTTAGAAAAGCTAGAGAAGAATTGTTGAGTTGCTTATTATGCTAAAATAAGTTGTTATTTTCAAAAAACGGATTTGAAATGTCAGATGAGATCTGGAGGTTAGGTGTCTGTGAAACTGCGGCAGCCATTCGAGAGGAAAAGTATACATGTTATGAAGTGGTTCGATCTGCGATTGATCGTCTCCATGAAATAAATCCAAGGCTAAATGCAGTCTCTGTTGATCTTTCAGAAGAGGCTTTGCAGCAGGCAAGCGAAGCTGACAGTCAGTTGCAAAATAATGGTGATATAGGTCCATTATTTGGCGTCCCTATCACTCTGAAAGAAAACATAGATTTAAAGGGTAAAGCGACAACTTTAGGTGTTGAGAGATTTGCAAACAATATTGCACCCGAAGATGCCCCAGTCGTTGATTCTCTGAAAAAAGCTGGGGCAATTATAATAGGGCAAACAAATATGCCCGAATTTGGATTGCGCTGGTTTACAGATAATCCAATGCGAGGTCGAACGAATAATCCATGGGATACAAATCGAACTCCTGGTGGTTCTAGTGGAGGAGCTGCTGCAGCCGTGGCAATGGGAATAGGATCAATGGCCCATGGCAATGATATTGGCGGATCACTTCGATATCCTAGCTACTGTTGTGGTCTGGTAACGATTAAACCGGGATTTGGCGCGGTGCCAAACTATAATCCATCATTGGGAGTCAAAAGACCCATAAGCTTTCAAATTATGGCAGTTCAGGGTCCAATTACAAGAAGCGTCGCAGATACTAGATTGGCTTTTGAAGTAATGTCTAAAGCATCTGTGCTCGACCCCTGGTCTGTACCACCCATCAAACCTGAAGGTATAAATACCGATAAAATAAAGATTGGCGTTCCTGTTATTCTTGGCAACAGTGTTGCTCCTTCCGTTGCTAGTTCCATAGAAAAAACAGCAAGTATGCTATCGAATAGAGGTTACACGGTAGAACCTGTAGAACTACCGTCGGTGGATGAATTAGTCGAATTATGGGGTACAATTTTGTTTAATGATATCCGTATCTTTCAGTTAGACATGATCAGAGAGAGCGGTTCTGAAGACATAGTCTCAATTATAGAAAGCAAATTAAGTTACTTTCCTGATCCCTCTTTGGAAGATTACGCTATGGCATTGGCTCGACGCGTTGAGGCAATACAGGAGTGGGCAATCATAATGGAAGAATTTCCAGTTATATTAGCACCCGTGTCATTGCAACCGCCCCTAGGGCATGCCGAGGATATTGGAGGTAGCGACCAGTATAAAAAAATGGAAGAACTTCAGTGCTGGCTAATCGCGACAAACTTTCTTGGATTGCCATCTGTAGCTTTACCAACTGGAATTATAGATGGCCTTCCAACTGGAGTGCAGTTAATAGGGCGACGCTTTCACGAGGATCAGTGTCTCGATGTAGCACAGGTCATAGAAGATGAAGTTGGGATTTTGGTTAAAAATCTCTGGAGTAAATAATACCGGGAATTTGGCACCTTGAGTATCGGATATGGAGGCCTAACAAACCTATTTCCGAAAAAATTTAGCCCGGATCTCCACACGGATCATTTTACAGCTGATAATCGCTGTCTAATCTCGATCACGGTTCGATCACAAAAAGCTCTCAGACAGGGGGTGGAGTGGAGTTTGGCGGCTAACAAGGAATTTTTCAGCGAGGCGGTGACCATTACATCAAGCATAAGACTACTAATCCCCCGATCGCCCAACCTCTTGTCAGGACACATCCCCGAACTGGAAAGGAATTAATTTACGTCAACTCTGGTTTCACTAGTCATATTGTCGATATCCTAAGGAAAGAGAGCGAGGGAAATCTAATTTTTTATATGGTCTGGCGCCCCGGCCAGAATTTCAATTGCGGCATAGATGGGAAGTTGGAACTCTTGCCGTTTGGGGCAACACCGCGACCCAGCATGCCACAGTTGATGTTTTTTTCAGCGTATCAATATCTCACCCGTGTAACCTTTGGAGGCCATGGTGGGTCCCGGTAACAAGTAAGTCGATTGGCATTCAAAAATATATCCCATCGAGGTCATAAAAGAACTTTTCAGCCAATTTCGGAAATGTTCGCTATAAGTAATTAGAATATCGTGTTCCAATGACAATCTGGTCACAATGTGCTAAATAACTCATCTGAACCATTATGTATTGATGACAGGAATGAGAGCTATTCATAAGCAAATGAAGCAACGATCAAGTTGAAAAAAAAATTTAGCAAAAATAAAGCATATAGCAAAGAAGAGTTAGAGGATTCTCTCGAGCTAGATTATTTGGTAGAGCCTTCAGTGTTGGAAACATTTGTTGATTATTGTAAAAAAGTTTTGGCAAATGGGACCCATGGTGAATCAGTTCGCAAAATGAACACTGAAATTGTCACCGGTGCTGATAATGTCTGGTTGGGTATAAAATCTGATGCGCCGGATTTTGATTGTCGCAAAGGGTGTTCTTGGTGCTGTCACCAAAGTGTCTCGGTAACTTGGCCCGAATTGCTCATTATCTTAGATTATTTACGCCAAAATCTAGAGCCAACTCAGATTGACGCACTAAAGAAGCGATCTAAAAAGAAGGCAGATGAAATTCTAGAAAAATTGAATAATGAGTTGAATGGGCCATTTCATAAGATCCCGTGTTTGTTCCTCGAGGATGATATTTGTACGATACACGTAGGTCGCCCATTGCAGTGCCGGGGTGGGTTCTCTGAAGAAGAAAGCTATTGTAAAAATCTTTTCGAAGATACTGAAAATACTCAAAAGGCAGTTGAAAGTGGCCTCTTACGAGGTAAATTCCTTATTATACCAAAATTGATTTATAATAGTGCCCAAGTTGCCATGACCTACACAATGAAGGATTTTGGTATGAAAGGTTCCATTTATGAACTCACGTTAGCAATATCAATCCTAATAATAAAGCTGTGTGATGGGGAGGCCGATACTATTGTTGAAAATGACCTGAAGCCAGCATTGTTGACACAAAATTTAAAGGTTTAGATGAATATAAATCGAGCCTTCAGGGTACTGCATGGTGAATAGGGGGCCAGAAGTATTGTTTTCAGTCATCATGCTTTAACTTGTTTAATTTATTTTAGCAAAGAAAGCTGAGTTTCGAGGAGAAACTGAAACCCCGAATTCGGGTCGTAAGTGGGTCGCAGAAATTTTAAAATAAGTGATTGATCAAGGTCGAGGGTTTTTTATACTAGTAAAACAAACCGTTGGATCTCTGAGTTTTCTATGGTATTTTTGAATTTATAGCTCTTAGGGATATGGGTTTCTATAGTTTGAAATGTTCTCTTTTAGATCCGTAAATAACTTGGAACTATGGAGAAGAGTGATAATTTAGGGGTGCAGGATTACGGTCGGATCATAAAAGTATTCTCATTAAGAATAGTTTTCTTCAGTTTGTGTATAAAAGAACGCTGTTAAAGGACTCATAAATGGAAGCTCGTATATATCAGCCAACAAAAACGGCAATGCAATCAGGCCAGGCAAACACACGATTATGGATAATAGAATATGAACCTGAAGAGGCAAAAAAAATCGATAATTTGATGGGTTGGACAGGCTCTGGTGATATGCGAAGTCAAATTAGACTTAAATTCAAGAGTAAAGAAGAAGCGGTTGCATATGCAGAAAGTAATAGAATTCCGTATAATTTAAATTCGCCAAAAATTCGCAAGCACCAGCCTAAATCGTATTCAAATAATTTTCGTTTTGATAAAGTAAAATAATTCAAAAACAAGAGGCCCCGTAGCTCAGCTGGATAGAGCATCGGTTTTCTAAACCGAATGTCGCAGGTTCGAGTCCTGCCGGGGTCACCATACTCACCAACGGTTACAGCATAATACATATAGTATATATAGTCTGTGAGTACCCACTGAGTACCCATCAGAAGTGGCTGTTTTCTAGTATTTGAGTGTAGCACTCTCCGATGTTGTG
>DUBF01000020.1 GCA_012960465.1 Rhodospirillales bacterium | reverse complement strand
CTTCAAAATTTGAACCACCGTTTCCACTTCATTATTTTATGCACGGTGCAAATAAGTTTGGTCTAGCCAGTTTAACTAATCTTGATAAGTTGCCGCCGAAGGGTAGTATTATAATTACCCCTCCCCTAAAAATAGTCATGGGTAGTGGTAGTCCTTTGAGAGTTTTGGCCTTAATTCCAAAGCTCTAATATGTATTTGGACTAATGCATCTGCAGAATGGGCGGAGAAAATAAATGGAATTAAGATCATGATTTTTTGTTCAGACAAAAATAGGCCGTTTGAGCTCGGGCCGTACCCGATGGAGAGACTTAAAAGAGATGAGAGCGTCGGCGTGGAAGAGCGCTCAAAACCAAAAATAGCTCCTGATGCGCAGAAAATGGCTTATTATCACGCGAATATGATGCCACCGCCAAATCAGCCTGAGCCGGTTACTGTCAATCGTAAGGAGGCTTTGGCCGCCGGAGCGTTGTTGGAAACACCCAATGAAATCATTGCGAGGTTGGATGAAGGCGGTGAAACGCCAGCCCATTATCGTCCCACCAAGTCTATCGGGCATGAGGACTTCAAGAGAATGAAAACGGACGAAGGGTTGAACCCCTCAAAAAGCAGTTAGCACTCCACATAATGCTGGTTTCCAGTAAATAATATCGAAGAAGATTGTGTTAGTGGCAGATTTTCATGAAGTGCTTCCCTGGTATTATTTTTTGTATGTAATCCCGGGAGTAGTATTAAACTCCATATAAATTATAAATCTATTTGTATAAAATAACTTGTTTGTGAATATGAGTTACAAGTTGAACACGTTAATTGCGGTTTTCTCAAAGATGCGTTTATGGTGCTTGGTTGGGAGAGCTTTGACCCTCTCTTGGGCGGCATCCATGTGACCAATTAAATGGGGATAATCGCTGCCGAACATAACATGATCCGGGCCACCAACCTCGAGACACATTTGGATTGCCGCCGTCGTAAATCCGAGAGAGTCGTAGTAAATATGTTGAAGGTATTCGCTTGGGCGGTTTGATATTTTTTCTCGACATGGAGCCATAAAATCATAACAGGCATCTAAACGCCCGGCTATAAATGGAAGGGTCCCCCCGACATGGGCAGCGATCAATTTTAAATTAGGATACCGATCAAAAAACCCATCAAATATCATTCGAGAGACAGCAATTGATGTATCGCACATAAAACCTACGGACTGAATAAGGTTATAGTCGCCAAGTTTAGATTCTATTGCATCAACTGGGGGTGAGGGATGAAGCAACACTGGAAGAGACAGTTTATCAATTTCAGACCAAATTGGAGCAAAGGAGTTGTCAGTTAATGCCGTACCTTCAATATTTGAACCAACAAAAACACCAATTGCGCCCAATTCAACTGCATTAAAAAGTTGTTTTTTTGCCTCATCTGGATGTTGCCATGGCAATGTAGCAAGAAAGCGAATGCGATCTGGATAAGCTCTTTGCTGGTCCGCCATTTCCTTATTCACTATTTGGGATAATCTGATGGCCTCGGGGGGGTCAGCCCAATAGACACTTGGAGTTGTAAGAGAAATTATGGCTAGATCAACTCCCGCCGTGTTCATGTCATTGATACGCCGTTGGTAATCTAACATTTCTGGTTCTACCGGCATGTATGGACGACCAGCAAGGGCAATCATGGGCTTACCGTTCACAGTGACTGAACCATAATTCTCATTTTTTTCAATTGACTTAACCCAAGCCGAATTCATCATATGTGTATGGACATCAATACATACCATCAGCGCCTGTTCCCTCTTTTATTCGTTCTAAATTTCTATATTATAACTAACTTTTTTAAAATAGAATAACAAAAGGTGTTTTTGGTTGATTTAAATTTTTTGGTCAAATAGTAAATAGCTCACTATTTTCAACCGTTAATAAAAGAAATAAATTTACCTGCTTCAAATTGTTAATCGGCTCGTTGCTATTTCGTATTCCTGAAAGGGTAACTATCTTCGCCTGGTCAAATTTTTTGATTCACCTTTTATCTTGTGAGTTTTATGTAATTGATACTTGCATATTTACGCTAATGCCGGTTTGCACTACTCTTTTAGATGCTGATTGGGCTAATTTGTTTAGATGATTGCGCAAGTTAATATGGGAGCTAGTTATGATTGAGCTGTACCATTTTTGGGATTCTCCTTGCTGTTTTAAAGTAAGGATAGTTCTTGCCGAAAAGAAAATCGACTGGAAACCTCATTTAATTGCATCTGTTCAATTTGACCATTTTAAGCCTAAGTACCAAGCGCTCAATCCCCATAGTATTGTTCCAACCTTGATACACGGGGATCATATACTACTGCAATCGGGAGTGATTGCTGAGTATTTGGATGAGGCGTTTCCAGACAATGGATTGAGACCGATTAATCCAGTGGATCGGGCCATCATGCGACAATGGACACACGATGAACAAGCCTATTTATTTCCTCTAATTATTATTATGAGTTTCAACCTAATGATGACACTCCGTGAGAAGGCCTATGGCATGGATCAATTGCGGGAATGGTCTAAACGGCATCCAGATCAAGCGAGGGCACAAGACTATTTGAAGCGGGTATCATCTCCTATGGATAAGCAGGCAGTTGATAGTGCCGCTAAGAAATTTGCTTGGCACATGGAACGTTTGGAAAAACAAATCGAGATTTCAGGTGGCCCTTGGATATGCGGTAAGATTTATTCTTTGGCAGATATTAGCCTAGGCCCCATTCTCGATCGAATTGAATATCTTGATTTACTTGGAGTGTTGGATAAGGCTCCAAGAGTAGCTGAATGGTTTGAGACGATAAAAAATCGGCAGGCTTTTCAAGAAGCTGCTCCCGACTTTGAATACCGTATGTGGGGGCCTAAAAAACCAGTTCCAAAAACACATGTTGGTTCAGATGCCCCGTATGCTGCATTCCCGAGTGAATGATGTTACGTATATCCGAACCGTTAGAAAGGGCGAGAAATGAAAATTGATATGTTAGGTACAGGTGCGGCAATGGTGGATCCGGATCGGGCGCAATCAGGTATACTTGTTACATTAAATAACGGTGCCAAATATATGTTCGATTGTGGCGCTGGCACCACGCATAATATGGTTAGAGCCAATAGCAATCCTCGGGATGTAGGTGTGATATTTCTCACCCATCTTCACCATGACCATATTTGTGATTTCCCACTTTTTGCAATTTCGGGATGGATGTATGATCGAGTGACTTCACCAATTGTTTTAGGCCCAAAAGGTACCAAACATTTCTGCGATCATTTATTTGAAGGAGGCGCTTATGATTCTGACTTTAGGGCCCGCAGTGACTATCCGCGTCGACAAGCTAATTTAGCTGCAGTTCGTCCAGATGTTCGAGAGGTGAGCCCGGGTTTAGCTTTCGAAGATGAGAACGTCCGTATTTACTGTGATTTTGTTGAACATATTCCGCGTGAAATTTCCGAATGTTTTGGCATTCGAATGGAAGCCGAGGGTAAGGTTATTGCATTCTCGGGCGATACATCTCCTTGCGATAATATGGTCAGCTTAGCAAAAGATGCTGATGTACTGTTCCATGAATGCACTTTTCCGGAATCTTTTATTGAGTTTCGGAGTAAATCAGGTACGGGTACCCATGCCCACACCCCTCCCACTGCATTGGGAGAAATTGCCGTTAAAGCCGGTGTAAAAAACCTTGTGGCAACTCATTTTGGCCATTTTGAATCTACTAATCAGGTTCTTCGAGAAGCCGCGGAACACCACATGCCAGTGGATGAAATGGGGCCTCATGTGATGGATGAGGTGGTTAGAGATATTAGAAGAAATTATGCCGGTCCATTACAAATGGCGTATGATTTATTGAGAATAGACCTTTAACTGAGGTCTAATTATCTAGCTGCCATAACGATTAATTATTATATTTATTGTATTTGCTTACGCTTATTTGATCTTGGCTATTACGTGCTGCTCTGCCGATTTTGAATATTCGTTTGAGCTAAAACCTCTGGAATGCTTTTGGTGTTGATGGGGGCCATCAAGTGAACACCGGAAATACCGTCTATTTCCGACATTTCTTGTATTTGTTCGGTGCAAATTTTAATGCCTTCTGCTTTTTGATCTTGAGCTTGCTCTAACCTGTTTAAAATTTGATCCGGGATTATAACGCCCCACAGGTTATCGCGCATCCATCTTGCCGCTTTGTTTGAGAGCAAAGGGCCATTCCCAATTAGAAAAAACATATGTTCTGCAACGCCTTCCTCTATGAGTAATTTGGCGTATGAGCGAATGACGTTCATATCATAACATAGTTGAGTTTGTGCGAACCGGGCGCCGGCACGATTTTTTTTCTTAATACTTTGAACCCATTTTTCAGAATATTCAGAAGTTGGTGTGTCTGCTGCTCCAATAAAAAAACTTGTCGGAGTTTTAAGGGACTTTGTGTTAGCTGATATGCCCTGTTCAGTTACCTTAACGCTCTTGGACGGGATGATCCCCTGAGTTGTCATTTTATATGCCATGTTAATCAATTCATGGCTTTGCAAATCAAAAACCGGTTTAGCTTCGGGTTGATCTCCTGCCGTAGGATCGTCCCCATTAAGTATTAGTAAATTGTGTACTCCCAAAGCAGAGGCCCCTAATAGATCACTGAGCAAGGCAATCCGATTACGGTCTCGACATGTAAATTGTGCAATAGGTTCAATATTATTGGCCTGTAAAATTGATGAACTCGCAATACTGGACATATGTACATTAGCATTTGGGCCGTCTGTCACATTTACAGCATCAACCAGATTTTTTAGTGGCTCAGCTTTTGTCAATACGTCTTCGGCCAAACCAGATACTGGCGGAGTAATCTCAGCGGTAATGGCAAACTGGCCATCGAAAAGGCGACGGACCAATTTACTTTCAAAGGGTGGACTGTAGTCGTTTTCCATTTATTTAATTAGCCTCTATGTCTGTTTACGGGAGACAACGTAAGATTCATCATTGAACCAAAGGCCCTTACGCCGGGCAAGGATATCTCGGGTCGCATCAAGATAAGTATAATCACTTATAACTTCTTCTAAACGCTCATCTTCGATCTGCGCGACATAGGTGACCGCATTCCAGGCAGCTAGAAGTGTAGACGTTCCTATACGGTTGTCGTTGTTATCCAATTCGTTTGGCAATGTATGCATGTCATACCGAAATAATGCTCGCTTGTCAGAGTAAGTTCCATAATTTAAATCCCGATTTGAATTTCTGAGATCCTTTTTTAACTCTTTGAATAACTCGTGGCGGTTTGTGATAAATGGGTTTTCGTCTGGCCAGACTTGTCTAATAATCTCAAGTCCAGGATCATTACCAAAAGAGTGAATACCCAATAATCTTCCACCCGGAGCAAGCGAGCGTGCCAGGGGTGATATAACCTTTTTGACCTTAAATTCGACTGGCATTCGGGAACGATATGGCTGTGAGGCTATTACCAGATCATAGTCTGCTCGATTCTGACCTGGTTTAGGTATCACCTGATCTAATAAAAATTTCTGATCCTCTCTGTACAGGACAAGCACCGAAGGGCGTACATAAAGAGGATTGCCAGTTTCCTTGCTTGCTTGCACTTGCCAACTATCAGCTAGCGCGGGCTGAAGCGATTTTATTTGATCATGAAATTCGTGGGCTGAGTCTCCAGCCAATGACACATCCATCCAGTTTAAGGTGGATGCCGC
Source organism: Rhodospirillales bacterium (assembly GCA_012960465.1). GTDB lineage: Bacteria > Pseudomonadota > Alphaproteobacteria > Rhodospirillales > UBA2165 > TMED23. The sequence goes on along the minus strand of DUBF01000020.1, from coordinate 1,976 downwards.
TTCCATCGACCGTGGCTTTAGCCAGGGTGATTCGGTATAGTATAAATTTGTCACAACGAGGACTGTCGCCGGATGTTCGTAAAATCTATCAGACATTTTTTCGAGGCTTAAGCGGATATCCTCTAAGCTGATTTCCTTACCGACAATATAGAATGGGAGATTTCTGAAGCGTCGATGCATTTCTCGCATCACGCTGGTCAAAACTGTACCATCACCCATTCCCGCATCAAATACTCGAAGCGCCGGTGGTGTCGGGTGGATGTGTGAAAGTTCCATTCCAACCCGCTCAGCGACAACCCATTTTTCGTTACAGGTATTTACGAACATAAGATATTTTTGTCGGTTATCATAAAATCGGAAGGCAGACTTTTTTAAATTTTCCCCTTTTGTGGTTGGTGCTATCTCAATGTTCGGGGTTCTATCTGCTTTTGAGATTACACCTTTTTCCTCACCTTTTTGGACGTTTACGTCAAATACACTTTGATCAGTCTGATTGTTATTAATGAACTTTTTAACCTTTGAAACGGTTGCTGTAGTTACACCTTTACCCGCTCTTAACCGGCCAACAAATTTTCCATCATTCACTACACGGCGACCGAAGGTGCTTTCCGCAATACCGGCGTTACGACAATACTCTTCTATTTCAGATATGAATGTTAATTGATCGTCCACGTCACAACCCTATTTTCTTTAATTCGGTGTTTTTTTTCGAAATTGTCCCCAGGAGATTATTGGTTAAAAAAAATATTGCGTCAATAAAAATCCCATTTTATTTGAAAATTTTGAATTGGGATATATCCCACATAAATAGGTAAGTCGACGGGATTCAGTTTTACAAACCTGGGTAAATTCCCTCACTAAAAACAGGCTTTATGAAAATAAAGAGTCTCGTTTTGGTGTAGTCGCGATTATTCTGCTGCTGCTTTAAGTTCAGCGTCCTGTAGTCGATGAATGGCGCGGCGGCTATATGCGACTGCTTGGTCGTGTTCCCTCATCATTAATGGACGATTAGGGGCAATCGCAACTGCTTCTTGTTGAGACTCTATGAACAATTTATCTTCAAGGAATGCTTCCAGAATGTCCTCATAAAGACCTTTGCTCGCACTTGACCCTTTATCGAGACCTTCAATGGCAACCGAGAAGAAGTAGTGAAAAGTATCTTCAGTCTGAGGCGTAGCATGGTGAAACAACCTAAGTGATAGTCCACCTTGTTGATGACGATTTTCTTTTGCGCCACAGCCAGATGGCAATACGCCACCCCACTGTAAAACCGACGCTGGCGCGATATACTCAAAGTCCGACCAGCGGTCTACCGTACCCTTTAGATCGGCCGCTTTGATAAAGGAGGGGGGCGGTAGTGCATCCATCATCCACCGAAGAAAGTGAGCTCCATTTTTGGTTGGGGTTGTCGTTAATTCAGCCTCATTATGTCCGCTCCGATCGCCACCAATTGTGGAACCATGAACATAACCTAGATGAGTGAGGTCCATCAAATTATCGATCATAAACATAAAATTAGCTGCGATATCGTATCTGGTGTAATGAAAAGAAAAGTCGTCGTGATAAGGAAAATCAATAATCAGATTTTCGTCGGCCAATTCCGGATTGCCTGTCCAAACCCAGATAAATTGCTGGCGCTCGATAACCGGATAAGATCTCACACGATAAGAATGGTTCGGTTTTTCGCCTGGATTATCCACACATATACCAGATCCATTGTATACGAGGCCATGATAACCGCACATTATTCCATCTTTCTCTACACTTCCCAGGGAAAGGCGTACTCCTCGATGACAGCATCGATCTTCTAAAACTCTTGCCGTACCATTACGTTCTCTAAATATAACTAAATTGTCGCAAAGAATGGTGCGGGCAAGGGGCCTTTCATCAAGTTCATCATAGCCCCAGCCGTATCGAGACCATCACCTCCTTTTACAAGCACCCGAGCGAGATCATCGTCAATTCCCTGATTATCG
>DUBF01000019.1:4388-7855 GCA_012960465.1 Rhodospirillales bacterium | reverse complement strand
GCGGAAGAAGACAATAAAAGGCCCCAGTGGCATACCCGCGGGCCGAAGAGAGACAACCCCGGTGGACGACGAGTCGGAGGCTGTGCCCGCTGGCGTTGAACAAGCCGAGTTTGACGGTGAAGCGATGGAAGCTGCTGAAGTGGCTGTCGCACCTCGTCCGTCGCGTCCCTCCCCGGTAGCCCGCACCCCTCGCGGCGAATTCGCAGGTCAGGGCCAGGGCCGTCTCAGGGGTGAGCGTCCGGCTGCCTATCTCTACATTGGGGCCGAGTTCCGGCGCATATTGGTTCTTAGCAGCGCGATGATCGCCATCCTGATAGTCCTGGGAATAGTCCTCTAACCGACATGCCACTACCGCTGGTGGAACAGCGTTTGCTGGCAACCCCCGAAAGTCCGGGCGTCTACTTGATGAAGGACCCTCGGGGCACAGTGCTGTACGTCGGCAAAGCCAGTGTCCTCCGCAACCGTCTCAAGCAATACTTCGGTTCGCCCACGAACCTGCCCAACAAGATTCGGCGCATGCTTGGGCATCTTCACGATTTCGAGTACATCGTTACCGACTCGCCGGCCGAGGCGTTGATCTTAGAGAACACCCTGATCAAGCGGTACAAACCCCGCTACAATGCACGGCTGAAAGACGACAAGACCTATCCCTACCTCAAGATCGACCTGAGCGAGGAATTCCCCAGGGTGTACATCACCCGCCGAGTGAACAACAAAGACGGGGCCCGGTACTTCGGCCCCTTCGCCACGGCAAACACTGTGCGCAAAACGATGGACCTGGTCAAGCGCCTGTTCCCCTACCGTTCCTGCACCAAGAGGATCACCGGCAACGACGCTCGTCCCTGTCTTGAGTACTACATCAACCGCTGCGTGGCCCCCTGCACCGGCGCCGCCAGCAAAGAGGAATACGCCAAAGTCATCGGCCAGGTGGTCAACTTCATGGACGGCGACACCGCGGCGGTGACCGACGACCTCAAGACAAACATGGACCAGGCGTCCGAGGAACTGGAGTTCGAACGCGCCGCAGTCCTCCGGGACCGGATCAAGGCCGTCGAAAAAGTGGCCGAGGAACAGCGGATCAAAGTCGACTCCAATCCCATCAGCGACATGGACGTGATCGCTCTGGCACAGGGCAGCAACGAGAGCTGGGTAGAAGTGTTCTTCATCCGGAAAGGCAAGCTGATCGGCCGGGACCACTTCTTCATGGAGGGCACCGAGGACGACAGCGATCAATTGGTACTTGGGCAGTTCGTCAAGCAGTTCTACCAAACAGCGGCCCTGGTCGTGCCGCCCAGGATAGTCGTCCAGCACATGCCGGAGGACGCGGAAACCATCACCGAGTGGCTGCGCCAGTTGCGCGTTGGGGCCGTCCACATTGTCTGTCCCCAACGTGGTATCCACAAACAGTTGGTGCAGACCGTGATCGACAACGCCAAACAGGGCCTGGCCCAGCACCGGATCACCTGGATGGGCAATACGGACATCATCCAGCAGGCCATCGCCGACTTGGAAGAGGAATTAAGCCTGCCTCTGCCCTTGCGCCGAATGGAGTGCTACGACATCTCCCACATCCAGGGCAGCAACACCGTGGCCAGCATGGTGGTCTTCGAGGACGGCAAGCCCAAGCCGGCCCATTACCGCCGGTTCAGGATGAAGACGGTGGAGGGAGTCGATGACTTCGAGAGCATCCGGGAAGTCCTGAGACGCCGATTCAAGCGCTTAGACTTCTCCCATTTAAAATGAGTTTCATGAAGATGCTTTCTGTTTACGTTCCCTAGAAGTAATGGCAAAAACAGTAAGGCGTGAATACCTCCCCAAGCAATAAAGGTCCAGTTGGCACCATGCCAAAACCCACTTACCAAGAAAATAATAAAAATGTTCCTTACTTGATTGGCCTTGCTACCGCGAGAGCCGCCTAAGTGTATATACAAATAATCGCGAAACCAAGTTGATAATGAAATATGCCAACGTCTCCAAAAATCACCTATGTTCTTAGAAAAATAAGGAAATTTAAAATTCGTCATTAGATCGAACCCAAAGAGCCGGGCCACTCCAATAGCGATATCACTATATCCTGAAAAATCTCCATATATCTGGAACGCAAAGAGCACGGCTCCTAAGAATAATTCTGAGGCGCTATAACTACCGGGGGATTCAAATATTAAATTTACGAAATAAGCACAATTATCGGCTATCACCACCTTCTTGAATAGTCCCCATATGATTAACGATACTCCAGAAACAGCTTGATCGTAAGAAAAACTGCGTTTTTTGGAGAATTGCGGCAATAAACGAGTTGCTCGCTCTATTGGTCCTGCTACTAACTGAGGAAAGAATGCCACATAAGACGCAAAGTTGATAAGATCGTTAGAAGGAGTTAATTTTTTTCGATAGACATCTATGGTATAACTCAGTGTTTGAAATGTATAAAATGAGATCCCTACCGGTAATATAATATTCAAACTACTTGTTTCCATGGATACCCCCAAACTGTCCCAAGCTTCCACCCAACTTTCGATAAAAAAATTAAAGTATTTGAAAAAACCGCCTTTTTGGTTTTTGGCGGAACGTAATGTTTTATCGGCAGCAAGTGCTGTTATTTTTACCTGCGAAGAAGAAAAATTACTGGCGAGTCGTTCCTTTCCCCTCTACCGATCAAAACCTAAAATCGCTACTTGTAAGTGCAGATGCCAGTACAAACCCCTCAAGAGAACTTGCTGGGCTTTTTTTATCTGAATTCCCTCAACTCAAAGATAAAAACTTTTCGCTTTTTTTAAGTTGTATTCATCAAAAAAAGGTATTGACGCTTTGATTGATGCCTTGGCGCAGTTAAAATATTTACCCGATGATTTTATATTGGCGATTGCCGGGCCAGACAGTAATGGTTTGATTGCAAAATTAACGGTGCAGATAAAACAATAGGGCTTAGATGATCGTGTTGTTTGGCTGGGTATGTTGCAGGGCGATGTAAAATGGGGAGCTTATTACGCGGCTGAAACGTTTATTTTGCCGTCGCATCAGGACAATTTTGGTATTGTCGTTGCCGAAGCTTTGTCTACAGCAACCCCTGTATTAATTACTAATAAGGTGAATATCTGGCGTGAGATTAAAACAGGCAAAGCAAGATTATTAATACGCGTTGCTATGAATAAGCGATAATGCATAGGGTGTTGCTGAAGGGGCGAGATGGATGCGGGTATAAGGCATCTCCTTACACACAAGTCTAAATTAAGGCTGTAGAATAAAATTATTTGATTGTAAATTATTATGAGCTGGGCAGAAATGGAATTCCGTAATTTAGATTTAGGTGATGAACGTATCAAAACACGAGAGGTGAAACTGCTTGAAACACTGGCTAAATCACCGAAGTCCAGTATTCCTCAAGCATGTCAAGGTTGGGCAGAAACACAGGCAGCTTACCGGTTTTATAGCAATGAAAGTGTGACATGGGAAAAGCTATTAACCGC
>DUBF01000019.1:0-4329 GCA_012960465.1 Rhodospirillales bacterium | reverse complement strand
TCTCAAAATATTGAGGATTAAGTAATATGAATACCCTTAGAATAATACGATCAGCAAACCCCAAAGGTGGTGGGGTAATTGAGTCGGTTATTCAATCTGCATTGGCTATTAAGAAGTTAGGACATACAGTTGAGTTACTTTGTCTTGATGCATCAGATTCTGAATGGCTAAAAAATACTTCTGTTAAAATTCATGCCGTAGGTCCTGCAAAAGGAAATTATGGCTATTGCCCTAAGTTAAATGATTGGTTGCAACAGCACCATGAAGAATATAACCATTTTATTATTGATGGACTCTGGCAATACCATGGTTTAGCAGCTCACTCAGTTTTATTGAAAAATAATCGTCAATATTTTGTTTACATACATGGGATGCTACAGCCATGGTTTAAAGTGACCTACCCTTTAAAACATTTAAAAAAGTGGCTTTATTGGCCGTGGGCTGAATATCGCATTTTACGTGATGCACGACAGGTTTTTTTTACCACGGATGAAGAGCGTTTATTGGCAAGAGAATCATTTTGGCTTTATAAATGTAATGAAAAAATCATGCCCATTGGTACATCTGCTGAAATTGGAGATAAAGATTCTCAAGTTTCTGAGTTTAAAAATGAATTTCCTAACTTAAATAATAAAAAATACTTATTGTACCTTGGTCGTATACACCCCATAAAAGGCATTGATATTTTAATCAAATCTTTTGCTGCTCAACAAGGTTTATTATCTGATATGCAATTAGTGATTGCAGGACCTGATCAAGTTGGTTGGCAAGCTGAGTTAGAACAGTTAGCAATAAGTTTAGGGGTTGCCGATAAAATTACTTGGACTGGGATGTTATCAGGGGATATAAAATGGGGAGCTTATCATTGTGCAGATGCCTTTGTTTTACCTTCACATACTGAGAGTTTTGGTATTGTCGTTGCAGAGGCATTGTCATGCAGATTACCTGTTTTAATATCTAATAAAGTAAATATTTGGCGTGAGATTGAAGCTGATTATGCAGGGTTAGTAGCCGATGATACCTTGGCAGGTTGTGGGCAGTTAATTGCGCAATGGCAAGATTTGTCGCAAATTGAAAAAGAAGCAATGGGGAAACAAGCACGGCAGTGTTTTTTAAACCATTTTGAGATTAATCAGGCGGTAGAGTCGCTGGTTAGGGCGCTTTCAGGGTGAGTAAAGATACGCGGGTATTACTGCACCAGAGTCCTTTTGGGTGGAAAAATAAGTTTAAACGAGTGGCTTGGAATTTTGTTTGGTTTTTATGTTCATTAACCCCAGTGCCTTTGCACAAGTTACGCCTGTTTGCTCTTAAACTATTTGGATCTAAGGTTGGATCTGCTTGTAAAGTTTATCCTAATGCGACTATTTGGGCTCCTTGGAATTTAACGCTTGATGATGATGCAGCTATTGGACCGCGTGTGATTATCTACTCTATGGGAGATATTTACATTGGTAAGCGCGTTATTTAATCATTTATGTGCTGGCACACATGATTATACGCAGAGACATCATCCGTTAGTTATTAAGCCTATTATTATTGAAGATGATAGTTGGATTTGTGCTGAAGCATTTATTGGGCCAGGTGTTTATATTGAAGAGGGGGTTGTTGTTGGGGCTAGAGCAGTTGTCACCACAAAACGACTGCAAAAATTTAGCGTGTATGCAGGCAACCCTGCAAAGTATATTAAAAGTCGAGAGTTCCAGTGAATGATAAGATTTTTGATATAGCAATTGTTGGTTCCGGGTTGGCAGCTTTAGCTTTGTTAGAAGAGTTAGTAAAAGATAATACACTGAAAATTGCACTTATTGAAGCTGGATCGGCTATTGAAACTAAGCATAAAAATGACAGTGTTACACAATGGCACCACCCATTAAATGAGTGCTCTAACAATGGCTTTGGTGGTACATCATTAACTTGGGGGGGGCGATGTGTTGATTTTAATAATATTGACTTTATTAAGCGTGAGTCAATCAATGTAAGTTGGCCGATTAGCAAAGATGAATTAATGCCTTTTTATGGTTCTAGCTGTCATTTTTTAAAAATAGGGAAGCCAATATTTACAACTAAAGAATCAGAAAGTACGAATAATAATTTTTCTGACAAACACCTTGAGCGTTGGAGCCTTCCTTTACGGTTGCAACCAGCTAAAAAAAGAATCTTATCTAATCCTAATGTCACTTACTTTGATGATCATACCGTTAGTCATATTGTCAACAATGCAGATAATGCAACGTCCACCATTTATTTTGATGAAAACTTACAGCCCTTATTTGCTAAAGAATGTATTGTTGCAGCGGGTGGAATAGAAACAACACGAATATTATTAAAATCAGTTAATAACAAACATTTAGGTAAATATTATCAGGGGCATATTTCGGGTAAGATTGCTGATGTTGTTTTTAATAATCCAGAGTCTGTCAAATATGGATTTACAATTGATTCAGAAGGGATCTACACTAGAAATAGGTATCAGCCTACGGATAGAACTATCCTTAAGGAAAATATTCTTAACTCTGCAATTTGGTTAGATAACTTACCATTACATGATGAACAGCATGAAAATGCTATTTTATCATTCATTTATCTGTTATTTAATTTACCTATCATTTCTAAATTTCTTGCTCCACCTTCGATTAAGCGTGTAATTATTGGGGACTCAAATAATATTAATATATTGAGCCATATAAAAAATTGTATCCTTAACTTTCCTGAAATTATTTCATTTTCATTTCCATTTTTTATCAGGCGGTATTTACGATACAGAAAAATACCTGGGTTATTTTTGTATTCACCCTTGGGGAAATATGCTCTACATTTTCATGCAGAGCAGCAGCCTGTTGAGGAAAATAAGCTTTCTTTGAATCAAGATGATAGTTTAACAATCAATTATTCATTTACTGATCTGGACCTTTCATCTGTTATTAAAACGCACCATCTACTAGATGAGTATTTACGGGATAATAATATTGGTCGTTTAGAGTTTTATGGCGATGATATAAGCTTGAAGAAAAAAATTATGGACGAGTGTAAAGATGGAATTCATCAAATTGGGACTGCTAGAATGGCAACCACAATACAGGATGGTGTAGTTGATAAGGATTTGCAGGTTTTTAATTTAGACAATGTGTACGTTTTAAGTTCGGCAACATTCCCTACATCCAGTCAAGCCAACCCAACTTTCTTACTTATTGTTTTTGCTAAAAGATTGGCAAGTCATTTATTAAAAAGAGTTGATGGGGGCTTAGAATGAATGTTGGTAGCCGTTTAGCTTATGGCTGTGCACCTATCATGGGGCGGTACGGTAAGAAAGAGTCTCAATATATTTTAGAGACTGGTTTTGATTTAGGTGTGCGACATTTTGATGTTGCTAGGTCGTATGGATATGGAGAGGCTGAAAGTTTATTAGGCAACTTTATAAAAGGTAAACAGGAAAATCTTACAATAGCCACTAAATTTGGTGTTTTACCCAGTAGAAAAGCTAAATTACTTTCATTCGCTAAGCCATTTGTTCGGCCTTTTATTAGACATAAAATTCCAACTTCTGATGAGGTATTGTTTAATAACCCGAACATTATTGATGAACATTTATTATCTGATAGCTTGAAGCAGTCTCTTTATGCTTTGAATGTAGATAAAATTGAGATGCTGCTGATACATGAGCCGAATTCTAATTGGATAATGCCTGATAATCTAGTGGATGCGTTAAGTCACCTCATAGAGACAGGTGTCATATCAGATTGGGGGATTTCTGGATATTTTAATAGTATGGATTCTCTATTAAAATTAAACCCCAATTTTTCAAATAAAATCCAAACAAGTTCAAATATTTTAATATGCCAAGAAGTGGAAAAGTTACAGAATTTATATGCTGTTTTCTCCCCTTTTCATAGAGGGTATATAATTAATCTCTTAAATTCTCTTTTATCAAGTGAAGACTATTCATTGAAGTTATGCGAGATAGTTAATTTTGATGTGGCTCAAAAAGGCGCTCCATATTTGGCTTTATATTTAATGGCGCCTTTTACAGGTCAAAAGATCATATTGTCGACTATTTCACCCTTGAAATTAGAAGATAATATTCAGGTGGTTTTTGATGCTAAAGCATTTTCAAAGGTAAAGGCTAAAACTGCAATTGCTTTAATACAACAATTTAAGGAAGAACAGTATGCTTAGTGTCATCATCCTCACCTACAACGAAGAATTGCATATAGAACGCTGTATTAATAGCGTGTTACCTTTTGCAAAACAGGTTTTTATTGTGGATTCTTTTTCTACTGATAATACCGTGGCGATTGCTGAGCGTTTGGGCGCTAAGGTGTTTACTAATCC
>DUBF01000018.1 GCA_012960465.1 Rhodospirillales bacterium | reverse complement strand
GGTGTCCATAGAAATCACAGGTAGAGAGAACTTAAATGTCCTCGCAGATTTCTCACAAGTCTCTTTGTTCTCTTGAGGGATTCTGAGTTCAAAGGTTTTAGACTCCTCTCCGATAACAGGACTTCCCATTGTGATTAGAACGACTAACATAAATTTCATTTTACTAAAGACCACTTATATGACACTTGATATTTAATTACTTATAACTCATTGATTTTTAATATAAATTATACTCCAACGATCAATCCAGAACTGCCATTTCTTGTCTGTTGGACTTTTTTTAGTCATCCCACATCTCTAAAAATACAAATAGAAAATAACAACTATGAAATTTTCTAAAACTATAAACGACTAAATATCATTTTAGAAAATTAATTAAAAAGTTTAAGTATTTTAAAATTAAAATAAACAAAAAAATTGCTTGAAGTTTCTTATTGATTATGATCAACCCACCCTAATTTCTTAAATGTTAACCTGACACTTAAAAAAATAAATATTTCATGGTCGAGAAGGATAAAAGGGTTTGCAATCGTGTATCACCACCCAGTACTGCTAGATTTATCTAAGTTATTAATAAAAAATCAAGATCGGTATGAGGCTCACGACAAAGCTAAGCCCATTATAAAGCAGTTATGCCAAGATCGAGATTTCTTACATGAAACGCTTCGCGGCTGCCTACACAATCCAAGTTTATTACAAAATGCCAATCAACTTATGATACCACTCCTAAATAGCGGAGATATCATCATTTCTATTAATTTTTTTTGCCCTATCAGGGATGAAATAGAAAATATTACTCATGACAATATACATCATCACGGCTGGAGATTATTAACAACCGGTGTTATGTCTGGCGATGGTTACGAGACTATTAATTTCATTCGCGGGTCGCATAACGATCGAGCCGGGAACATTGTCAAACTTAAGATCGAGGAAATCTATAGACACATTAGCGGCGAGCCGCGTTTTATTGATTCCAATCAGGCCCATGTTGTCTTTCATAATCAAAGCCTCTGTTCGACCTTAGCTGTATGGAGTGCTGACCGTATAATAGCTACCCAATCAATTAAAAGGCGACTAGAAAGATTTCCAACAGTCAGAAAATTAGCTGTTAAGGCTATCCATAGTATTGGTTTAAACAATGTTCTTAAGCTAAATCCGCTTCATGGTACATATTATCATCCGGAGGATGGTAAAATTATCCAAACAAAAAATTATACCAAACCATTTGACGGCAATCGAGAAGAGATTTTAGGTTGTTGGTTCAAGTTTTTTGAACAAGTTGGTTTTAACAGTGCTGATTTTTGGGGAAATCTAAAAAAACAGGCTCCGCTTGAGGCTATCCCTTTAATAAATAAATTAATCTCAAATGAACCCATTCCAGATGTTGGAATTTGGGGAAACCCACGCCGCCATTTTTCTAAAACACAAATATTACAGGCGATTGACCATTCGGTTCAAAGCGATGCTATTTAAGTAATATATCTAAGAATTTAGATTTTGGTCTTATAGTTGTTTAAGAATATATTTTTCTACCCATCTTAACAATGAGCATCATAAACCCCGCCGACAACCATATTGCGGAAATCCACCAGGCCTGCCACATACCAAAGCTCAAATTTGAAATACTTAGAATTGTGACAAACTGACCAAAAATCATTGCTGATTCAAATTTCAAACGACGTCGATTAACTGAGGTCATCATGATAAATATACATAATCCAACATATAAGACTATCCCGGGCAAACCAAGTTCCAACCATATTTGCAAAATAGTGTTGTGAGGATGGAGTGGCAGAGCCCGACCATATTGTTTTCCATCCTCCGAAAATATAAAGGACTGGCCACCAGGGATATTTTTGGAAGCATTCATACCCCAACCAATAATCGGATTTTCAACCACCTTATCTGACGTAAATTTCCATATTGCAATCCTATGTTCGGCAGAGGACGGAAGAGAAATTAAACTATTTATTTGGCTGATAGGATTTTGAAGCACGCTGAACCCAAACGGCAATAAAAACGAAACTATAGCTGTTATCAAAGCAGCCGCTATAGCCACACGTCGTCCAAAGATTAAAATTAGTATTGCACCGAGTATTCCGAAAAAAAGCGCAAGTGTGCCACTAGAAAAGCTGATTGCTATGGATAATATTAAAATTACAAAGAATCCACACACTATAAAAAAGACGGGGTGTTTATTAATTTTAAAAAGGGTTAGTTTTTTATATAATCCCAGGGCAATTGGCCAAACAAATAAAGATAAAACGACTACTGCATGGTTTAACCAAAACACTCCCCCTCCACCTGTTCGTTCAATATCGAGACCCTTTATCGCAAAAAAAATTGGGCCGGCAAATAGTAATTCCAAAACCAGAATACACATTACTATCATGAATCCTGTTAAAAAAAATCTCAGAACTAGCACCTTCTCGTCTTCGGTTATGTTTTTAATAGTGGTAAATAACAACCCTCCAGCCACAAAATTCCCTAATAATCGAGCTGAACCGATGCTAGAAGAAATAACATCAATTGACCATATAGAGGTCAAAAGAGCCCAGATACAAAAGCACAAGAGAATTAAAAAAACAGGAAAATTTAACCATTCAATTCTTTGGCGACGAAACCATAAAATTAAAATACCGAGAATGCTGCCAATTATAACGAGAGGAGAAAGGCCTTTAGGCGCTATAAATCCAAGAATTGGTGCAAAAAATGCAATAAAACCAAGTAAATATCCAAGGATTAGAGATGATTGAATACGCATTATCATATACAGGCTTACCATGAAAATATTAGATAGATTATTATCAGACACAGCTAATGTGGAGGCTTAGACTATATTATTTAACAACACAATGTATTGATACAAAAGGGGGAAATTGAGACTTTTTATGATTTAGTGATAAGCTAGCCATCCCTATCTTACAAAGTTATAATATCTGTTTTAGCTACTAAAAAAATACCCTATACATTTATCATGATGCAGTGTCGGTTCTGTAAATACCCTCTTGAGAATATTGTTGTTGATTTAAAAAATCAGCCATCGGCTAACCGTCTCTTAAGCCGTGAGGACTTACATAATTTCAAACAAGGAAAAAGTGAATGGAAAAGTCCTCTTACGACTTATATTTGTGAAAAGTGTTCTCTTGTTCAATTAGGTAATATTACAGCTCCGGAAGATCTTTTTACCGATGATTACGTCTATTATTCTTCGTTTTCAAAAGAATGGGTTGAACATGCAAGGTTATTTGCTGAAGAAACAATTCCAAAGTTTAATTTAACAAATAAATCTCGTGTATTAGAAATTGGTTCAAACGACGGTTATTTATTACAACACTTTGTCTCCCATAAAATTCCCTGCCAAGGTATTGATCCGGCTGGTAAGGCTGCTAAAGCGGCAGAAGAGAAAGGGGTTAAAACCATTGTTGGATTCTTTGGTAAAACAACCTCTCAACAAATCATCAAACAATTCGGTGTTTGTGATTTAATTGTAGGTAATAATGTGTTTGCTCATGTACCTAAGATCCGGGAGTTTATCACTGCCATTAAACGCTGCCTGTCAGAAAAAGGCGTTGTTTCATTAGAGTTTCCTCATTTAGCGAGTTTAGTCGAATATACTCAATTTGATACAATTTATGATGAACACTATTTTTATCACTCAATTGTCGCTCTAAAGCAGATTTTCTCAGAATTTGATCTAAAGATAATTGAAGTTAATGAGCTATCTACCCATGGAGGGTCACTTCGTATCTTTTTAACTCATGAAGCTAACAATACTTATTCAATTAACCACTCGGTTGGCCGGATTTTAAGTAAAGAGTTGGCGATGAAGCTTGATCGCAAAGAAGGCTTCCGAGAACTGCAAAAAAATATAGGGTTAATACGAAAAAATGCTCTAAAATTTATTAAAAAAAGAAAAGAAATAGGACAGAATATCGCGGCTTTTGGCGCTGCCGCTAAAGGTAATACATTCTTAAACTATTGTGGTATTAATTCAAGAAATATCGATTTTGTTGCTGATGATACACCTGCAAAGCAAGGTAAATTTTTACCCGGCAGCCACATACCGGTTGTCTCAATGGACGTTATTAGGGAAACTAAACCAAACGTTATTATTATTCTACCGTGGAATGTCCGAGAAGAGATTTGCCAAAAACTCAATTTTGTTAAAGAATGGGAGGGTCAATTAGTCACCTTCATTCCTGAAATAAAAGTATGTTAGAAACCATGAAAACGGCTATTGTAACTGGCGCTACGAGTTATCTAGGCATTGAATTAGTTACTCGGCTAATTCATGAGAACATCAAAGTACACATCATTAAACGAACTAAAAGTGATACTATAAGGCTAATTTCCCGAGCCCCTGACGTTAATATCCATACCTACAATGGCAAACAATCATCTTTGACCAATATTTTTTTAAATGTTCGTCCAGATATAGTATTTCACCTTGCAAGCAAATACGTAAGAGAAGAAGAACCCGAGGATATTGAAACACTTATTACGTCAAATATTACATTTGGAAGCCAAATTCTGGCGGCGGCAGAAAACTCCTCTGTTAAAAGCTTTATCAATACCGGATCCTATTTCCAATTTAGTGATAAAAATAAGCCGCCAGTAAATCTTTATGGGGTTACAAAGAATTCCTTCATTAAAATCCTCGACTACTATTCGAGTTTGAATAAATTTTCCGCAACTTCCCTTATTATTTTTGATACTTATGGTCCGGGAGATTGGCGCAAAAAATTATTTCCCAATATCGCCAGAGCTATTCAAAATAATTCGCCTTTGCCTACCCCGAAGAATGAAATTCTTTTATATCCAGTATTTTACGCCGATGTGATAGATTGCTACCTTCTTGCAGCAAAAAAATTAACTGATAAACCAAAAGACGTTGCTGGCAAATCATTTGCAGTACGTGGTAAAAACCCATACAAAATCGATGAAATTATTGCACTATTTGAGAAAGTTTCGGGAAAAAAAGTTCTTATTAAGCACGGTAAATGGCAAAAACCCTCGAGAGAAATTAAAAATATTTGGCGTGGAAAAACACTACCTGACTGGCGGCCAAAACATAGTTTGCTCGAAGGCATTCAATCCATGCTAAAAGAATAAACTATGAACATCACAAAAACGACAATAAATAATCTACAGATCATCCAAATAAAACCCATTGGAGATCCGCGTGGAGAGGCTGTTCAAATTTATGAGAAAGAAGCATTCTTAAAAATTAATATTGATGAAAGCTTCAACCAGGATTTTCTCACTAATTCTTTGCAAAAGAAAACGTTAAGAGGCCTCCATTTTCAAACGGAACCCCACCATCAAAACAAACTTGTTCGATGTCAACGGGGCGCAATTTTAGATGTAACCGTCGATTTGCGCAGAAGCTCGCCAACATACCGGCAAATTTTTTCTGTTACTCTGCAAGAAGATGATTGGACATGGCTATACATACCATCCGGTATAGCACATGGCTTCATTACACTTATTAATAATACTCAGGTTACCTATAAAATATCAGGAAAATATTCTCCTGAACATGCGACTGGTATTAATTGGAATGACCCAGAATTTAATATTGACTGGAAAGTTAGCTCGTCACATGTGATTCTATCTGACAAAGATAGAAACCTACCAAACTTCGAGGAAGATCAGATTTATTTTCCTTAAAAAGTGGCTAATAATACGGATAGACTTTGGACATGAGAATTTTAATAACAGGCGGATCTGGATTTATTGGCTCTTCGTTAGTGCGCCTTTTTATTAAGAACGAAGACCACACAGTCCTAAACTTAGATAAATTGACCTACGCTGCTAGTTCCAATAATCTTGCAGATATTACAGCCAATTCACGTTACACATTCTTACGTGGTGACATTTGTGATATTAAAATATTAGAAAAAGCCTTCGTAGAATTCCAGCCTGATCAAGTATATCATCTGGCTGCAGAATCACATGTTGATAGATCAATTGATAGCCCAATGACTTTCATCAACACGAATATTATCGGATCGTATCATCTACTAGAAGCAGCCCTCAATTATTACAATCATTTACCCAAGGAAAAAGCTAAAAACTTTCGTTTTATTCATGTTTCGACAGATGAAGTTTTTGGCTCTCTTAGTTTGAAAGATGAAGCGTTTAATCAATCAACGGCATATAACCCACGATCTCCATATTCGGCGAGCAAAGCCGCCTCAGACCACATTACGAAGGCTTGGCATCATACCTACGGTTTACCTGTCATAATTACTAACTGTTCGAATAATTATGGGCCCTTCCAATTTCCAGAGAAATTTATTCCTTTGATGATAATAAACTGTATAAACGAAAAAAAATTACCTGTGTATGGTACCGGTAACAATATTCGTGACTGGCTGCATGTTAATGATCATTGCAAAGCCCTTCAAATAATCGGTGAAAAAGGCTCTATCGGTCAAACTTATCTGGTTGGCGGAAATTCCGAAAGAACAAACCTAGAAATTGTCACGAATCTATGTCAGATCATAAACAAAATTATGCCTAAATCAGATGGTAAAGATTATAATGATTTAATTGAATATGTTAATGACAGACCCGGCCATGATTTACGCTATGCTATCAATACATCCCAAACAACAAAAGATACTGGCTGGGAGCCATTAATTAACCTGGAAAAAGGGCTGTGTGATACTGTAAATTGGTATCTTGACCACAGAGATTGGTGGCAACATATTTTAAATCTCGGATATGATGGAAAACGCCTTGGTTTAAATCGCTCTCCAAACAAGAAGGCTAAAAGATGAAAGGCATCATATTAGCAGGCGGCAGTGGTACGCGGCTCCAACCCATGACACGAGCAGTAAACAAACAACTGTTGCACATTTACGATAAGCCGATGATTTATTACCCGCTCTCCACCCTAATGTTAGCTGGTATCCGAGAAATTTTGATCATAAGTTCACTGGAGGCACAACCAAGTTTCCATAAATTATTGGGCAATGGCGAGACTTTCGGCCTCACAATTTCCTACGCTGAACAAAAACAGCCCAATGGAATAGCAGAGGCCTTTATCATTGGCGAAGAATTTATTGGAGGGGAACCTTGCGCCCTAATTTTAGGGGATAACGTATTTCATGGTCATGGCTTAAGTGAATTATTAACCCAAGCTGCCCAACTAACATCGGGAGCGCGTATTTTTACGAACTGGGTTTCAGATCCAGAACGCTACGGTGTTGCCAATTTTGATAAAAAAGGAAGCGTCATAAGCTTAACTGAAAAACCTGAAGAACCCCTATCAAATTGGGCAGTTGTAGGAATTTATTTTTTTGATAATAAGGCATCGTCTATAGCAAAAACTATTTCCCCCTCGGCTCGTGGCGAACTTGAAATATTGGATGTTATCCAAAATTATTTAAACGAAAATACATTAAAAGTTGAGAAACTGGGACGAGGATATTCTTGGTTGGACACTGGTACGCCACAATCATTATTGCAAGCCGCCACATTTGTTCAAACACTGCAGCAGAGGCAAGGACTCTACGTCTGTTGCCCAGAGGAAATTGCATTGTCAAAAGGATTTATTGATATAACTGCTTTCAAACAACTAGCTCAAAATATGGGAACAAGTGATTATGGTAAATTATTGTACCAAATTGCATCGGAATTCAACATTCCTTCTGATGGCTAAGTTTTTTTTGGTTGACGCCCACAAATAAACGAGACTACCGCGTGTACAATCGCAAAATCTCTGCGAAAACGCTTGCGCTCAAATACTAAACCATGAAATATCATTTTAGGGAAATGTCGTAATAACAGGCGATAAATCTCAT
The DNA here is from genome assembly GCA_012960465.1 of Rhodospirillales bacterium. Taxonomy (GTDB): domain Bacteria; phylum Pseudomonadota; class Alphaproteobacteria; order Rhodospirillales; family UBA2165; genus TMED23. Next base: position 70 of record DUBF01000018.1, on the reverse strand, counting down.
CCTTTGTCTTGGTTGATCCAAAATGTTTTTTTGTTACATAGAGATAACCCCAAATTAAATTCCATTCTTT
>DUBF01000017.1 GCA_012960465.1 Rhodospirillales bacterium | reverse complement strand
AAGTTGATGAGGCTGAAAGCGTTAGTATTGATGATTTAGAAAATATGGAAGATCCGGAGCCTATAGCATCTATAGCTGCTGACGAATCAAACGAATCAAACGAATCAAATGATGAAAATGACGAAGATATTGATCCGGAGGATATTCCAGATCCAGAACCATTTGATGCACCAACTTTTGATGCCGAACCAGAAGAAGAGGAAAAGAAAGGTGGGAGCTTAGTAAAAATAATTGTTTGGCTTTTGATTTTCTTACTTATAATTGGGGGTGTTGTCGGAGGTGCTGTCTACAAGAGAACTATGGTAGTAAAGTTTCTTCCGGCCTCTAATATTGTCTTTGAATTAATTGGTCTTCGGGTTTTAATTCCCGGTCAAGGGCTCAGAATTAAATCAGATAATCCGATTAGTGAAGAACGTGATGGTAAAACAGTTACGGTCATTAAGGGAGTTATCACTAATGTTTCTAACTCCGTGCAACAGGTTCCAGAAATATTGTTACAAGCGATTGATGGAAAAGATCAAGTTGTTCAAACCGAGACACTGAAGCCTAAAAAATTGACACTTGCTCCTGGTAAGTTTGTAAAGTTTACGGGCGTATTGAAAAAGCTTCCAAAGACGGCAAAACGGCTAGATATTATTTATGGTTCATTTATCTCAGATGATGGGGGTAAATCGAGTGGGTTAGAAGGTGGTTCACCAGTGCAGGAAAATCCAAAAAAAGTAGTCAAGCCTGCACCTGTTAAACCCGAGGAAAATGCGAAATAAAAGTCTGTATTTGTCCGATTATGGAAAAAATTTCCAATTTAAGTTCACAAAATTCTGTTAACGGATTTTAAATTTCTTTAACCATCTGATACTTAACCATTTTTTATCTTTATACTAGCGGCATAGAATTTGCTTGCCACTCTTAAGGGCCGACACTAGAGCCCATTACTAGGGAGCGAGCAAATGAATTGGATAGTTGATCGCCGAGTGAAACCACTTGGTGAAATAGATCGTAAACCGAATTTTAAATTAGATAAAAAGTCTTTATCCAATTTAGATTTATTAAGTCAAAGTTCCATTTCTCGGGATTGTGGCTGGATTAGCATACGTATTGCACTATTCAAAATACGGGGTGATTTTATTAAGGTTATGATTTTAAAAATAATGCAATTCATTCTGGATTTTAACAAATAATTATCTGTCGTTTTATATTTTAACGAGTTTGAGTATAATTATTTTCAGATTAGACAAATGTAGGCCGACTTTTGTAAAAAATTTCCTCAGATTTCTTGTTGCCATTTAATCCAACTATTAATCGAGCGCATTGGCTTCCAGTTATCGAACGTACCATTTAGGTGCTCCAGTCTGGTAGGCTCTCATAATTAATCAAAGTTTTTGGTGTTATCCGCTGACGGATAATTGAATAGTTATTGCCTTTAACTATTATTTCTGGAATGAGGGAACGGCTATTATAAGTTGATGACATTACAGCGCCATACGCTCCTGCTGAGCGAATCGCGAGCAAATCACCAGATTCCGCTGCTGGTAGGTCTATTTCTGTGGCAAAGGTATCACCGGTTTCGCACACTGGGCCGACTACATCAACCCTGTCCAAAATATCATCCTCTTTGGGTTCTACGAGAGATATAATACTGTGCTTAGCATCATAAAGGCATGGTCTCATAAGATCATTCATTGCGGCATCCAGGATCAAGAAACGGCGGGTTGCGCCTTTCTTTACATAGATTACCTGGGTTACTAATATACCAGCATTACCAACGATAAAGCGCCCGGGTTCAAATAATAAATCGCAGTTTAGATCTTTAAAGACGTCTTTGACTATTTTTCCATATTCTGCTGGGGTTGGAGTAGGTAGTCCATCATAAGAGATGCCTAGGCCCCCACCAAGATCGAGTCTTGAAATTTCATAACCTTTTAAGCGTAGTTCTTTGGCAAGGCTCTCTAACCGGGTAAATGCTTCTTTAAAGGGCTCAAGTTTAGTCAATTGAGACCCGATGTGCATAGCTAGCCCTACAATTTTAATATTATCTAGTTTATTAGCACGACTGATAACATCATTTATATGCGTCCATTCAATGCCAAATTTATCTTCAGATCGACCCGTTGAAATTTTATTATGTGTATGTGCATCAATATCTGGGTTAATACGGAGAGCAACCTGTGCTTCTTGACCCATAGAATTAGCAATTTTATTAAGTGCAATTAGTTCGGGTTCAGATTCAATGTTGATCTGTAAGATACCTTCTTTGAGAGCATGGGCAAGTTCATCCGTAGTTTTCCCAACCCCAGAGAACACAATTTTATTTGGTGGCACACCTGCCTTGAGCGCCCGAGTTAATTCACCTGATGAAACAACATCTGCCCCCGCACCCATGTCGGAGAGTGTTTTAATTATGGCTATATTTGAGTTAGCTTTGACGGCATAACAAATTGTTGCATTAAGCCCCGCCAATGCTTTTTTTAAAGCTTTGAAATGGTATTCAATACTGGTCGCCGAATAACAATAAAAAGGTGTCCCAATTTCATCTGCTATTTTGGAGACGTTGACATCTTCGGCAACAAGCTCCCCTTTTCTATATTCAAAATAATCCATATTTGATTCTTTTTAAATAATTTCTGGGATGATTAATAGCTGGGATACTGGCGCGGAAAATCAGTTTTTGCACCTTGAGGCGGTTGCAGTTTACCTTTTTTACCACAAGCGGATAGTATTGGTAATGTCATCAATACAACTAACAACGTTAATACTAAAATTTGCAACCGACCGCGAGCCATTCTATTAAATCCATAGTTACATTATTTAAGATACTTGAGACGCGCTTTAGCGCAAGCCTTTGTAACATTCTTTGGCGCTGTAGCACCAAAGCTGTTGCGTGCATTCAATGCAATATCAATGTTAAGGATGTTAAAAACATCGTTAGTAATACTTGGTTCTATGCTCTGCATGTCGGCAAGGGACAGTTCGTCTAGAGATCTATTTTGTTTTTCAGCAAGTTTGACCATTTTACCACTTATACTATGGGCTTCGCGAAATGGTTTACCCAATACTTTTACTAACCAATCTGCTAGATCGATCGCGTTAGAATTAGCATTTTTTGCTGCAGCCAACATTTTATCAATATTATAGGTTATTTCCCCAAACATTCCTGTCATCGCTTTGACCGTAAGGGCTAGTGTATCCGCTGTCTCAAAGACTGGTTCTTTGTCTTCCTGCATATCTTTGCTATAGGCTAGGGGTAAGCCTTTCATTATGATTAGGAGGCTCGCTAAATTGCCGATTACTCGGCCCGTTTTTGCCCGTATTAATTCTGCTGCATCCGGGTTTCTTTTTTGCGGGAGCATCGAACTGCCAGTTGAAAAAGAATCTGGTAAATTGATAAAAGAAAAAGGGGCGCTTGCCCAAACGACGATTTCTTCTGCAAGTCTAGAAAGGTGAACTGATAAAATTGATGCTAACGACAGGTATTCGAGAGCAAAGTCGCGATCGGATACGGCATCTAATGAATTGGTGGTAGGTTGATCAAAACCAAGGGCTGTAGTTGTTACATCCCGATCGATAGGAAACGATGTTCCAGCCAAAGCGCCAGAGCCTAACGGGTTTTCATTTAATCGTCTTCGGCAGTCTTTAATTCGACCTCGATCTCGTCCGATCATCTCGACATATGAAAGTAGGTGATGGCCTAGGGTAACGGGTTGGGCTGACTGCAGATGAGTAAAGCCTGGCAGAATTGTTGATGCGTGGTTTTCTGCTTGGTTAATGAAAGTTTCTTGTAGCAATTTTAATGCACTATCTAAATGATCTAATTCCTCTCTGACCCAAAGTTTAAAGTCTGTTGCAACCTGATCATTTCTCGATCTTGCAGTGTGCAACCTTCCAGCTGCATCACCAACTATTTCTTTAAGTCTCGATTCAATATTCATGTGGATGTCTTCAAGAGAAATTTTAAACTCGAAGGAACCATCCTCAATTTCATTGAGGATTTGGTCGAGACCTTCCCTAATTTGGGTTCCATCCTCAGCAGATATAATTTCTTGTTTAACCAGCATTGCCGCGTGCGCTTTAGACGCGGTTATATCTTGAGCATACATCCTTTTATCGAAATCAATTGAAGCGTTAATATGCTCCATGATTTCGGATGGGCTACCGTCAAAACGACCACCCCAAATTGGGCTCGAAGATGTTTTCTTTTGTCGTTTATTTTTCATAGTCAACTGTAAATTTTTATTGGTAAAATTTTGTTTAATTAAAAGTCGCGCTATTCTGGCTAAATCTGTCCATCAATCAAGTGATAAGAAATGACAATTATTTAGATTTCTATAAATTTTTGAGCCGTTTATATAATAATTGTTTCAAAGTAAAAAAATATCTAATTTAATACTTTATTACGCAGCGTAATCAATTAGATTGATGTATTTTCTTACACAAAACTCAGAAATAAATTTAACTTTAATTATTTAGCAAAAGAATTTTAATCGTGAATTTAGCATTGATCCGTATCATTATGTAGAAATATTATTAGACACTTAAATCTTTGGAATTAAATTCTAGCCAATTTTGTGTTTTTTTGTCTAATAATGGTAATAGTGAGTTTCTAACGTTTCGATGATATTCATTTAGCCAATTGATTTCATCGTGATTTAAAAGATTTTTTTCCACCAATAATAGGTCTATCGGCGCCAAAGTAAGGGTCTCGAAACATAATAAAGGCTGCTTGTCACCGTTTAAATCTAATGATGATGGTGATGTCTTAACAACAGTTATCAAGTTTTCGATTCTAATTCCGTATTCATCTTTTTTGTAATATCCAGGCTCGTTCGATACTACCATGCCAGGTTCTAAGGCTATACGGTTAGGTATTTTTGAAATCCGTTGGGGGCCTTCATGGACACTTAGATAGCTACCAACGCCATGCCCAGTTCCATGGTCATAATCAAGACCAATTTTCCACAGTGGCGCACGCGCGAGTATATCAAGTTGTGACCCACAGGTTCCTTGGGGAAAGACGGCCATTGCTAATGCAATGTGACCTTTAAGAACCCGGGTAAACCGATCTTTCATTTCAGGGGTTGGCGTTCCTATAGAGATTGTCCGCGTGATATCGGTGGTGCCATCTATATATTGGGCTCCAGAATCCACTAGATAAAGAGAATTTTTCTCGAGTTTTTGGTTACTCGTTTGTGTCACACGGTAATGAACAATGGCTCCATTCGGACCACTTCCAGATATCGTTGGAAAACTTAAACCTTGAATGTTGTTTTCCTCTCGCCGAAAGCTTTCTAATCTAACTGCGGCAGATAATTCTGTTAGACTGCCACCTAGTGCATTTTCGTTTAACCAGGCTAAGAATTTAGTTATTGCGACGCCGTCTCTCAAATGGGCCTGCCGCATGCCATCTAACTCAACTGAATTTTTTCTGGCTTTCGGTAATTGACAAGGATCAACAAATCTATGTATCTGCGCATCGGAATTTCTTAGAGTGTATGCGATGATTTCTGCAGAAGATGATAAGTCAATACCAATTTTTTCATTCTTATTACCAAGGTTAAGGAGTGTGGGGAGAAAATCTTCCCGCGGAAATATAGTAATACCTGCTTCTAATTTATTGAGTACTTTAGTAGAAAATTTTCTAGGATCATTAAAAATATCAAGGTTGCCGTCGGCATGGAAAATAGCAAAAGCTAGCGAAAAAGGTGTATAAGGTACATCGCCGCCGCGGATATTGGCCAGCCAGGCTATCGAATCTGGGGCCGTAAGAACACAGGCTTTTAACTCTTCTTTTTTCAATAGTTCTGAAATTTGGGCCCGTTTCTCTGCTGAAGTTTGCCCCGTAAGGGCACTATCCATGAGTATAACCGGTGTGAGTGGGGGCTTTGGTCTATTTAGCCAGACTGTATCAACTGGATTAATATTGAGAGCTTTTAATTTACCTCCAGCTTTCTCAACTGCTTTTTTAATCCTAACAATTCCATCAGAAGTGTGCAGCCACGGATCAAATCCAACTATATTCCCAGGGATTAGCGATTCACTTATCCAAGTATCAACAGCATTATTACTTAAATTATTGATTTCAAATAGATTAGTGTTAACCTGTTCCCGTACTTGCAGTGTGTACCGACCGTCTACGAAAATCGCAGCTTTATCTCTGAGAACAACTGCTAATCCAGCAGAACCTGTAAACCCGGTAAGCCATGCTAACCGTTGAGCGTTTTTGGGGACATATTCGCCTTGATGTTCATCTGCCAAGGGGATTATAAAACCTGAGATTTCTTGGGCTTTGATCTCGCGGCGCAGGTCTCTAAGTCTTTTCTTGAAAGATTCAGGATCTAGGTTGTCATTCAATCCATCATCAATTTTTATAACCTTATCTAATTCGGACTTTAATAGTTTAATTAAAACTTCAGGCATGTCTGATGAAATTAGCTCAAGCCAGGCGTTTGGGTTACCTATAGAGCTTTCAGGAGTTGGTCCTCCCGCAACACCTTTAATAATATCAATGATAGCTTCTGTAGATTGATCGGAGCCAGATTCTATAAGAAGCGAAGAAAATAATTCGTTATCAGCGTTATTCATATTGTATCTTTATCTTCATTCTAATTATTTATCCGAAATTTGATAATAACCTTTATCCGTGATGCAGTGAGTGTAGTGGGAGTTATACTTTTTTACCGCATCATGTTTTTCAAATTGTATTTGTAGATCGGCTTTATTATCAAAATTTGCATCATTTTCAATATCAATCTGCCGTGCGAGTTGTGTTTTAGCAAAATTCTTGCATTTTAGTCTATCTGCATGCCAAGTATCTTTCAATTTGTCCGGATGTTGCCATTCAGCATGTTTATTACTGCAGGCCGTTAATAATAGCATTAAACCAAACCCAAACATAATAATCTGGATTATTGAATATTGTTTGTCTTTTACTTGGTAAATTGTAACCGTCATTCCTATTTTTTAGTCTAATTCTACTTGTAGCCTATTTAAATTCTCATATTTATCATTCTAAACTATTTTTTTCTATTTGACATAGGTTGATCCTTGATTACAAACGATAAATAGTCCAGCAATATAGCTCACTATTCTGGCGGGTTTATATTGAAATGGTTATTTTATATTAATTTTAGGTAGATTTAGGTGCCATTAACCAAGGTATTTGAAAAAAATATAGTCAATATGGCCGAGGCTATCCTCGCTCCATCTAAATTGCGTGGTCAAGATCATGATGTAGCGCTCATTTGTAATGATGAGATGGTTACCTATAGCCAATTATGGGCCCGGGTTAATCAGGCTAGTAATGCTTTCTTAGAATTAGAGATTTCTGTTGGTGATAGGGTTATACTGATGGTGCGTGATACCCCGGCATTTTTTTATGTTTATTTGGGTCTAATGAAAATTGGTGCGGTACCAATCGCAATTAATCTACGCTTAAATCCTAGCGACGTGGCTTATACGATGAATGATAGTCAAGCTAAGGCAATTGTTTTAGACGATGTGTTTCTTCGTAGTTATCAAGGTGTTTCAAAAGATATTACATTGAGACCAAAAATTATAAATACTGATGTTGAGCATAGAGATTTGTATTATCTGCCAAAAATTATGAAAGTTGCTTCCCCGAAATTTGATGCGGTTAAATTGAATTCAGACGATCCAGCACTTTGGATGTATTCGTCTGGGACTACTGGTAGACCTAAAGGTGTGATACACAGCCAAAAATCGATTTTAGCAGTTGATTATCTAATGGGCGATATTTTGAGTGTTGGTCCAGGTGATCGTATCTACGGTTCTTCAAAGCTATTTTTTGCTTTTTCTTTGGCACATTGTTTTCTGGCACCGATTAAATTAGGAGCAACCATAATTCTTTATCCAGAATGGCCAGATGCAGAAGCAGTAGCGAGCATTGTTCAGCG
>DUBF01000016.1 GCA_012960465.1 Rhodospirillales bacterium | reverse complement strand
CAAGCATGCGCTCGATTAGTGTTTTTTTGCCAATCCACATACTACCAATCAGCGCCAAGGCAAACGCTACATACAACACACTAACCTTCCACATAATAAAAGCTGGGTCTTTCAATGCAAGTGTGACACCACCAAAGACCACCAACAAGCCAAAAGTAATCATGTGCGAATTTTCAAACTTGCCTGTGGTCCAGCGAGTGTAAATCAATTGCGCAAAAGTGCCGGCTATCATGGCGTAAATAGCAGCGGAGAGCCCGTAAGTTTTGTAAATAACAAAAAATAGGATAATTGGGCCAAAATCAAATAAAAACTTCATAAACAATCCTTAGAACAATATATTTTTCCATCTTTAATAATGGCTTCCGACTCAGGGATATGGGTATCGCAAACCGAGCAAACTATCATCTTTTGCCCAATATTACTGTCCGAAGATCTACTCACATTTAGCTGTCTCAATTTTTTAAATAAAACAAAGCCAACCCAAGCAAGCAGCATTACTAAAACCAATTTAATCAATCCCATGTAACCACGATAGAATAAAAAACCCAAATTTTACCGAAATAATGCTCGACACTCCAGTAAAGCATGGATTTCATTTGGTTAATTTATAATCGTAATGGTCAAACAAAAAACACTCATAGTATATAATTCTCTGTTTTCTACCCCCTCCTATGCCCTGGTGGTGAAATTGGTAGACACACAGGACTTAAAATCCTGCGGCTTCACGGCCGTGCCGGTTCAATTCCGGCCCGGGGCACCATCCTTTTTTTACACCCTTCCAGCCTAAAGATTGCCAACGCTACTTGGTACTTCAGCACTATAATTGGTTACTATGCCAGCATATGATTGTATTGTAATCGGTCGTGGCCTTATTGGGTCTGCGGCAGCGCGCCATCTTGCCATCCAAGGCTCTAACGTGGCCTTGATTGGACCCAGTGAACCTAGAGATCGAAAAACCCATTCTGGTGTTTTTGGCAGTCACTACGACTCAGCACGCATCGTTCGTATACTTGACACACTTGCTCATAACTGCCAAATTAGTACAGCAGCAATTGAGCGCTTCAGGCCGCTCGAAAAAGAAACAGGCATTAACTTCTTTCAAGAAGTTGGGTATCTTGCGGCGTCAAACAACCCAGGCTTTCTTGAAGATATGGGCGCCCAAGCAAAAGATTATTATCCCGAGATGGAAACATTCTCTTCACAACAATTGAATGAGCGCTTTCCCTATTTTCAATTTCCAAAGGATGTACGCGGGATATTTCAAGCCAAGAATGCCGGCTGGTTAGATCCTAGAAAAAACATAGCAGCACAAAATAAAGCGCTTGAAACTTGTGGCGGCACTGTAGTGGACGATACAGTCGTTGCAATTGAAAAAAATGAAAAATACATCACTGTAAAGACTGAGAAATCGAGCTTTAAATGCAAAAAATGCATCATCTCAACGGGTGCGTTTGCCAATATCGGCAACACCATTCCCTGTCCAATAGATTACGGCGTTGTGCCTCACACAGCAGTGCTTGGCGAAATATCTAAAGAACAGCTGCCAAGCCTTATAGGTATGCCAACGATGAGTTATCGACTTGGTGACGAACCTAATAAATTCCTGTACTTTTTGCCGCCCGTTGAATACCCGGATGGCAAACACTACGCCAAAATTGGCCATGCACTTGGCAATGAAATGGAAAAAGACAAGCAATCACTTCAAGACTGGTTTCATTCTTATGGCGATAAGGAAAAAATTCCGTGGCTAACTGAAGCACTAAAGGAGTTACTGTCCTCTGTAACATTCAATAAATTCCATTCAGTTCCTTGCGTAACAACCACGTCGCCCACTGGTGGCAATTACATTGATCAATTTGAAGACAAAAGACTTTACGCCCTTTTTGCCGGTGGCGGCTATTGCGCTAAATCAGCGGATGAGCTGGGTTACATTAGCGCAGAATTTGCATTAAACAATCACTTTCCTTCGCCTTACGAAAAGAAAGACTTTACATTAATTTACCAATAAAAAACCCCGCACTATAACGAGGTTTTTTATTAAAAATTGACTTAACTAAGCTTCGTCTGCACCGCGTTGACCAACAAAATAAGCAAGACCAAAGTCATTGGTACGGAATGTAATCACACTGCCTTTAGGGAAGTAGAATAAATCGCCCGCAGTTGCAGTTACTTCCTCGCCAGATTCATCAGAAATGATAAATTCACCATCAAGAATGATTTTCATTTCTTCGTACGTGTATTCATAAGTGATTGGCTCACCTTTTTCTAAGCGAAACAAGCCTGCAGACATAGGTGCATTCTCATCTCTTGACAATGCAAAGTCCGATAAAAAGGCATTATCGCCCTCAAATAAAGGGATTTCTTTTTCTGTAATCTTGCCTTTAAAGTCCATCTTGACCATTTTTTTTCTCCTAGAAAGTTAGTTAATTTAATAGCATTATTATCTTGCAAATAAAAGCAGTTGAATCTAAAAATATTCAAACCGATATGAAATCATTAACAACTAAAACCTGACACTTGAACCTAATACTGTCAATTATGCACCAATAATCAAAAAAATAGTTTACTATTAACCATTTATTCAATAGTTTCTACAAAAAAACACTCTAGAGCAGTAAGCCCTTAATTATTACTTCTAATACTCAGAATAAAGAGTGGTGAAAAACCTGAAAAATAGTGTCATGAGAAACCAACTCATAGCACGACAGTTAGTAAAAGACAACAAGGAGTCAATCTAAAACAATTAAAAACTAAAAAAATGTAGCAGGTAATTTTATGTATTTGAAATATTTACTCAAAGAGCATTAATTTCGTGGAAACAGACGTTAAAGCACTGTTTAACTCAGCTTTATCGAGTTAGTCGATAAGCTTATTGTTTTTTTCGCTTGAACTGGCAATGCTGCAGTGGTATCATCGAATTTTTTGCCCTTTTAAGAAGGTAAAAAATCTTCGAATTTCATTGCTTTAATTTATGTCAGATACCAAATTAGACAAATAGACTGGACCCATACTGAATTGCTTCTGTACCTATTAATTTAAACTATAAAAACCGACTGACTGTATAGTTAATCAGTTGTATAGATGAAATTCACAACATTCAATATGTATTCGGTATTAATTTACCTGTATTTCAGAAAAAATTTGATGAATTAACTCATTAATTCATTCTATATTGTTGTTTAGATTAGTAAATATTATTGATACACTGATTAGATATTGGATAGTGTTTAAAAAAACCAACCTATCGTTAAAACGTTAACCAGGATAAAAAAGAATTAATTTCAAAAAGAAAAACATTAATAAATAGTAGGTAATATGTTTTAACTAAACTGCATATTATTAGATAAATATTTAACAATCATCAAATTAACCGCTGTGAATTAGCAACATTACTAACTCACATTAAGCACTAAACAAAACTTGGAAAATAGAGAGATGAGCGAAGAAAGACCATTAGTAAAATTCGAAAACGTACAAAAAAGTTATGACGGAGAAATACTGGTTGTAAAAGACTTCAACCTAGATGTTGCCAAGGGTGAATTTGTCACCATGCTTGGGCCATCTGGCTCCGGCAAAACAACTTGCTTAATGATGTTAGCTGGCTTTGAGCCCACAACTAACGGCACAATCTACTTAAAAGACAAACCCATCAACAACGTCCCTCCACACAAACGTGGCATTGGCATGGTTTTCCAAAACTATGCATTGTTTCCACATATGACGGTTGCTGAGAATCTTGCCTTCCCATTAGAAGTGCGCAAGATGGGTAAAGAAGAAAGAGAAAGACGCGTTAATCGCGCTCTTGATATGGTGCAATTGGGTGAGTTTGGCAATCGTCGCCCAATGCAGTTATCGGGTGGCCAGCAGCAGCGTGTTGCGGTAGCCCGCTCACTTGTATTTGATCCAGATTTAGTATTGATGGACGAGCCTTTGGGTGCGCTTGACAAAAACCTCCGTGAGCAAATGCAGTACGAAATTAAACATCTGCATGAGCAGCTTGGTCTGACTGTCGTCTACGTTACTCATGATCAAACAGAAGCATTAACAATGTCAAACCGCATTGCCGTTTTTAATGACGGTGTGGTCTTACAATGCTCCTCGCCAGAAGCTCTTTATGAAAAACCTGAAAATGCTTTTGTAGCAAACTTTATTGGTGAAAACAATCGCTTGATGGGCGCCGTTGAGGCAATCAATGGCAAGCAAGTAACGGTCAAGACCGATTCTGGAGATATTGTCATTGCCACTAAAGCCAATGTTAATGCCGTTGGCGAACGCACTACGATATCGCTACGACCAGAGCGGATTGTTGTTGCTCCAAAAGCAGGCACAATCCCCAATTCATATTCCGCCAAAGTAGAAGAATTAATCTATCATGGCGACCATATTCGCACACGCTTTAGTGTGTGTGGACACGACGATTTTATCGTCAAAATACCAAATTCAATCGATAACGTTAGCCTTAAAGAAGGCAAACAAGTTAATATCGGCTGGATGTCGGAAGATTGTTTGGCCTTGGATGGCTAAGTCCAAGTGCAGGCATTTTTTTAAACAATAGGAGAGTTAAAAATGAATAAAATAATATCCAAAACTCTGATTGCCGGTGCTATTTCAACAGCAATGTTGGCTGGTGCAGCGCAAGCAGCTGTAACGATGGTTTCTTGGGGTGGAGGCTATTCTGCCTCACAACAAAAAGCTTACATTGATACTTATTCCAGTGGAGAAGTAAATTTGATTAGTTACAACGGTGGCTTAGGTGAAGTTCGCGCCCAAGTTGAATCAGGTAACGTTCAATGGGATATCGTTGACGTACTTCCTTCGCAAGCTCGTACTGGTTGTGATGAGGGATTATTTGAAGAGCTAGATCGTAGTATATTCCTACCTGCGCCTGATGGCACACCGATGGATGAGGATCTTATGGTTGATGTTCCAAATGATTGCGTAGTTCCACAAATCTGGTGGTCATACGTTCCATTCCATAAGGCAGACACATTCTCAGGTGATCAACCTTCTACAATCCAAGACTTCTTTGATGTAGAAAAGTTCCCAGGAAAGCGTGGTATTCACACTTGGGCTAACGCTATCGTTGAGATGGCATTGTATGCTGACGGTGTTGCTATCGCTGATATTTATGATGTTCTAGACACCCAAGCAGGACAAGATCGTGCTTTCGCTAAACTTGACACAATCAAAGACCACGTAGTATTTTGGTCTTCAGGCGCCAAGCCACTAGATCTAGTTAACTCTGGTGAGGTCTCTATGTCACTAGCCTATAACGGACGTATCGGTGGAGCTATCTTGAATGATGGCGCTGACTATGTTACGGTCTGGGATGGTCAAGTACTTGAAGAGGAATGGTTGGTTCTTATGAATGGCGCTCCTAACAGAGCTGCAGCCCTTCATTTCTTAGTTCACGCTTCTAGTACCCAGGCACAAGCGGATCAAGCTAAATGGATCAACTATGGCCCTATGCGTCCATCTGCTCTTCCACTTATGGAAGCAAATGAACCATGGTTCAATACAGGTGTAAATATCATGGAACATATGCCTAATACTGATGAGCATATGAAAGGTGGTATCCTTGCAAACCCTGATTGGTGGGCAGATAATGGTCAAGCGGTAAATGATCGTTATGCAGCATGGATGGCTAATTAATTAGCTGACCAACAAACGAGCTTATTGACTTAATCTCGTTTAACAAAAACAGGTCGGTATAACTACCGGCCTGTTTTTTTTCCTTAACTTAAAATTTTGTAAATTTGGTATTTTTATGAGTGATACTTCCACTATAAATTCTCAGGGTCAATTGCTGACGAGTGATGGCGTACCCCTTAAAGACAGCTTAAGAAAATCCCTGCGTCGTACTAAAATTCGCTCGTTCCTTTTAATTATAGTACCACTATTATTCTTATTAATTATGTTTGTAGTGCCCATAGGCACTCTTCTAACAAAAAGTGTTGACGACACCTCCATTAATACAGTATTTCCAAAAACATTTGCTCAGTATGAACTATGGGAAGATAAATCCATACTTCCTAGTGAAGAAATGTTTGCTGCAGTGATCAATGACATCAGAATCACGCACAAAATGGAAAATAGTGAAGGAAAGAATATTGGAAAAAACTTACTCGGCAAAGCCGGCACTCGAATGACTTATGAGTTTTCTGGGTGGAGAAGTTTATTATTAAAGACGGTCAAGGAAGCCACAAAAGTAGATAAAAAATCCAAAGAAGTAATAAAGCCCTATGTACTGGAGGCCCCTTACAAAGAGAAAATGATCAAAAGAGATAAGCGCTGGGGTAAAGTTGAATTCTGGCAGTCAATGGGCGCTATGAAAGACCCCTACACAATGGGCTATTACCTAAATGCTGTCGACTTAAGGTATGACGCTAATAAAAACATTATCCAGAAGAATGAGTATCTAAAAATATACAAAACGATATGGATGCGGACGCTTCAAGTTAGTTTAATAGTGACTCTAGCTTGCTTATTTCTTGCCTATCCAGTCGCCTATCTTTTGGCAACACTCCCAATGCGAGCATCAAATCTGCTCATGATTTGTGTTTTGATGCCTTTTTGGACATCATTATTGGTAAGAATTGTTGCCTGGATGATTATGCTTCAACAAAATGGTGTCGTTAATGACACGTTATTAACCATTCTTCCATGCTTTGAAGGCGCACTTAATTTCCCTTTTATTGGGGAAACTTTTATTGATTTATGTTTTGGTGAAGAAGATCGGCTACCTATGATGTATAACTTCACTGGAACCATTATTGTTATGACTCAGGTGTTGCTACCATTTATGATTTTGCCACTTTACAGTGTCATGAAGGGCGTACCGCCGAGCTATATGAAGGCAGCACAAAACTTAGGCGCAACTCCAACTTGGGCGTTTATCAAAGTCTACATGCCCCAAACTGTGCCTGGCATTGGTGCCGGCTGTATTCTGGTATTTATTGTTGCCATTGGTTACTACATCTCCCCAGAATTGGTTGGTGGAAAAGACGGCCTCATGATTGGTAACTTTGTTGCTAGGGAGATGCAACAAACATTGAATTGGGGGCTTGCTGCTGCAATGGGCGCACTTCTCCTAACTGCAGTTTTGGCTCTATATTGGGCCTATGACAGGCTGGTCGGCCTTAATAATTTAAAAATGGGTTAATAATGAAATTTCCTTCCTACACAACACCTAGAGAGAAACTTTGGCACTATACTTATAGGATATTTTGTGGCCTTGTATTGTTTTTCTTGGTTGCACCACTAATTGTTGTTATTCCACTTTCATTTACAAATTCAGTTTTCCTGCAATTTATCCCTGAAATGAAAATCTTTAGCTTTGAAACTTGGTCCTTTAATTTTGATGGTTATGGCACTCGCTGGTACAAGGAATTGCTTGGTATCTGTGATGCCAATACAGGAACGACTGTTTGTACAGACAGATGGATGATTGGCATAAAGAACAGTTTGTTCATTGCTGTCTTGGCAACTTTCTTTGCAAGCACTTTAGGTACGCTTGCAGCCCTTGGTTTATCAAATAGACATATGCCTTTTAATCGTTTAATTATGGCGCTCATGATCTCTCCAATGATTGTGCCGCTTATCATTACTGCCGCAGGAACGTTCTTCTTTTTTGCAAAAATCAATCTTGTGGGAACGATGACGGGATTGGTTATTGCGCATACCATCTTAGGAATACCTTTTGTTGTTATAACAGTTACCGCCTCACTATCTGGATTTGATAATAACTTGTTACGCGCTGCCTCAAGTTTAGGTGGATCACCAATTAGGAATTTTTTCAAAATACAAGCACCACTCATAGCGCCAGGTGTTATTGCCGGCGGTCTATTTGCCTTTATTACCTCATTTGATGAAGTGGTCATTGTTCTATTTGTAGGTGGGCCGGAACAGTACACGCTTCCAAGACAAATGTG
>DUBF01000015.1 GCA_012960465.1 Rhodospirillales bacterium | reverse complement strand
ACGCGTTTCTAACCGGAAAGACCAATGAGTTCTTCAAGTTTGCTTGGCTCACGCTTTAGAACTTCGCTTTCACCATCAAAGATAATGCGACCACGATCCATCACCATGGTACGCTTTGAGAAATCTAGTGCAATGCGAGTGTTTTGTTCCACGAGAATTATTGACATTCCTCCCCCGTCACGTAGCTGGGTCATCACTCTAAATAATTCTTCGACAATTACTGGTGCCAAACCCTCTGAAGGTTCATCCATTAATAACACTTTTGGGTTAGTCATAAGTGCTCGGGCAATTGCCAACATCTGTAACTCTCCACCCGAAAGCTGATTTCCCATATTACCTCGCCGTTCGGCCAGGTTCGGAAAAAGTTCAAAGAGTTTTTCAGCTGTCCACTCGCCCGGATTTGCACCAATATTCATATTTTCATCAACAGTAAGCGATGGAAATATCTCGCGCTCTTGAGGGACATAACCGAGGCCTGCTTTGACTCGTTTGAAACTCGGTGTATCGGATTGATCGTCATCGGCTAAAAGGATTTGACCACCGTGTAATGTCGTATGTCCCATAATTGTTGCCAACAACGTTGTTTTGCCGACACCGTTACGCCCGATCACACTTATGCTCTCCCCTTCTCCGAGATTAAGCGATAAGTCGTCTAGCACTATCGTATCACCGTAACCCGCAGTCACATCGATAGCCATAAGAACTGGGTTAGACATGATCAGCCTCTCCAAGATAAACTGCCTGAACTTCGGGATTAGTAGCAATTTCTTCTGGTTCGCCTTCAGCCATAATGGAACCACGCACTAGTACTGATATCCGTTTGGCAAATCTAAACACGACATCCATATCATGTTCAATTATTAATATTGCAATATCTTCTGGAAGATTATCAACTGCGTCCAATATAATATGACTTTCCGTACTGGGCACGCCGGCCGCAGGTTCATCCAATAACAGAACTTTTGGATCCAGCGCCAAAGCAATGGCCAATTCGACCAAACGCTGTCGTCCATAGGATAGTTCACGAACCACCGTCAGAGAATTCTCTTCGAGTTTCAGTGTTGTTAGGATATGAAGAGCTTGTTCTTGAACTTTAATATGATGTCCCGCCGGGCGGAACATCTCTGTGGCACCTCCAAAGCGCTCAGCAATTGCCAAATAAAGGTTATCAATGACGGTTAGACCCATAAATAGTGTATTAATCTGAAATGTCCGAGCGATACCATGCTTAACTCGCTCATTCTCAGACATGGTCGTAATATCCTCACCACTTAAAAAAATCGCACCCGCGCTAGGTCGTAATACCCCAGTTAACAAGTTGACAAGAGTTGTTTTACCAGCACCATTTGGACCGATAATTGCGTGGCGCGCCCCTGGATTTAGGGAAAAATTGATATCCTGGGCCACCGCAAGCGCACCAAAATTTTTATTTAGATTTTTTGTTTCTAAGACCGCATCACTCATTGACCACGCTCCTTCCATTTATTGCCCAGATCTTCAAAAATACCAAAGAGGCCACGCCTAGCAAACAAAACGGTCAAAATAAGGACCAAACCAATCGCGAACTGCCAATAAGGTTGATCCGTTCCTAGAACTTGCTCGGTAACATTTTCAAGGATCTTGAATACGGTAGCTCCCAGAAAGGCACCATATAAACGTCCTGTACCCCCAAGGATCAACATGATCAAAACATCGCCAGACAACTCAAACGCATAAACCTCTGTGGTTACATTACCTTGAACTTGAACCCATAGTGCTCCGGCGATACCAGCTATCGCCGCCGAAACCACATAAACTATAACTTGACGTTGGTGTACGGGCGTACCAATAGCCGACATACGCCGTGGATTCTCACGAATGCCGATCAGCATCCGGCCAAATGGAGCGTAAATAATTGTTCGAATGAATAGGAAGCTCAGGAATAGAACAATTAAAACATAAATATAGCTGCTTGAATACCAAAGCTGATCTAATTCTATGAGGCCAAATATATCAGAATTAGTAAAATTGATGCCATCAAAACCACCCGTAATTTCATCAAAATCATTAGCCAATTCTGCTAGCATAATTGTTACGGCCATGGTCAAAACCAAAAGCGTTAACCCTGTAGTGCGTAAAAGCACCCAACCAGATAAAAATCCTAGAATAGCTGCACCGAAGGCTGCCGCAATAAGCCCAATGATAGGATCCGGAATATTATTAGTCGCCAATAATGCAGTTATATAAGCCCCAGTGCCAAAAAATGCAGTATGCCCAAGAGAAATTATGCCTGCATAACCGACAATTAAATCTAAAGATAATGCAAAAATTATCATTACTAGAATTTGCGTTGCTAGCAACCGATAACCCGGTAAAAAATAAAAAACAAGAATGGCCAAGATCCATGGTATCGCTTCACCCCAATGAAATCGATGACGTGTTTGTAAATAATTAACGGCCTTGGCAGCTGAACTATGGTTAGGTACCATGCCTTTAATTCTTTCCTAAGAGCCCTTGGGGACGGATCAGGAGGACAAGGATGGTCACTGCGAAAATGACAAAAGCGCCACCTTCCGGAAAATAAAATTTTCCGGCAAAATCGATAATTCCTAGGATAAGGGCAGCAAAAAAAGTACCACGAATATTACCCATCCCACCGACTGCAACGACAATCAGAAAAATAACTAAATACTCAAAAGCAAAAACTGGCTTAATTCCACCCAAAATTTGGATACCAAGACCTCCTCCAAGAGCAGCCATCCCACTACCCAAAGCAAATGTCCACGTGAATAACCTATCAGTATTTATACCTACCGATTCTGCCATTGTCCGGTTATCAACAGCCGCTCTAATCTGCGCTCCTATCTTTGTCCGTTCTAAACCGTAAAATAATCCCGCTACGATCATGGCACCAGCAATAATCATAAAGATGCGGTATTTTGGAAAGGTATTAAAACCCAAATCCACACTACCCTTTAAATAATTAGGCATTTGGATCAGTTGCGGGTCCGGCCCCCAGATAAATGTAACACCGGCTATTGAAGCAAAAACAAGTCCGATGGTTAGCAAAACCTGATCCAATTCAGAACGACGGTAGAGATGCCGGTAAAGAAAACGCTCAAACGGAATACTTAGTAGTGCAATCGCAACAAATGAAATTAATAAAGCGGCAGCAAACGGAACACCTGACTGTGTCACCAAAGTTACAGTCACGTACCCTCCCATCATAGCGAAAGAACCATGGGCTAAATTAGCAAAACCCATGAGCCCCATTGTGATCGACAAACCAACGGAAATTATAAATAGCAACATCGCGTATGCGAGGCCAAAGACTAGAACTGTCGAAATTTCGTTCAGAAAGGGAGACATGCTTGCCAAAGTCCAGCAGTTTGAAAATATGCCTTACCACAGGCGTTACAATTAAGAGGCCGGTGGCGGTATTGAACGCCACCGGCCAATAAACTACTTAGAAAACAGCTGTAGCTAGTACAACTTCTTGCCACATTTACCAAGCTTGAGTTCTTTACACTTGTCCTTAACAGCCTTAAAGGTTTTTTGGGTTTCCTGAACCAGCATACCGCCCTTTTTGCGCACGATAGATATATAAATGTTTTGAATGATATCGCGTGTTTCCGGATCGATCATAATTGGACCACGCGGACTTTCAAACTTCCATCCCTTAAGCGCTTTCATCGCAATGGCAGAAGTCAACTTGGAACCATTAGCCGCTCTAATCGCAGCGTATACCGCTGCCATTCCATCGTAACCACCAACACCAACAAAGTCTGGTGGATTATTTGCGCCATACTCTGCCTTCCATGCTTTAACAAAGGCTTGGTTCTCAGCCGACTTTAGAAACATGTGATAATGATGTGCAGTTACCAGACCTACGGCGGCAGAACCCATACCTTGAAGTTGAGTGTCCTGCGTAATATCGCCAGGACCAATCAGCCTAATACCCGCTTTACGCATAGCAAGGGCTTGATAAGTTTTAGCAACTGCCGCAGCGTGGTTACCGGCTGGTACGAAAACATACAAGCAGTTTGGTTTCTTGCTTTTGGCACGTTGAAAAAATGGCGTAAAATCAGGAACTTTACCTGGACCACCCATAGGAATTTCGTCAACAACTTTACCTCCCTTTCCTTCAAATCCGTGTCGGAAAGCATTAATACTATCTTTACCGGGAGGGTAATTAGTGTAGCCGGCTACCGCTGTCTTACAGTTCAAATTAGAGGCTGCATGTTCACCAATAATGACACCAGCTTGCCACATAGTAAAAGAAACTCTCACCATATGGGGGGACATATTAGGAATAAAAGTTGTGCCAGCATTCATAATTACAACCGGTGTCTTGGATTTGTTCACCAAAGGTGCCACTGACATAGCGTTGGGTGAAAAAATCAACCCTGTTATCAATTCAACTTTTTCTCGAGTAATCAACTCCTGAGCTGCTGCTTTCGCAATTGGACCGCCAGGACGTTTTGAATCACGGACGATCATTTTAATCGTGTGCTTGCCAAGTTGGTCTTTGTGCAATTTCATGTAGAGTTTTGCACCGCGCTTCATTTGCTGACCGAGTTGAGCAGCGCCACCAGACATAGGTCCAATGAAACCAATCTTATATTCACGAGCTTCTGTTGCTTTAACCGTTATTATCGTAAACGCCACTGCAACGAGGCTCATCGCTACAAATTTTTTCATATTTAAATCCTTCCCCATTCAATTATCTGACTAAGGCTTATTGTGCCCGCTGTTTTAATTTTTATCTGATTTGGTTAATACATAATAATGCTTTTAAGAAATAACTCAAGTATTTGGATCACTAGCGCGATTAAAAGGCTAAAGAGCGATTGAATTGGCTTCGCAATAACAAGGAGAAAACGTTTTGCACAAAAGATAATAACTTTATGTTGATTTCGATGACTGACGCGAGCGCTATAGGTTTCTCCAAAAGCGTGCGCATAATATAAAGTGATCCTCTCAAAAACATTATCCCAACAATGCATTATAGCACGGTGGTTGAGGATCTATTAAAAATTAATAGAGAAAAAATACCGGATAAAAATCTAAATTCTTTCCAATTTTGCATATTAGCATTCAAAATAAGATACAACCTGACCCTGGACCTTCGGTTCGTTCGAACGAAAAGATATAAAGCAATATTTGAAGTAGAAAGCGGGACTGGTGAAATATACGATCTCCAAGAAGATCCTTTTGAAATTAACAATCTTTTTAGCGATGCTGGGTACAAAAATATTCAAAATAAACTTCGTGAAATGATGCTAGAACGCCCGGGTGATTTTTTGGAAATTGAACTGCCACGGGTTGCAATAAACTAGTTAATTCTGCGGATTTTTTTGGAGATGGGAGTAAAGAGACTTGAACTCGCGTTCTTCAGAATATCATTTAACCGTAGATAAATTCTTTTCAATAATGTATTTTAACTAATTTCCTTTTATAACCCTTTTTTTTGAACCTTACCAAAGCTAAATTCTTTTGCCCTATCCAATTGAAATAGGAGCCAATTTTATATGACTAAATTTATATCAACTTTCTTTAGTTTTCTATTTAGCGCTTCGACAGCCATTTTACCACGTTGGAAACGGCTAACCTGCAAAGCACGTCTATATAATCTACTTGAACCATTTGACGAAATCACTATTAATGGGAAAAAGCTAAAATTTTTTATCCCTAATCGTACATGCGTATACTGGGTCAAAAATGGACCACATAGTGAGCCTGCCACTAACAACTGGATAAATTCTCTTACAAGTACTGACGTATTCGTAGATATAGGAGCCAATATAGGCCTTTATTCATTGATGGCTGGTGTTCAGGGAGTTGCCAAAGTTTATGCTATTGAAGCCAACCCATTTTCATTCTCTGTTTTAACTCGAAATATTATCATCAACGAACTGAGCGATAAGGTTGTGGCCCTTTGCATGCCAATTAGCGAAGTATCTTCAATTTTAAGATTTTCCTTAAGCGGCACTCATGCGGGATCAATTGGAAATGAAATTGTGGAAGAAAAACCTAAATCAGAGAAGATATCAATAACGACCGCATCTTTTTCACTTGATGGGTTATTACAAGTTCAAGGTATATTCAATATTACTCATTTAAAAATTGACGTTGATGGAATAGAAAAAGGAATTTTACGAGGAGCTAAAAATCTACTATCCAGCAAAACCCTCAAATATGTGTTAGTCGAGGATGTTGACGGTCATGCCACTAACAAAAACGACTTAGATTTATTTATGGAAAGATATGATTTCGTTAATTCGATAATCTGGGGTCAAGATGGCTCAGCGAATAAAATATTTATGAAGAATACAAATTAATAACTAATTCTGATTTTGGGGTGTTAATACGACAATCATATTAGCACCCCAGAGTGGCGGAGGCTCTGTTAACATGCGCCCGACAATCCCCAAAAATATCTTTTCTATCAATCTTTTAAAGCCATTACCTCGCCGCACTGATATGCACGTCTCCACCCGAAACCCTGCTGCTAGAGCCAAATGACCTATGCTACCAGGGCCATAGACAGCCTTGTGCGTCAGATCATTATACTGGTATTGCAATCCAAAGGGGGAAGCTGCATTTGGGATGCGTAGAACAATTTTGCCATCTTCGGCTAATTGGTTTTGTAGAACTTTGAGCAACTTATGACCTTCAAAATATGAAAAATGTTCAAAAACATCGAGTAGTACAATTCTATCAAATAGATTGTTTAATTTGTCTACAGTCTTCCATATATCGCCGATGATAACTTTTTTAGAAATTGATTTAGGCATATAATCTATGACCTTTGGATCGCTATCAACGCCTTGAAATTTGTGGATCCCTTTAGCGGTAAGATAAGCAAGGAATAAGCCCGTACCGGTTCCCAGTTCTAATACCGAATGATTAGGCATTAATGCTGCCGGATGCCAAATTTGTTCATCGTAGTTTCTTATGTGTTTTTTACGAATTTCTGCGGTAACATAAGTTCGATGGCTATCGTAAACTTGATAAAAATCTTCTAATTTTTCAAACTTCATTCAAAATACCTTAATGAAACCAAATATTACCCGAGTGAACTCCTCAAGTATACCAGATGTATCATCTCAAGATAGAAATACCGATTTTTTTTAGCACAAAAAATTCATTTTCTAAATTTTTCAAATCACCTTTTACCTATATACCAGCAACGAAATTTGAAATGTTATATTAACCGACGCCATTCCAGTCGAAACACAACCTAGTATAGCTAATACTCTTTATTTTTGACATTGATTATACAATCAGATCCGGATTGTAAAACAGCTGTAGCCATTGAATATATCAGTGCCAGCTAACGGGGTTGGAAAAAGAGCCGCCCTCAACGCCCTGCGCAAAAGGTTTAACAGCAATCCAAGAAACGTGATTTCACCTAATAACTATATTATCACTGGTTAGCCCAGTAATCTGGGGATTTTTTATAAGCATTCCAAGCCTCAGGAGTTTCAGCACCTGGAGCCATCGAAGCGCTAGTTCCAGTTAACACCTGACGGTGATCGATGTTTAATGTACGAAGCCAACGTTGTTGGCCCATGGTTATGGCCACAAAGTAGCCTAATTCAACAATTTCTGGCTCAGAAAAAAAATCATAAAGCTTATCCCAAAGTTCATCACTACATTTTAAGTCCCAAACAATAGCCTCCGTATAACGCAGCGCCGCCTTTTGTTTTCCTGAATATCGCTCTGCTGTTTCAAAATTTAGCAACTCAAAATAATCATCTTCTATGAGACCTTTCTCCGCAGACTGAATGGAGCGTTGATTACCACAAAATTCGCATTTGACCGAATGAGAGACATAAACCCGGCACAGTTCTTTGATAGTATGGTTACAAACTCCTTCATGAAACACGGTCTGCCATGTTTTGGCGAATGACCAAAATGCTGCTGGCACATGAGCTCGTATCGCCTGACTTTCTGGTCGCGGGGTGCCTCGATCACGACA
>DUBF01000014.1 GCA_012960465.1 Rhodospirillales bacterium | reverse complement strand
AAAAGCCTGCATCTCTGCAGGCTGCATTCTTTGGTTTTTTTGAATGTTGTCAGAAATCTCATTTCTTTCTCCTGTCTATTGTCATTAAGTATAGATATTTAATGTTGGATAATATTGCTAATAAAGTCGCGACAGCGTTGAGTTTTGGCGGCGGTGAATATTTCATCTGGTGTACCTATTTCCACGACTTTTCCATCATCCATCATAATAACGCGATCCGAAACTTCACGTACAAATGCCATTTCGTGGCTGACGATGATGAGAGTGATCCCCTTGGTCGAGAGCACTCGAATTGCATCAAGTACTTCATTTACCATTTCCGGATCAAGGGCTGATGTAACTTCGTCAAGTAGCAGTATCTTGGGTCTTAGGGCAAGTGCTCTTGCCAATGCGACGCGCTGCTGTTGTCCTCCAGATAGTTGGTCTGGATAGGCATCAAACTTTTCTCCCAACCCCATGATTTCAAGATACTCTTTTGCGCGTGCCTCAACTTCCGCCTCTGGTTCTTTCTTAATCTTAAGTGGGGCAATCATAACATTTCGTAAAACGGACATGTTCTGAAAAAGGTTAAATTGCTGAAAGACCATAGCCATCGTATCACGCATGGATTTGAGGGCTGAGGGACTTTTATAATTTACCTCTGTCCCGTTTACAATCACATGGCCTTGCGATGGATGAAGAAGCCCAACCAGTACGCGTAATATCGTGCTTTTTCCTGAGCCGGACGGGCCGATTATACTAATAATTTCACCCGTTTCGATTTTGAGCGAAACGTCTTCGAGAATTGGCAACGATGGAGAATATTCTGCAAAGAGCCCATTGATTTCCAGTTGAGTCATAGTTTTATCCTTTTATGTCACAAAATATATCGAATACTTATTGATCTGAGGCCCTCAGCGTTGCCATATTGCCTTTGAACCGGTTTTTTAAGCGCACTTCAATCCGACGCCCGAGACGAGTTAGCGGATAGGAGAGAGCGAAGTATAATAATAGGCAAGTCCCATATGCCATTAGCGGAGAGATCCCGATCGAATTGAAATATTTACCCGCCGACATTAACTCCATTGTCCCGATTTGAGAGGTCAATGAAGTTTCCTTGATAAACATAATGAAATAAGAAAAAGCGGGTGGAACAATAAACACCCAAGATTGAGGAACGATTACGTATAACATTGTTCGAGCACGACTAAAGTTCATCACGTCCGCACATTCCCACTGATTTCTGTGGACAGCTTCAATTCCGGCTCTAATTATTTCGGCGATATAGGCGGTTGCAATTAAAACAATTGTCACACACGCGACCCAGAATAGACTTAATTGAAATCCAAATCCGCGGCTTGCAAATAAAATTAGAAACGTCAGAACGAGAAAAGGAATTCGCCGGAATATTTCTACATAGGCAATGAGTAAGGCTCTTAGAGGTAGAAGCCATGGTATGGGAGATGTTCTAAAATACACCAACACAAATCCGAAAATGAACCCAACTACGCATCCAATCAATGCCATGGACAACGTGGTCATTAAAGCGCGCAGCCAATATAATCCGTTGTTTAAAGTAAAAAAGATTGGGGCTTGATCAATAAACTGTTGAATCATTTTAGAACATCCTCGCTTTGACCCGGAACACATAGCGCCCGACTAAAGCAAGGGCAAAACTAGCTGCAAAGGTCATTAAGACGTAAATTGTTGCTGCAATTGTATATATTTCAATAGATCGGAATGTTTCTGAATCAACGTTAAACGCCCGCCCCGTAAGTTCCTCAACCCCAAAAATAGATGCGAGAGCAGAGCCCAAAATGAAAATAATATAAAGATTACTTATAGGAGGATAGAGCGTCTTGGCTATGTGTGGTGCGATGACGTATTGAACTTTTTGAAAAAGAGAGAAACCCATAATTTCAGCGGCTTCCATCTCAGTAGTTTTAACAGATTGAATGCCACTCCGAAACACATCAGCCAAAAATGCACCCGCATTAAGGGCAAGGTTTATAAGTATACAAAGATAAGGAGATAATAATATTCCGAATTCTGGAAGACCAAAGAAAATAAAAAACGCGGTAACTAAACTGGGCGTGTTCGTGAAAAACACGACATAGATATTTGCTGTTCTCTGCATTAGTGGGCTGCCGTAGACTTGTGCAACCGCTGTCGTAATTCCAATTATGAGACCAGCGAGAAAACCTAAAAAAGTTAAATGCAGCGTTACAAGCGCTCCACCTAAAAAATATGGCAAGTAATCAAATGCAACACCCCATTGAAGGGTATAACTCATCTGCTGTGATCCTGTTAAATATCAGTCGTCAAGATGACGACCATGCGCCTGATGTGCATGGTCTGTCGTCTTGAGCACGAAGCGACTAAAAATAAGGATCTGGTTCGATTTTAACTAGTGGAGGAATACCCCAGAAATCTACCCATATTTCATTGTGCTTACCAGCTGATTGAATTTCATACAAGGCGATGTTCAGGAAGTCGCGTAATGACGTATTACCTTTTGCGACGCCGATTGCACAATAAGATGTGCGAATAACATCGTCGATTATAACCCAATTCACATCTTTAAAGTTTTCTGTAAACCGTTTGTGCCATTCTAGATTGGCAACCATACCGTCGGCGCGCCCCTGGGCAATCGTTCTGACCATATCAGAGCCACTATCAACAATAAGAACCTTAACATTTGGCATATTGGTTTTCATCCAATTCACGGGAAAACACCCGCGGCAACCAACCATAGTCAGACCTTTTTTATCCAAATCTTTCCATGAAGATATTTTGCCCACCTTATCAGTCGTCAACACGGCCAAATTTTCAGTGTGAATAGGAACCGTAAAATCGATCACTTTAGCACGCTTTGAATTCCGCGTAAGCGCCGCCATAGAAAAATCGATTTGATCACTAATTAATGAGGGGACGCGGGCTTTCCATTCGACGGGTACAAATTCGACCTCAGCACCAATTTTATCGGCAAGCAGCTTGCCCATCTCAATATCCCAGCCTTGCCAGTTACCATCTTGGTCACGAAAGCTCAAAGGTGGGATATTTGGGTGCACGCCAATACGCACGGTCCCATCCGAAATGATCTCATCAAGGGTTCGTGCCTGTGCGGTTGAAAATGCCATTAACATGGCTATAAAAACAGCGACGCCTGACATCGCTCTAGAAAATTTACGTAGCATTTTATCTCTCCTTATTGTTAAAAATAATTTAAATCGATTAATAAAAGTTTATTTTAAATCGATTATTTAAAGTATAACACATTACATGTTTGCCCAGAAATCTTGTGAGTCTCCTTCCCGTCATCACCATACGGTTCCTGTACCTGGAAATACGGATGCGACGCTACTGCTGATCGCTGAAGGGGGAAAGTGCGAGTGATAATAGCATCCATAAAAGTATCCTCAGTGCTCAATGACCTAGGCGGTAAGGTCTGGAATCCACAAATAAAGTGGACAAAAAAATATGCCGTTTTTGTTGAACTCATTACAGATACGGGCCTTTCAGGTGTAGGGGAATGCTGGTGTTTTGATTCTGCACCAGATGCTTTAATTGCATTCTTACGTACCGAAGTCTTGCCCCATATTGTGGGATGTGAACTGCATGAAGCTTGGGCTAAGTTGGGAGATCTGAAACGCTGCGCCGTCTTAACGGCTCGACATGGAATACTGTGCTCAGCATCAAGTGGTGTTGATATCGGACTTTGGGATTTGAATGCCAAATCGAAAAATGTTCCTTTATGGCGTGCCATCAATGCTGATGGGCCTGGCGTTGCCCATCTATACGCAAGTGGTGGGCTATATGGGAGTAACAAAACGACAGAGTTACTATGCAAAGAGATGAAAAGTTACATTGATGCAGGCTTTGATACGGTCAAAATGAAAATTGGTGGGATGAAGATTGATGATGATATTGCACGAATTGAAGCTGTTCGTCGATCCATTGGCCCAAACGTGGGTTTAATTATAGATGGTGTTTATACCTATGACCAAGAAACAGCGGCGGCAATTTTTAGTAAAGTTCAACAGAACAATATAATCGCGTTTCAATCCCCTATACCAGCTCATAACTTTTCTCATATGCGCAATCTCTGTGCCCAAGACGTTCCCGTAATGATGACCGAAGCCGAATATAGACCAGAAGTATTTGAGCAGCTTATAGAAGGCAGTTCTGTAAAAATCCTGCAAGTCTCACCAATTGCTTGTGGTGGGATCACTCCCCTATTGGAATTGGCAGAAAGAGCAGCAAAAGTAGGAATTATGCTTTCCCCTGAAATTTCGTCAACAGCGGTTGCGACGATGACAGGTTGCCATCTTGCTGCCGCCCTTGAGTCGATAAATCCTGTTGAATACCATATGGTTCATCAGGTATTTTTCGATCATTTGCCTTTTTCTACCAATGACCTGAAAGGATCCAAGGTGTCCTTGCCCGATACTGCAGGACTGGGTATCTCACTTGTGTCAGATAATGTGAAGGAGGAGTTTTGTCTGAACCAAGCGAAAAACTGACACGGTTCGCTATTGTTTCTGCAAAATTATTTCTCCTCCTCATCTTGGGTGGTGCCATCGTTTTCGGACTTATAGGGCCGACCAGATCGGAATGTCAGGCGCCCGATACAACCGGACAGATTCAGCCGATGATTAGTTTAATGAATGAAGGTTTTGGTTTTTATGCATCACTTATGGAACGAGTGGCTGATCATCACCGGGATGCAGGAGATCTAGAAACCAGCGTTCAGTTACTTGGCCGCGTCATTGCAATTCAGTCGCGAGTGCTTACATCATCCGATACCGAATTTGTTGATTTAGAAGAAAAATATAATGCCCAAATAAAACAACTTCCAGATACTCAATATAAGGCGATAGTGAAATTTTCTCAAAATAAATGCCCGCTAAATTAACATATATGTTTAACATTCTATCTATAGACAAATTTCTTTAATAATATTTATAGGAGTAAAAAATGATTTATGTAATTGCTATCCCTTGCCAATTAAGGATTAACCAGAATGATCTTATCATCCCGCATGTAGTATTTAATTTAGGAGATTCAAGATGAACCAGGCCAATGAAAATTCGACCCTTTCGACACATGATGTGGAAGATGATGAACGTAATCGTGATATCAAGATTTATATTAATGGGGATCTATTACATAGGGAGGAGGCTAAGGTTTCCGTTTATGATGCCGGGTTCATGCTTGGTGATGGCATGTGGGAAGGAATGCGGCTCTACAACGGTAAATGGGCTTTCTTCGATGCTCATATGGACCGTTTGTTTGGAAGTTGTAAATCTGTAGGCATCGATATTGGAATGGACCGTGCCGGAATATTAGATGCATTAACTCAAACGGCAGAAGCAAATGGAATGGTTGATGATGCCCATGGTCGACTAATGGTCACACGTGGCCTCAAAGCTAAACCGTTCCAACACCCGCACCTTTCTCGCACCGGTCCAACTATCGTTATTATCGTGGAGCACTCGCGCCCTGCTGAAAACTTGCAAAAACGTGGTATTCATCTTGCAACTGTACCTCAGGTTCGTGGGCTTCCAATGTCGCAAGATGCCAAACACAATTCGCACTCAAAGCTGAATTGTATCATTGCATGCCTGCAAGCAGAACAAGCAGGCGCAGATGAAGGGCTTATGTTAGATCCCCATGGATTTGTTAATACAACGAATGCCTGCAATTTCTTTATTGTCAGAAATGGTGAAGTTTGGACCTCTACAGGTGACTACTGTATGAATGGCGTTACCCGCAGAAATGTCATCAATCTCTGCAAGGAAAGTGATATACCAGTTTTTGAGAAAAATTTCTCTCTGGTTGATACCTATACCGCTGACGAAGCCTTTCTGACAGGCACTTTTGGTGCACAAACTCCCGTCACAATTATTGATGGAAAAAAAATAGGCGACAATGAGGGTACGGGGCCAGTGACAACTAAAATCAGGAATCTTTATAAGGAGTTGGTCCGTCGTGAAACGGCATAGGAGAACTAACTTTCACGATAATACTACTAGGGAGTCTAATCACTGAGTTTATCTATGGGACAACTTTCCAATAATGAAGCCATTATCTTTGTACAAAATAATGTGGAAGGTGATGTTGTAGTTTGTGATGAAGGGCTGAGTTTCTGGGGGGGTGTTGATCCTGATACAGGAGTAATTATTGATATTCATCATCCTAATTGTGGAGAACAGCTTTCTGGAAAAATTGTACTAATACCAACTTCTCGAGGCTCATGTAGTGGAAGTGGTGTATTGCTGCAGCTTGCGCAAAATGGAAATGCACCAGCTGCACTTATATTTAGAGAAACTGAAGATATTTTAACTCTTGGGGCAATGATTGCTGAAAGACTGTTTAACAAAAAAATTGCCATATTACGTCTGAAGCCGAACATTTATAATTTATTATCTGTACAGAAATCTGCAAAAATTGATCATCTCAAATTATATTTCTCAAGTACTTTAATTAATTTATGTCAGCCTGATTTAAGTAAAATTTACTTGAATAATTTAGATAAAGAAATGTTGGCTGGCAATCACGGTAAAGCCACAAAAATTGCAATGGAAATATTATGTTTGATGGCTGCTTCTCAAAATGCAGATAAATTGATCGATGTTTCTAGAGGTCATATTGATGGTTGTATTTTAGCGCATGATGCTAATCTCAATTTTGCAGAAAAAATGCTGGATATGGGTGCAAGTGTTATTATTCCAACTACAATTAATGCAATCTCAGTAGATAGGGAAAATTGGAAATCACAAGGTGTAGTTCCTGAACTGGGCAATAAAGCTAGCCGGCTTGCTGATGCATATGTCAAAATGGGTGCCCTTCCTACATTTACATGTGCGCCTTATCTTTTAAGTGAAAAACCAATTAGAGACGAAGTTATCGGATGGTCTGAGTCAAATGCAGTTATTTATGCAAATTCTGTAATTGGAGCTCGCACTCAAAAGCATCCAGATTATTTAGATTTATTCATAGCAATGACTGGGCGTACTCCGAATACTGGTGTTTATTTAGAAGAGAATCGAAAGCCTAACTGTGAAATTAGAATATCATTACCTTTGAAATTTGATGAGTCTATTTGGCCAATGATAGGTTGGTTGGCTGGCTATAAATCACCAAATGGAATTCCAGTATTAATTGGCCTTGAAGATATTTCGCTGAGTAATGATGATTTAAAAGCTTTATGTGCAGCATTTGGTACAACATCTGCATCTCCAATGTTGCATATTAAAGGGCATACGCCAGAAGGTGAATTGCCAAGCACTCAAGATGCTATTTCTACAACTATAATGCCTAATGATTTGTTAAATTTGTGGCAAAATTTCAATACTGGAAATAACAAGATAGATTTAGTTGCTATTGGGAGTCCGCACGCATCTACTGCTGAGTGTATGAAGTTTTTGAAATTGTTATTGGAAAAAAATCAAACTGTTATTGTTCCAACTATTTTGACTGTTGGGCGAGAAACTCTTGGAAAATTAAGAGATCAGGGGAATTTAAATCAACTTTCCAAATTAGGCGTTCAAGTTGTCCCTGATATTTGTTGGTGTTCTATAACTGAACCGGTTTTTCCATCAAAGACACAATCATTAATAACTAATTCTGGTAAATATGCTCACTATGGTGAGGGTTTGACAGGGCGAAATATACGGTTTGGTAGCTTGAACGACTGTGCAATGGCTGCTTTAAGTGGTTTTGCTAATGATGAGTTGCCGAATTGGTTAAATTTTAACACTTAAAATGATTTTTGAAATCTTTAAGATCTATGTTAAGCTAAATAAGTTTATATCAACCTTTATACAAAATAAGTGCCATCCGCAGAAATACTCTTTACTGGCTCACTGCCATCAGGACATGACCCTGCGAGACCTTGAGCTGAGAAGAAGGATAGAATTAAAAGTAGAAGAAGTTTTTTCATACTAGGATTGTATATCAACTTGGACTAAAGTCCAAATTCCGTTTGATGTGTGAGAGAGGGGTTAATAAATTCTAGCGAAACATGACCCCTGTATGACCCCGGTATTTTTT
>DUBF01000013.1 GCA_012960465.1 Rhodospirillales bacterium | reverse complement strand
CCTTACTGATGGAGGTAACGAAAGAAAATTCGGATTTAATGTCCCCACCACAAGTATTACCAACAGAGCAGCGGCGCCTTACAATTCCGGTGACGGCTGTATCTCCGGCTATTCTGCTCTATCTGGCGTCCTTAATGACCCTCAGGGTAACAACTTTTTTATTACTGTTGTTCCTGATGGTGAAGATGTACAGGGCACCACAAACATTGGTGGTATTACAGATTATGATGTGGTTGCCATTGGTAATGGATTTATTAGTGATTATACTGTAGAAGCTGCGGTTGGATCTATTCCTACCGCCTCTGTGACAGTAGAAGCTTTTAATATCAAGATAGACGACCAGTTATCTGGACACGGTACTGGCGTCAGTGCCGGTGAACACGATGCAGGCGTCCCCGGTGTCGACTTGGATGGTAACAGTGGAACAAATCATTATGCTTTCCAATCTCCTATGAATACTACAGGATCTTCAGATATTGCTGCTCTTCGTCCCGGAGACCTTGAGTTTAGGATGATTAATTCTGGTGAGTACATTGGTTTGGTTGATATGTCCGGAGACGGTTCTGCTCATATTCAGAGCTTTACGTTAAACGTGCCTTTGAGCCGCACCATCCTTCAACGCTTAGGAAGCACCTTTGGGTATGCTCGAGTGGTTGATTTGCCTGTGGATATCAATGTGACCATTTCAGCCGTGGTCTCTGAATTCCAAAAGAAAAACCTGTTCGTTGAGCTGTGCAACGCTCAAACCTTCGATTTCGATCTAATCATGAAGGACTCCGCCTGCACAACCGCAGGAAACACTAAACTGGCATACACAGTCAAAAACGCGCGCCTAGAGAGCGAAACCTATACTAACGCTATTGGTGATAACGAATCAGTAGATATGACTTTTACCAGTCAAATCGGTGGTGCCAATGACCAAAATAACGGTGTCTTTATGACAGGGTCTTACCCATTGTTCCGTGTGTTGCCATTCTACCCTCAGGGGGCACGAAAAGCAGTAGACGGGGCTTATAGCGGGCCGATTACAGCTACGAACCCATACTAATCGAATAGTCTTAAAAATAAGTCAAAAGCTGCCAAGGAAACTTGGCAGCTTTTTTGTTTAAATCACGTATGTTTCGCTTACAATGATTATCTTATGAACATAGTTTTTTATTATGTAAAACACCCTTCTCCAGCAGAGAACATGGCTGCGGAAGGTATAGCTTGGAATGACATATACGCCTCCAATGTGAAGGCTAACATTAAATTTACTTCAAACAATTTTCCAAAAAGTACTGTTATTTTGATTAGTGATGACGATACATCATTAAACTTAAATTTACCTAATCTGGCAACAATAAAAATACAGCAGCGGTGCTGTTTCCCCGAGTCGAGGCAACATAAATTTCTAACAAATTATTTTCATTGTTATAAAGCTGGTCACCAAGACATAATCACAACCTTCATTGAAAGATGGTTTGTTATTTACGATGTCTTAAAAGCCAATAAAATTGAAAATTTTGTTGCATTAGATTCAGACTGTCTTTTGCTTGAGGATATTACTCAACACGATTATAAAAAAATTGGCATTAATATTGTTTCAAATATAGAAAGGTGTTGGGGTAACTCACTTATTTGCTCTACCTCTCACCTTGATCAGTTCTTAGATTTAGTTTGTTCTTTTTACGCCGACCTCCACACCTCTCAAAAAAGCGGAGGCGCTTATATCGATTCTTTTTTTAAAAGCCCTAAACAAAATATATGTGATATGGCCCTGTGGTATTTGATGTACCAAAGGTATCCAGATCTATTTGTTAATAATCTTACAATCGATTCTAATGATAGTGTCCACGACCTAGTTTTGGGGTATGACCCTAAAGACCCCTCTTTGCAAGAAGAATACCAAAAGTTTACAACCCAAAATGGCGTAGCTGTAAATTCTACAGACCCTGCTTTATTTAATGATGGGAATGTAAAAATAAGAAAAGTGATCTATACAGAAGATGGCCCATGTTTTGAGGAGCGAGAAACCAAAAAACTCATCAAAGCCAAATCCCTTCACTTCAGTCCGGGCGAATTAAAATTTAAGATAAAACCTTTTATTGAAGAATATCAGAAGATTTATCGAAAGGCATTATAAACAGGGTAATTAGCTTCTCCTGAGAGCGGCGTAGCGTCCGCTCCTGCCACTTGTACGGGAACCGCACCATATATGTTATATTTGGCTGTAAGGGCGTCCAGACGCCCCTGAGCGTCATTAGTGAGGCCTCTGTAGGTCTTGGCTATCTCGTTCTTGTTTGTACGCGTAATTGTCGAATCTCCATCTCGCAATGTAATGAAATCCACTGAACTATCTATACCCTTCAAAACAGAGCGCGTTTTCTTTTTATAATACTCTACAAGATAAAGCTGCTTGAAGATATCCGCTTCCTCATATAGGAACTTGCCTGTTCCCTGAATGGCTGTATCTCCATCAGCTGTTCCAGATCCTGAAAAAGAAGTATAAATCTGCGTGTTGAGCAGCCCTACATTATTCTCCAGCCATCCGGAAATCTGAGAGATAGACTGATATCCCGTATCACTATCAAACTCATCCCGATAGATGCCGGTAGCAACCGTGCTAACGAAATAGGGGGTTAGCTTCTTATTAGAGTCCCAAGCCATAGTAAAGTAATTTACACTTAAAAACCTTGACCTAGAATCTTTTTGGCTTTTTCATGATCAGGATGCTTTGGGTCACAAATAGAGGCGCTTTTACGCATGCTAATGGTTCGCTGTCCTTGGGACACACGCCTAAACTCCTTACGCAATTTTTCTTTAATCTCTCGCGTATTTCCGCTAGCAAATAATCGGACCTTGCCACAAAGATTCTGAAGGTCTGCAAGGGTCATCTCTTTAAGTTGATTTTCAAAGATATTAGGGTCGTTGGTTCCAAAATGGTTTACCTCATGTACGCCTAAAACCTCTTCTAACTCCTGAATTTTAGAGAGGGTATCGTCATCTATTTTGCCACTTGAATACTGCAGTTCACTCAGCTTAGCGCGAGACTTCTTGTTGGACGCTTTAGCGCTTTTAGCGGGCGCAGCTTTCTTGGTAGCCTTTTTTGTAGTGCTCTTTTTCTTCGTTGCCATATACAATAGTAGTATACACAGGATTTTTTCAAAAAAAAACTCCACCCCAAAATGGGGTGGAGCTGAATTTCTTAGGAAAAACCCGATTATTACATAATCAAGCCAACCAAAGCTCTGTTGTCGAGAACCATGCGACCCTCTTCTAGGGCACCATAGAAACCGATTCGTTGCTGCCTAATGGAGAACTGATCGTCCGCCACCAAGTTAAACTCAGAACCAGTGTCCGAATCCACAGCAATGGCACGCACCAGCGCGTCACGACTACGATCAAGACCAACGAGGATCTGCTCAGTTGCACCAGCAAACACCGCGGAGGTGGTTGTTGATCCATTTTGCAGATAATCAGTAGCGCCAGCTACGGTGTCAAAGACATCGTTATAGCGTTTACCAACACCAAGCTCAAGAACCTCTTGGATATTAATACCGAAAAATTCGGTAATACCACTAGATTTCCATACCTCGTTGCGTATCGCATCCGTCGCCGGAATAGACGTAGAGGTAGTTTGGTTTGCACCGGTACCTGAAACAGTCGTTGCTCCATTCCTCGTATTCATGGGCTGATATGCCATAGAACGAATCTGCTCTACCACTTCCGGAGAAACGATAAGATCAGTAATTCCATGCCGCGCTCCCGTGGGAGTACCACCGGACCAAGAAGCGTTGACGCGCTTGGCCTTAGTGATAAGCTTGTTAATATCGTCCAATTGAAACACGCCTGCAGCAGCCGTCCGAAAAACGTTACGATTTTTTGCACTATACGTAGCGTTTCCAGAGGTAGCCTCAGCAAGAGCTGTCATCAACAGGTTCGAGGAAGTCCTCTCCTGTTTCAGCAACACTTCCTGTGCCACGCGAGTGAAGGTTTTGCCAATCACATCCAACCGCGAACGAGAGGCGTACTTTCTATCGAAAGCAACCGCACTATCCAAGGTGTAGGTTGTGAACTTAAGCTCCGAAGCAGTAGGCTGCACCATATTGGTCGGAAGACCACCGGCGACTGACTGACTCCAAACCTGAATGTAATCCTCGTCAAAGACATTGTAATACAAGTCTAATGGAAGAGAAGGGTTGTCGTCAGCGTTATACTGAAGAGGAGTAAACAGATTACTGATTGTCGGAGCGTTATTAATAACTTCCGAAA
Organism: Rhodospirillales bacterium; assembly: GCA_012960465.1. Taxonomy (GTDB): domain Bacteria; phylum Pseudomonadota; class Alphaproteobacteria; order Rhodospirillales; family UBA2165; genus TMED23. The sequence continues at coordinate 3,851 of DUBF01000013.1, read as the reverse complement.
CAACGGGGCCAATAAACTCGGCTAAGGCAACCTGCGCAGCATAAGCTGTATCCCGATTCTTAGAGGCCATAGCCTTAATAAGCTCGAGTTGTTCTGGGGTTCTTTTTAATGTAATTTTCATTATATTATAATCCTTAGAGTGAGTTAGTGTTAGCCCACGAAGCAGCCGCATCAATCATAACCATTGCATAATTCTGCGTGCCTGTACCAGCAAACTCATCAGATTGCCCGTTTTGCGACGTTCTGTTGCCTGTAGCTAGCACATGGCCAACTGTAGTGTGAGCGGCGAGCAGCTCGGGGTCAACACCTGCCATTTTGCCTGCCGTAGAACTAACGCAAGCAACGTAACCCGGCACAAATGCACTATATGCATCAGCACTAAAGGTAAACACGCCACGCGTTGCAACCGGAACTGCCTGACCACTCAGAACGGCCTGAAGCTCGTCTGCTTTGATCGGGTTATAGATGAGTTTTTCACCGTTCTCGTCATTCTTAATCGTCTGATTAAGCGTGACGCCAATAATAGGTACGCCGGTTGTTGCCGCGATGCACCGGAGGGGAACTTGAGGGTATTTATCGGCACCCAAGAATGGATAGTCCGTTTTACCAAGATAACTCGAAGAGGATGCGAATTCAATCACGTCTTTCTTCAGGTTACCGCTCAGCACCTTCACGAGCACACCGGCACTACCGTCACCGTTAGTTGATGGATTATCATCAACTATCTGATTGGCAAACATATTGATCACGTCGTGATCACTGTATTGCCTGAATGGATATAGTCTTAATGCCATAATATTTTAGTATGTTACTGAAACTGTGTCAGGATTAAAAGCTTTCATAAACTTGTCTCGAAGAGATTCCTCTTGCGAGGACGCTTCGTTATTGTTCACAATTGCAGGTTCCTCGGAAACTTCAACGTTTTCGACGAGATCTTCAACCGTAGCTTCCTCTGAGGCAGAAGCTTTAGATTGATCTAGGGCAGCCAAGCGCTTTTGAAGCTCCTGCTCTACCTTAGACTGAAAAGCAGCTTCCTGCTCCTCTTTATAAGCTTTGCCTTTATGCTTGAGGATAACCCCAAGTTTTTGCTGGTATGATTCAAAAGCAGCTTCAGAAGACTCAAGCGCAGCGACTTCCTTGGCTAATACAGCGCGATCGCTGTCTTCCAAGTCGTACTGGGAATCGATGTTTTCCATCCTGCTATTGAACAACTCTTCTGCTTTCGCAGTAGAGATGGTACTCTCAAGGGAAGAGATCTTCTCTTGAGCTTCTTCGAGCTGCGTTTTAAAGCTCTCGATATTAGCTTTGGCTTCTTCAGCGCGAGTAATCGCATCAGCCTTCTCTATTTCGGCTGCTTCTTGCTGTAACTTCCACTCAGCATCCTTCTCACGGATTCTATCCATAATGACGGTTGCCATGCTAGCCACAGACTCTTGCGAAAACTCAGACTTTTTGCCTAACTTAGAATCGAGCATCTTTTCGAACTCGTTAGTTAATTCTTTTGTGTCCATAGTTTTAAAACTGTTATCATTTTTTACATTAATTTCGGCGTTTTGGGAAATTTTTAAAATGTTTTTTTGAATTTTTTCTAGTGTGGGCATTAACACTTTAGCGCCTGTGTCCTCTTTTTCTTCTATCTGGAGGTCGTGATTTTCATGAGTAGTAACCCCTTTTACGTCTGCCGCAGGCTTTGTTGTGAACCCAATCCCCAATGGAAATACCTCCCCAGCTACTAAACGATAAACTGGGGTTCCATCATCAAGGGTACCACTTCCGTCATTAGCTCGAAGATATTTTTCAAATTCTTTTATTTTTTCAGGATCGCTAATTACCTCTGCTTCACTAAGGTTTTGAGACCCTATTGCAACATGATACTCATTAAATCCTAATTCCCAGCTTGCGGAAATTTTATTATAATCCATATCTTCTGGATCGCTGGCCTTTAACAAAAGTTCGGCAAATTCTGGGTTAACGGTTTTATAAATAACAGCGGCAAGGGAAATATAAAAAGGATCCTTCTTATTCTCAAGCTTATCTGTATTTAGAATTTTCTCATTTTCCATGTCCGTAAACGCAGCGTTTACGATATGTCCTACCACTTTTTGCTTTTTGTGTTCTATGTTAGTGGGCTTATGAACGAAATAATCTAAAAGCTCTTTTGCCGTGGCAGAGCTGATACCATCACCATTCCTGTTAAAACGATTAACTATAGCAGCATTAAAAGCAGCCCCTATTAGATCGATATTGCGGTCTAAATCTATCCCTTTTGGTATTAAAGGTTTTAAATTATCCAAAGAAGCGACGCTAATGCTCAGCTCATTTTCTAGATCGTCTGTAGCAAAAACTTCAAAATCAAACTGTGTTTTGAATTTATAAGGCGTACTCATACTGCTTAAGTTACACTGTTTTTAATCTTTTGGTGAATTCTTTATGCTGTGATATAAAATAGCAGAAGAATATTCATCTAAAGCATGTTCTACGCTAATATTAGCTATAGGCTCCAAAACCTTTAAACCTAATAGTTTTTTATTATCGTTAAGACAACTGACCGCTGTTTTCTTCCACTCAGCTTGATCACATGAAGAAACCACCACTTCACAAACTTTCTCTAAAATTTGTTTCTGGTTTGCGTTTAAACGTTTTTTCTTAAATACTTTTTTAGCCTCTACGCTAACCTCACTATAAAACTTATTAGTAGCATCAATAACTTCTTTAATGGAATCGACAGCATAGGTAACCTTACGCCCTTGAGTTTTAGATCCAGCGGGTCTTCCCGGAGACTTGGGGGTTTTGTTCTTTTGTTCGTCTAGCATTCTCATGCTTTCGGGATGCTTGATTTCCTCCAGCTCCAATTCTTCAGATTCCTCAAAGACGGGAACGCCTCCTACTAGCGGATTATACCAACCCTTCTTTCTATCCTCTAAAAACTTTTCTTGTGCTTTTTCTAATTCGTGCTCAGCAGGAAAAACCCCCGTATCGATAACTTTCATCCCTTCTTCTGGAGGTAGAATTCCTAGCTCCATCATGCGTGTAATGACACGTTGCACTTGGTTTTCATCCTTCATATCAATATCTTGGAATCGAGCTCGCGGAGAGCCTCTAAATCCAAAGTTTTTACATATTTGGTCTATTTCAGGCTGCAAGAACTCATGGAGAAAAGCTTCGCGAGACTCTTTGAGCCTTTGAAGGAAAAGCTGCGCTTTGATGGTGGCATTCGCAAATTTCTCCTCTGCTAAAATTACATTTTGCAACCCTTCTTTAATGTCTCTATTTACAACATCATACTTAGATGGGCCAATAACCTTCTCTAAATCTGGAATAATGAACTCAGCTTTAGTGGTATAGTCGCTGACCAAGACACGCCCCACACTCTGGTTAGTAAAAAGGTTTTGCATGGCTGTCATATTACGCGGATTAATGCCCCCTTTATCAGGGGTTGCCCCCATTGTGATCATGAGGACTACATTTTCGACCGTTCGGCAAATTGCTTGATCGATTTTCTTCATCTCCATTTTGAAGTTGATATCGTCAAGCACCGCAAACCCAAAAGGAACGGCAAACGGCTCATAATCTTGCTTTTTATAAAAAGCGTATCTCAGCTTATCAGGATCCAGCTGAACGGTCATACCGCTTGGTGTCCACGAATTGCTACGAATGCGTTTTTTGACGTTTTCAGGAAGAGCGTTAAACAATTCTCTATCAGCTTCATTTTTAGGGTCTTTCAGCCTTTCGATCTCATATTCACTCAATAGTTTTGAAAAGAATCGAACATCAAAAGAAGTAGTACGCTGCGCGACCACATCAAAAGGATTAAGTAAAATATACTTGATAGGAATTTTATTTGTCTCGGC
>DUBF01000012.1:32686-46526 GCA_012960465.1 Rhodospirillales bacterium | reverse complement strand
ACATTACTAAGGTGGATTTATATTTTATTCATACATATCTCTAACAGTCTCACTGTTCCAATCATCTAGCTCCTCGTCTGACATATCTTCAATAGTTCTCATCCATTGTGGCTTACTATGTTTCCAATGTTGGTATAAATCCATGTTCACCATAGCTTCTAGCCCATCATATCTTGCATTAACTTCAGGGTTATCTGCTTCACGATGGGTTCCAGACCATACATTTTCAGGTTCTTTAAGCCAATCTTGGAACTTCTTGAGGCTCATTTTATAACGCTCTGTCGGTGCTTCTAGTGGGTCTGTAGGCTTAGAAGATACTACTTCAGTATTCCACTGACTCCATCTACTAGAAACTTCACTCCAGCTTTGCGTGCCTCTCATCCAGTCTCCAACCTGCTTCAGTTTAGTTCGACCTGCGCCATATCCAGCTACTGGATTAACATATTCAATAGGTTCAGCTAACTCTTCCCTTCTTTGATGGTCATTCACGTGGCTTGTGAGGTGCATTAGATACTTACTTTTCCTAGGCTTACTGTTCGGTTCAGCTTGCAGTCTAGCCATTTCTTCCATCCAAGCAGACTGCATGGCATTTACTAGAGTTTCTCCCCATCTTTTCTCTACAATATAGCTATCATGTACGGTTAAGATTGGTACTTTGAGAGCCGTGAAGTGTTCGATTAGATTGGATGTTATATTACTTTCAATTCTCATGAGCCTAGGAGCTACCCCAGATAGGAAATGGTGTGCTATTGGCTGGTGTTTTCGCATTATAGAGAGGAATACTGAAGCTAGGAAGTTATCACTAATTGTTTCTAAGATGTAAGCTGGTGGGCGTTTAATGGGGCTGTCAGGGTTCTTATCTTCGGCTGTAATAGCTTTAACAGTCGCACCGTATAGGCTTTTCTCATCTTTAGCATTTAAGCCAACCAAGGTTAATCTTTTAATTAAGAACCTTTTGAAGTCTGCTAAGTGTTGGCGAGTGTAGTTACCTAGGTGATAGTGAGGAACATCATCTAATTCTGGTACATTAAGATCATAAAGATCACGGCCATCTGCAATATCAAAGAAGTTTAGACCCTCCATCTGGTATAGGATAGCTGGATGCGTACTGTTATAATCAATTTCTACTGTTGGATTACCATTTATGTAGATATGTTGGCGGAAAATCGAAGGGCAACTCTCCCACCAACCACCTTGTATTCTTCCTCCTTTTTCAAACGTGCTATCACTGAAGCCTCTGTACATAAAACACTGTTGATTTATAAAGTGTTTGCTCTCCTGATCCCACTCATCGAAGCTGGATACGTAGTCTTTTTCTGCGCTTGCTATGTCAATGTGGGTGGTACGTAGAAGCTCATTGTAGCAAGTCATGACCAATCTCATGGATCTTATTGCTGGTGTGTCGGAGTAGTCTATTGGTACATTCTTATATTTCTTTTTAGCCTTCGGTGTTTTAACTTTTTTATTTAAGACAATAGTTTCTCTATCTATATCGTATGATCTGATGTTTAGGATATTGAACTTTGCTTTGTCTAATAGTGGGATTAATTTGTCGGAAGGCCATATCCTGCTTTGATAACTGGGTCCAACTTTAAACCCTTCCCTTGCTGGCATCCCCTCCTTATGATGTAGAAATCCCAGCTTAATCAATGTTCGCAGTACATCTAGAGTGGTCTGAGTGATGTGGATCTTATTGTACCTGCTGCCTAGAATGTAATCATTGTTGTTGAAGCTGACTTGGATCAATAAATCTGGATCCTGTAAACGGGCATGGTATAGGTCTACTAATATTTTTTGGAGGTGTCTTTTAACTGAGCTACTGGAGTTCTTAGTTAATGGTCGGATATATTCGTCATAGATCTTATCCCTTAAGTCCCAGATATCCTTATGATAACAGGCTTTATGGACATCAATTGGTCTGCTGTATAAGAGTTCTTCTTTAGATTTAATTGAACTAACCATTATATAATATACCTTACCCACATTACTAAGGTGTTTCTAGTAAAAAAGGAGGTAGAAATAAAATGGTCATAAAATTTCTACCTCAAGGTACACAAGGTTAGTTATGCAAATGATTGAGCCTTCTGCTTTATGTAATAGTCATTGAAGCAATTATCTATCAGACATGGGAACATACGTCTGAGCTTCGTTATTATGCTGTCAGTTGTTATTTTCATAGGCTTAGTATTGGGTACAGCTGTTAGCTTACCTTCTCTAATCCACCTGTAAATGTAGCTCTCTGTGCAATTAAATAACTCCATCGCATCAGCTAACTTTAGACCAGCTTTATCCCAGTTATTCATAGACTGACCCCACTAACTTATTACCATCTTTTTCAGTAGCAGCAGTTTCATAGAGTGAGGCTACGACTTTGTTCCCATCTGCTTCTTTTCCTTTGCAGATATTATCGTAGAGTTTTTCTTTAGGATCAGATCCATAGTTTAGTTCTAATTGTTTTTCCATTGTATTAGTCTCCTTTAGGCTGTGGGTATGTAAATAAACAATAAGCAGTTTCCTGCTCCTCGATAGACATAGAGCAGAACCAATTCTCTAATTCAGTTTGTTTGAATAGAAGCACACGACTAGCAATATCATCACCGTGTGGTTGGTATTCTTCTTCTTCAGGTTCTTCTTCATCAATAGTTATTGGAATGGGCATGGATATAGCTCCAATCATCATGGGTTAAAATTTTAGGAGCTTATGTTTTTAACGTGGTTCAATCACGGAAGCGTGTTGCTTATAGCTCTGTAAAGTTTACAGGGCTGCTTTATTATACCATACAAACTACTGTACCCACAAATTAAAGTTTATGTGTTAAGATAGATCAATCATCATAAAATGAGAATAAAGACCAGAATACAGCCACATAATATCATCACGTATATGTCTATTATGAGGTAAAGAAGAAGATAAAGAATGAGAATAATAACTGTAAGAAGTACAGATATCAAGGGTAGTACATTACTAAGGTGAATTTATAGAAGGAGAATAGATATGAAAATGAATACACCAACAGCTATATTTCTAGGATTACCTTTAATTGCTGGAGCCATATTCTATAGACAGCCATCAATACCAGAGGCACAAGCTGGTATCATGGATAGCAGTAGTAAATATATTGGATGGAAACTGGCCCATAACTCAAACAATTCCCACGTTATTGATGTTGAAAAAGATACAGCATACTGGTGTGACATTCATGCCTGTGTGAAAGTATTTAATTTTAGAAAGTAATGATGATCTGACCCATAGATTTTGGTAATTATCTGGACTGCCTTATTTATATATATAAACCCACCTAAATTCTTTGGGTGGGGTCATCTTAATACTTCAGATATCTGGATATCTTCAGATTGTGACTGCTAATTAATTATTGGTCTGATGAATCACAATTCAGTCACAGTTAAATTAATTTTATATACTTTATTACGTGGGTGACGGTATCCATAGAATCTGTTAGAATCTTATCAAGTTGTTGATTTAATGTATTGATTCAACAAACCAGTATGTAGCTATTTAGTCAGGTACAAATAGGTGCTTTGGCTTCAGGTGCCAGTGATCACAAGATCGTGAAGGTTTAAATCCTTTTCTAAACACCAATCTTTATTAGGAATTAAATGTTTAGTAGATTAATGATGGGCATCCACTGGATTTTATATGGTTTTATAATACTATCGATTTTTTCTGTGATACTAACGTTGGTAGAGAAAGGATTGGTAGACACAGCAACTGAAGATGTTTTCCGTTATAGTGTTATTGCATTAGCTTTTTTTATTCGCGCAGCTTGGATCATTAAAAAACGTTGGATATATTTCCCGTGGCAACATGATAAGGATGGGGGGGGGATGTTAGATAGATTAGTTTCATTAATACACTGGGTATCTTTCTGCGAAAGGCGGTTGGTTGCATTATCACATATTTGAGGAGATGAATAATGTTGGAGTTATACCATAACGATATGTCTGTCTGTGCTCAAAAAGTGAGAATTGTACTGGCGGAAAAAAAATTAAAGTGGAAGGATAATCACCTAAATTTGTTCAAGGGCGAGGCTCGAACAGAAAAATATAAAAAATTAAACCCGAATGGTGTTGTTCCAACTCTCGTTACGGAAAATAGACAGATAATAACTGAATCAACAGTTATTACGGAATATTTGGATGAGGCGTTTTCTTCCCCACCCCTCAAACCTAAAACACCTCACTTAATAGCAACGATGAGACTTTGGACCAAACAACTTGATGAAGGTATCCATGTCAGCACTGCTTCAGTGAGTAATGCTATAGCCTTTCGTTATGCCCATTTCGAAGGTAAATCTAAAGAAGAAATCAAAATGCATTATGATGCAATTCCCGATCCTGCCAGGCGAGAGAGGTTATGGGACCTGGCCATGAATGGCATTAATTCTAAATATTTTTCCATTGCGATCTTTAGGTTTGAGAAATTATTTACTGATATGGAGATAACTCTAAATAAAAATGAGTGGCTGGCTGGAAATAGTTATTCCTTAGCTGACATTGCGTTTACACCCTATATCACTCGATTTGACCACTTAAACCTTCTAGGGCTTCTTGATCAAAGACCCCATATCCTTAAATGGTATGATAAAATTCGCAAGAGAGACAGTTATAAAGTCGCAATTGAGGATCGGTTAGAAAATAAAATTGTCAGTCTTATGATAGAGAAGGGAAAGGAAACCTTGCCAGAGGTCAGGCAAATTATTAATAAAGGTTAATAGGCATCACACACTATAATTTAGCTTGTGACGAGGTGACATAAGGGTCTCTACAAACATAAAGATCTTAGAATGCTACAAAGAAATACGCATTTGAGCGCACAGGATCTAGCTAAGAAATTGAGGTAATCATGAAGTTCTACGAAACACTAAGAGGAGTAATAATTGTAGGATTTGGGTTTGGTCCTACATGTTTAATCGTATGGTTCCTTTTTGAACGATTAGAAGTTTTCCTAAGAGAGGGATACAATCCAATAATACAATTAATCACATTTTTCCCAAAGAGGGATTTAAGTGAGTGGATAGGTGTTCAATTAATCTATGACTACATTGCATCTACATCGATGTTTCAATGGGACGCCATTCGATCAACTGTTGGTTGGATTCAACTCACCTATGACTTCATTTTACATTTACCTATAGAGTTATGGATACTTGTGTGTTGGCCTATTTTTAGTTGGATCGGGTTTAAAATATCTATCTTTATGAAAAGATAATTCCATGAATAAAAAATTATTCACAAGATTGCGCCTAATGCTAGCTGTGCTGACAGAAAAAAGTAATGTTTTAAATTAATAATAGCTTTAAACTTGTTGACTACGATTCACGGTATCAGACGTGCTGGGCAAATGAATCATTTTAATATTTCCTAAAACTATACTCTATAGTTGATATGACTAGCTTTGGCGTTGCTCATTTTCAGCAAAAAGGTCGCGGGAGACTTGCTTATCATATAATTATTTGTGGTGTTGGCACCCTAATATTCTGGGGAGGCCTTTTTTACTGGTGGTTTGCGTAGTTATGAACAAATTTAAACAAGATGGGAACTGAAATTATGGCTTCGTACTTTCTTGAAATATACACTCAGAATCAGAATTATATTACGTTAACTGAAGAATTTCGTAATAATATCGTGCCAAACATAATTGATAATAAAAGTGTATTGAGTGCGCACTTATATACGCCATATCACGATCAAGAATTAGTTCAAACCGATCAAAATCCTCCATGTATCACCTTGCAGTTTGACTGTAAAACATTAGCAAAAATTGAAAAGACGTTACAGGTGATTTCAGACAAAAAATGGTTCGTTTTACCTGCCGGTTATTCAGTAACACATCAGGTCTTCGAAAAAATTGAATACCCTCTTTTTGGAGAGCCAGCTCCTCAAGAAAGGTATGCAAAAATATCATATGCGGTACGATATTCTCATCCTATTTCAGATGAAAAAAAATTTGTTGAATTTTATCTGACCCACCACCCTCAAATACTTGCCAATATGCCAGCAATCAGAAATGTTCTTTGCTATGTGCCATTGGATTGGGATGATCCGTTAGGTCTCCCAAGTTCCAATTACATTGTTGGAAATGAAGTTGTTTTTGATAGCTTGAAAAATTTGATGGCGGCTCAAGCATCCGATGTGCGGGATCGTGCTCGTGACGACATGATAGCAAACCCTGTTCGACCGGGACCCGTTACTCATTTTGCTTTGCAAAGGGAAGATTTTGGTTAAAACGAATGTTAAGCAAAAGTGCTGGGTAATCTTAGTCGTTTTCTTCTATATGTTTTAATTCCATCTTATGATTATGAAAAAATCAAACCTCCTTAACAAAGTATGCGTAATCTATTAACGCCCATTTACATGGTGTAAGAAATGGGAAAAGGTATGGGTTGAAGTAAAGTATTGTTCAAAACGTTGTAAAAAACAGCGTTCCAATCTCTAATTGAATTAATAGTAGGTACAAAAATGCGTCCATTCGAAGGAATTAAAATTATAGATGCAACACATGTTCTAGCCGGTCCTTTTGCAGCATATCAAATGGCAGTTTTAGGGGCTGAAGTCATAAAGATAGATGATCCGGCAAATATGGACCAAGTTCGTGAACAAGGTCCCGACAATGAACTAAACTCTTCCGGCATGGGTACTTATTATTTGACACAAGCCTCAAATAAACGCTCCATGACACTAAATTTAAAAAGTAAAATGGGTCGTAACATTCTTCACAAATTGATCAAATCTTCAGATGTTTTTATAGAAAATTTTCGAGCGGGGGCGCTAACTAAAATTGGATTAGGCTATGATGAACTAAAAAAGAATAATCAAAATCTTATTTATTGTTCTATGACAGCATTTGGGCAAGAGGGTCCAAGAAGTAATCAAACGGCATATGATATGCAAATTCAGGCAACATCTGGTCTAATGTGCTCTACAGGCACAAGCGATGTCAACCCAATTAAAGTGGGTCCACCAGTTGTCGATTATGCAACAGGGTCCATAGCTGCTTTCGCAATTGCTAGTGCTTTATTTCAACGAGAAAAAACTAAAACTGGCCAATATATAGATCAGTCAATGTTTGATGTTTCAATGATGCTTATGGCTGCCGACGTTACAAATTATTTGTGGAGTGGTATTCCGCCAAAACCTAGCGGTAATGACCACCCCTTTTCAGGAGGACGCTGTTATGAAACAGAAGATGGACTATTAATGCTTGGAGCGATGAACCGCAAACAGCATAAGCGATTATTTTTATTAATTAACGAACCAGAAATCGCGACTGAGACAGATGCCGTTTCCAGATTGCAAAATTCTGAATACCAGTCAAACTTATTAAGTGAAATCCTTAAATCCGAATCTTCAGAGTATTGGGAAAACTATTTCCAGGATAATCATATACCAGCGACGAAAGTACGCCCTTTAGAAGATGCCCTGAACGATCCACATCTTAAGAACCGAGGCATTCTGCATGAATTTCCAAATTTCTTAGGTACTGACCAAACGCTTTCGGTTCCAATTGCTGCTTTTAAATATAATCATGATGGCCCCAGGATTGACTCTCCTCCACCTCAGTTAGGACAACATACAAAAGAAATATTGAGTGAAATCGGTATGGATGAAAATGAGATAAAAGCGCTACAGGCTCAAAAGGTTATTTAAAAAGGAAACTTATGTTTAAGACAATTCAAATTCCCTATGAAACAGTAATGCTATTTAACATCGTTAAACTCAAATCTGGTGTTGATTTTGATGATGTTGAAATGGCTATGGGTGAAATGTGCAATATTGTTAAAAATAACTATGGTGACGAGAATGGCGGATTTATTGCCGGTCAGGTGTTTAAATATTCGGGATTTATTAGTGACGAAGGGTCAATTGGAGAAGTTGGAGCAGAAGATGAGCATTGTGCAGTTGTGACGTATTGGAAAAGTTTTGAACAACACGAAAAAAGTCATTCAGACCAAGCTTTTAAAGAAAAATTTAGTGTTCTCGCAGATTTTTGCACTGAAACAAAAGAACTTGGATACGAATTGCTTTGGCAAGGTAACAATGAATTAGAATCTAATTAGTAATAACAGAAGAAATATCAAATAGAGATCATATATAAAATTGCACTATGCAAATCAAATTTTTTCAGAATTGCTCACGTAAATTAATCCATTGATCAGTATACCTATCTACAGTGCAACTTCAGTTATTAGGAACATCATGTTAAATACATTATTGAAGATAATTCACTGGGTTTTATATGGTGTAGTAATACTTTCGATTTTTTCTGTTGTACTAACGTTGGTGGAGAAAGGGTCGATAGATACAGCAACTGAAGATGTTTTTCGTTATAGTATTTTAGCATTAGCTTTTTACATTGGGGTGCTGTGGTTAACTAAGAGACACTGGATATATTTTCCCTGGCAACACGATAACGACTAGGTTCATTTTGCACTAACCAAGAAGCACAAGAAAATCTTCAGATCATTACAGATAACTGTTAAATATTATAATTCAAATAGCGGGTAATTATGACAAAAAATATTTATTGGACTTTAAGTGCAAATGTTAAAGACAAAAAAATAGACCATTTAAAGGCGTTCCTGAGTGAAGTCCTTAGAAAAACACAAACCGAAATTGGGTGCTTGAACTATGAATTCTGGTTTAGTGAAGATGAAAAAAAATTATATGTTTTTGAGCGCTATGCAAACTGTGAGAGTTGTCTAAATCATATACGGAATGTAAGCGAAGATTTACCAAATTTCTTTGATTGTGTAGAATTAGACCCAATAATAATTTTAGGTGACGTAACAGTTCCTGTAAAAGCAGTTTTTGATAAAATGAATGCTTCTTATGTTAATTTTTTCAAAGGCTATACCGCGTAAAGCATAAAAAATTTAAGCGTAATAATTTATCCCAAGCTTTGTATGATAACTTTTCATAATAGTTCAATATTCTCAGGTTTAGGGATTAATTTACCCAAGATAATCACAGTACCAATTACCATTGTTGCTGCATTTAATTTACATAAATTTTGAAAACTATTTTGATATTTCACAATCTTATGACACTATTACAACAAAACTTAAACTGACAGTTTTTCATGCGTTGGAGGATGACATGAGTACAGAAAGCTTCATGTGTAAGATTGGAATACATAACGGAGAGCCTGTCAAAGCAAACGCTCAAGACAGAGACAAAGAAAAATATAAAAATATTGAAGAAATAAAAAAACAAAAAGTAAAGTGTATTCGTTGTGGTAAAGTCTACAGGGAGATGGTCGGAATTGATCCAACCTTTTTTGGGTACCCATAAAACCACAGAATGTAAAACTTTGCAGCACCCGTTAACGAACTATAACAATTAATACGATGAATTTGGTTGCCTTAACTGTCTCCAGCAATCGCGCGAATATGTTCTCCAAAATTAAATTTTATATCTTCTGACTAGATCAATTGTATTTTTTAGATTGTTTATTTTCACGCTAACTAAGCCTCTTCGTATTATTAATAGAGATCCGGTGAATAAAGCAAACATATTGCTGTTCTCTAAACCGCAAGAACTGGGTTGATCGTCAAATATTGAAATCATAATAGTTTTTGGAAGTATTTAATTTTCCCATCTCCAATCGTGGCACCAAAAATCGCTTCCCTGCGCCGCTAATTCTAATTGTTTTTCATAAATGTTGAGGTCTTTCTCCGAATCAACTTCACACCAGCGCCCCTTAACAGGTACCGCTCTGATGGCTATTTTTTGAGTCAGGCAATGTCGGATGAGTCCCGTCATATCTAATTGGTTTACCGCCGTGTTACCAAGTTTTTTTAACTCCAATTTAATCCTCATCCAGCCATTAGATGTGAATTTCAGCAAGCCCATATATTGTCCCTGCACGTTATCCAATGAGTGAGTCTTATTACCAATTTCTTTGACCCAACCATCGATTTCTTTAAAACTCTCTGCATCGTCTAATGGATTTTGAAAACGCAAGCTCCAAAGATCGAACCATAAAGTATCATAGGTCAAGGCTATGTCAGCATCACATTCCATTAGGGCGGTTACAATATTGGGGTGATAAACAATGTCTGAGTAGGAAACCACAGTTTCTTGTTTTGAAAGTATATGATCCGCATGGGCTAAGGTTTGAACCATATTTGTTCCCGACCATTGCTCATTCACTGCAGTTAAAGATATGTGATTCGCCAAGATGTCTCTGGCATAACCGCCAATAGCCGAAACATCGATAATGCCGGCTGCTTTGAGAGCACCAATCTGCCAAGAAAGAAGTGATTGGCCTGATAAATTAGTTAGGCATTTTGGGAGGTCCTCAGTTAATTGCCCCATGCGAGAGCCTCGTCCTGCCGCCAAGATTATAGCTGCCGGGCTCATGTGTGCTGCCCCAAAAAGTGAGATTGTAATAAATGTAGATCGAGGTCATTAGGGCCATCGGATCTGCGCTCAGGGTGCCACATGACCGCAAGAAGTTGGCCATTACATGCTTGCAATGCCTCGATATTTCCATCGCTAGATTGCGCGAGGAGAACAACGCCTTCCTGAAAGCCCGTATCCGATACAACCTGATTATGATAGGAGTTTACACGTCTTGTCGTTGCTGAATAAGGTCCTAGGATGGGGGCTGAGGCTAATTTAACATCATGTTCGACCGCTACATGGGACATGTCCTTACATAAAGATAACGATCCACCGAATTGAGAAGCGAAGAGTTGCAGCCCTCGGCATACCCCAAATGCAGGAATACTATTCTCGATTGCCCACCCCAGCAAAGCCTGTTCCGTTTTATCTCGAGCAGGTGTTTTGCCCAGATCATCGCCACCTGAAAAAATTAAGCCATTTATTTCCCAATTCTTGACATATTCGATGGATTTTTCACCAAGATTTGGAATGGCCATCCAAGATACAGTGGGCAATGCAGCAGCCATAAAGTGCCCCCAATCCTGGGCAAGCGTATCCCGGGGCTCATCATAATTCTCGGCCGTAGTAATACGCATCGTAATGCCGATGCGTGAGACCCGTTTTTTGTTATATATTGACGCGTTCAACGGATAACCCTTATCTTTCGTTCAAAGCAGCTTAATTCTATAATTTCGGCATTGACGACGCGGTTGTACATCAATTCGCCACAGCCGATGGCTGCTGGTAAACCAAATTCTGCGCAGCGGATAGCCATATGGGAATTGGCCCCACCGTAGCGGGTAATTAACCCCGTGATCCCCTGCGTGAAAACCCAATCGAATCCAGGGTCAGCATTCTCGATGCAGACAATTTTTCCTTCGAGTTCTTCGCTCGCGTCGCTTTGAACGCTTAATGGTATTACGCTGGCTTCGAGGCGTTGATCACCGACAAAATTTGCTTCGGTACGCTGGGATGGCACAATAATTAGATCATTCGGATCTCGAATTATATAACTCAGGCGTAACCATCGAGATTTGATCCAATTTTCGTTAGCCAAGCGAGCTTGTTCTTTGAGGCGCTTTAGGTCTCTACTACTCGCGTTAAAATGGATCACGTCATTATAGGTCTCGATAGGCAAGAAGGATAAAGTATTTCTGTCTAGCCCCTCTTGTTTGCCCCATTCGACGATGCCCTCAAGTGCCTGAGATAGGTTCCTCGTAAAAACAAATTTACCAAATTCGCGCCCGATGATAGCACGGGCAATATAATCAAAGAAGGAAACAGCGCTAACTCCAACTAATCCTTCACGGTCTATTAGTGATTCCAATTCCGCAAGTTCTGTAGCCGTTGGATTGAAGTCAGGTGTTTGAGATACAGGGGGTTCGCTCGAAAAGTTAAATAGGTTCTCGCGTTGGTCATAGCGTGGTGAAAGTATGTCATATGCACTGGGGCGTAGATGACCGTATCTTCGCAAGACTTTCTGCTTGTTTTGAGGTTCTTGCCACAATGAATGGAAGTCATCGGCCAATTCCCCGGCGACGGTTTTCACAGATTGTTTGAATTCGTGCACGCGCGAGAAAGTTAGAGCCTTGCACTTAACGGCTGAACCAAGCAGAGATTCAGCGACGAAACCATGACGGGCGAGAATAGCAAAGGGAAGAGTTCCATCTCGGGTAGCCTCATCAAGAAGAAAATCAGCTTGTTCCAAAAGATTGTGAGTGCTGGTGGGATGTTCATTTATCCGCGCCATCTGGCTGTCGTTGAGATCTCGAATCTTTCCCTCAGCCCAGGCGAGAGACCCTGTTGGCGAGGGATCGAGCAACTTATTGGTTAAGGCCCGCAAAGAGTCGATTAGGATTTGCCTTTCTTTATTCGATAGATCGTCGCCATACCAACTTTTCAATTCATCCCGAGTTGTGAAGGAGAGAGTGGTAGGGGCCACTTCAAACTCTATTTTATCGTGAAAGTCGGGGTTCTTCCGCAATCGTGTAAGTTGGAGATCAACCACCTTATGGCAAAGATCGTTTTCGATTCCAGGTGGCAGGAAAGAGTTTAGGCTGGCCCTTACGTCTATAAACGGATGACCGGAAAGGACGACCATTAATTCACCTGTTTGAACAGGCTTGTATCCCATAATAGACCGAGCTTCGCGCCAAACTGATCGGGTTATCAATTTCCGGTAGAGAGAGGTGGCCAGGGGCCGGGGCATTTGGCCAATCATCTCTGCCGGATTCCAGTCGGTCATGTTTGCGAAGATCGTGCTGCTGCCGGCTAAATACGCATGGGGTTGGTTTTGAAGCTCAACATATTTTTCAAGATCCGATAATTCTTGACTGACATAATTTGTCACCTTGGCATCCCAACTGCTTTCTTGGGTAATGCGCCGAACCTGAAAGATGTGGACAATCCCTAATCGATCTAAACCGAATTCGATGTCCAAAGGCAGTAGACCGATTATGCTCTCCAGCTCGCGGATGGTTCGGAGAATTTTTTGTAAACGCTTCGATTCTAGCCGCCATTCACCGGCAGTGGCATGAATCAAAACCGATTTAGCAATCACGCTACCGCCCGTTACAGTATCGGTCCGACCACTCTGATCATCATAGTTGATAACATAGTAGGGCGAGCCGTCATCTAGGCCGCGGGTTAAAATAACGCCGCTCATATCTATATCTATAACCATTTTCTGGACGATAATTTGATCTTCCAGATTGTCTGGCATTGAGGAAATTACCGTTTCGATTGCAGCGGCAATTGCCTGTTGGTTAGGGTCTACATTGAGGACACTTTCATATGCGCCAGCTTGGGATTCTGTAATACTGTCTTCGTTCATTGCGCTAGAGCGGATGGCAAGAAGGTCCTTATCCTCGCCAATAAAATTTAATATGCGCCCAATTTGATCGTTTTTGTCGGTTTCCCAACTTTGAGTGTTAAAGAATATTAGGGGTGAAATATTAAAGTTGCCGCCAACTTTACTCAGATGCTCCAGTACTTCTGCTTTTGAGCTGAACATCGGAATTATCTCTGCTCCGGGAGTAAGCTGACAATTATAGCACCGGCCAAATCTGTAGGGTTCTGCGTGCCATCATTTTCGATGATTAAATCTGGTGACTTTGGTTCATCGAATGAAATATCGGCACCCATGACATTCTTAATTTCGCCTCGCTCGGCACGGCTATATAGCTGCTTTTGATCCCTCTCCCTTAATGTGTCTAAAAATACTTGCAGGTAAACCAAACGAAAATTACGGATATGTTGTTGAGCATAGTCCCGAATTTCCTGAAAGAGGCATATCGTTGCACAGATGACGTCTACACCTTGAGCAGACAACAAATCACAGAGCCGGATGTATTGATTGGCTAGAATCTGGCGTTCATCTTTTGTATATGTACTCTCACCCGTTATAAAAATCTCTCTCAAAACATCCCCGTCT
>DUBF01000012.1:0-32676 GCA_012960465.1 Rhodospirillales bacterium | reverse complement strand
GTAGGTCTTGCCGTCACGCTTCTCGACCTTGATCGCGTAATTTTTTCGCTAATTCCTGTGCCAAGGTACTTTTCCCAGCTCCAGCCAGTCCTGTCAGCCAAAATACGGTTCCTGGTTTTTCAGCCTCCATAAACGTTCTCTATGTTGCTGAGTACAGACATTGTAGGGATACCTATTAGGCGATAATTTAAAACGCTTGGCGGCAGGGAGGAAGTTGAGTTTGTTAACATTACACCAGTAATATTTCCCAAGCGTTTAGGCTCTCTCAGAGTAAATGTGTGTCAAATATTCGAAAATCATACATGGAATCAATGAGTAAGTGCAACTCAATTGTCGGCGTATAAGTTTAACGGCGCTACCAATATAATCATTTGTTTTGGCAAGACAGAAGCGTCTTGCAGAAAGTGTTCGAAAGCGCATAGATGGATAAAAAGGGAACAAATTCCCCCAAATCTTAAATAAAGTTTGGGGCGCATCCTGAAAAACTGAATAAGATCAATAGGTTAATAAAGTGAATGGTGGGCCCGGCAGGACTCGAACCTGCGACCAGACCGTTATGAGCGGCCGGCTCTAACCAACTGAGCTACAGGCCCCCACCACTTGGGTTAGATCAACCCTAAAGAAAGCGACAAATTAGCGGTAAACACTGGTTGGTCAAGACCAAAATATGCAACCTAAAGTGCAAACAAAATAAATCTACCAGCGTTTTTGGGATACTACCATTAACATTTAATAATCCAAAAAACTACGAAGCTTTCTGGAACGACTAGGGTGTTTGAGTTTACGAAGCGCCTTTGCTTCGATCTGGCGTATACGTTCACGTGTGACCGAGAACTGCTGACCAACTTCTTCCAACGTATGATCCGTATTCATACCTATGCCAAAACGCATACGTAAAACTCTTTCCTCGCGAGCCGTGAGACTGGCTAATACACGAGTCGTCGTTTCTCTCAAATTACCTTGAATTGCTGCATCTAAAGGCTGAATTGCATTCTTGTCCTCAATAAAATCACCCAGATGACTATCTTCTTCATCACCGATAGGAGTTTCGAGACTAATTGGCTCCTTTGCTATCTTCAGAACTTTACGTACTTTATCCACCGGCATCGCTAGCTTAATTGCCAACTCATCCGGCGTCGGCTCCCGGCCAATTTCATGCAACATCTGCCGGGACGTTCGCACTAACTTATTAATGGTTTCTATCATATGCACGGGAATACGAATGGTCCGAGCTTGATCCGCAATAGAGCGGGTAATTGCCTGCCGGATCCACCATGTTGCATAGGTGGAAAACTTATACCCGCGGCGATATTCAAATTTATCAACGGCTTTCATTAAGCCAATATTTCCTTCCTGGATCAAATCCAGAAACTGCAACCCACGATTAGTATATTTCTTCGCAATTGATATAACGAGACGCAAATTAGCCTCGATCATCTCTTTTTTTGCTTTGGCTGACTCCCGTTCACCTTTTTGAACTGTATTAACGACACGACGAAACTCGCCAATTGGAAGACTAACTTCATTGGCTATTTCTGCAATTTCACTGCGTATCTCTATAATTTCATCTGTATGTTTCTTTCCAAAGTCCGCCCAACCCTTCCTATTGAGTTTTATTACTCGACTGAGCCAATTAGGATCAAGTTCATGGCTAGTGTATTCCTCGAGAAAATCAGCTCGCTTTACTTTTGCCTTTACGGCAATACGCAAAAGTTTGCCTTCATGGCTAACCAATTTGCGATTAAGGTCATACATGTGACCTAACAGGTAATCGAGCCTATTATTGTTAATATGGATACCTTCCATCAACTCAATCAGCTCATTACGAAGCTTAAAAATTCGTTTTTCAGCGGTTGTTGTAACTGAATTACCAGATTGGACAGCTGCCAATCGCTTCTCTTGAGCACGGTTTAATTTTGCGTAGGTCTTTTTTATCTGATTAAATTTGTCCAATACTATTGGTAATAACGTCTGCTCCATAACGGCAAGAGATACACTGTTATCCCCATCATCATCATCATCGTCATCATTATCATTATCATTATCATTATCATTATCGCCGGGCTCTGCATCCGTTTTTGCCTCACCATCCACTAAGGTATCGCGATTTGATTTTTCCAGGTTAGCTTTAATTTTTTTTTCGGCCTCTTCTCTAACTGCAGGTGCTGCAGCGGCGATAACGCCCTCGATACTTGCTTCCCCGTCACCTTCTGCCTTCGGTACAGTATGATCCTCTTTTGGGCCTGAGAATGTCGCATCAAGATCAATAATATCTCGCAACAACATATTTTCGTCATCTAAGTCTTTACGCCATTGAAGAAGGGCTCTAATGGTCATGGGGCTCTCAACAATTCCACCGATCATCATTTCCCTGCCAGCTTCAATCCTTTTTGCTATCGCAATCTCACCTTCACGTGACAGAAGTTCTACACTACCCATCTCGCGTAAATACATTCGAACTGGATCATCAGAGCGACCAGCATCACTTTCACCGACATTGCCTGATTCTGGTTCTTTTTCTTCTTCTTTTTGGACTTCGATGTTTTCACCAGCATCTTCACTTTCTTCATTTTCAACAACATTAACACCGGATCCCGATAGCATAGACATCGTATCTTCAATCTGCTCAGACGAAACTTGTTCCGGCGGTAAAGCTGCATTTAACTCATCATAGGTTACAAAACCGCGTTGTTTACCAAGAACAATCATCTTCTTTACAGCGGCATTGATTGAATCCAAAAGAGGGGCATCATTTACTTCACCCTGTGCTCGTGATTTTCTCGCAGTAGCTGTCGCTTTCGTTGTGGCCATTCTAACCCCGCTTAATATCGCCCATAAAAGAGCTGATTGAGATTTCCTAATAGTTATATATTTATTCTCGTCCGTCTAACTCACTCTATGACACTTCCAATTCTACTTAGATCAGCTAAGCACTTTTAGCACTGCTGAAATTAGACAAATAAATTTCCGCATCCTCTTTCTGCATTGCCGTCTGTTTTAAGGCTTTGAGCAACTCAAACGTTTCCGTAGTTGGATTTTCAGAAAGCTCTTTTTCAACTGTCTGAATTTCTTCAAGCAGTTGATTACGACGGTAAAGCCGAAAAGTTTGCTCCCAGCCTTTCTGGACAACATCAATATTTTCATCTGGCCGGGCAAATTTGGCATGGTTTATAACCTGTCGACTCAAAAGGCCGTTCAATAGCACAGCAAACCCGGTAACCTCTAAATGGTCTCTCAAAACTTGTTTTTCAAGTCTAGGAGACAAAGCAAGCGTCTTTAATACTTCTTGGCGTAACTTGTCAAGGTCTGGAGCCTTAAATTCAAGGCTACCTAACCGTTCTCCAATACGATCAAATAGCAACGGGTGATTGATTAAAGTCGCAATCAAAATAGCCTGTTGAATCCAAATCGTATCAATATGAGCGCCTTGACCAGATTTTTCTGTCATTTGAACAAAAGACGTTTGCTGATTGCGCCAATTCCCTCTACCTCCCGAAACATTATTCATACTCCGGTTCTTGCCAAATTCATCCCACAAACGGCTTTTAAAACTGTTCAAGTAATAGCGCTGCACAGTTTTATCTTTAATAATTGCGGCGGCTTCCTTTAGACGATTTTCCAGACCGGCTCTATCTTCAGGTGTTTCGAGCCTACAACCAAAGGTATTGAACCGCCAAATTACTTCGAATAAATGCACCGCCTCTCCTAGTGTCTCTTCAATAGCCTTGATACCCTTGGTTTTGATTAAACTATCAGGATCTTCGCCATCGGGAAGTGCTATAAACCTTAAGCTTTTTCCAGGTTTTAAAAGTGGCATGGCCCGCTCCGCGGCACGAAGCGCAGCTTTTTGACCTGCATTATCTCCGTCAAAACAAAGGATCGGTTCTGGAACAACTTTCCACAATATTTGTATTTGATTCTCTGTTAATGCGGTTCCCAATGGAGCAACCGCATGCTTAAAGCCAGCCTGGTGTAGGGCAATTACATCTGTATAACCTTCTGTCACCAAAATTGTTTTGGTATCACGTGCCGCCTCAACCGCTTGAGATAGAGCATATAAGCTATCTCCTTTATGAAAGAGTGGTGTTTCTGGCGAATTAAGATATTTAGGCTCACCATTGCCCAAAATGCGGCCTCCAAATGCAATTACCCTCCCCCGACGATCGGTTATTGGAAACATCACACGACCTCTAAAGCGATCATATGGCGTTCGAGATGGATCATCCGGTTGGATTAATAATCCTGCCTCAGTCATTAATTGATCAGAAATACCCTCACGAACCAGAGCTCTTTTCAAACTACTACTATTAGCTGAAAATCCTATCCGAAATTGTTTGATTGATTCTTCATTCACTCCCCGGTTAAATAAATAATTCAGCGCATCTTTCCCTTCCGGCATGTAGAGTAGTTTTTCATAATGTGCAGTCGCTGCCTCAACCACTTCAAAAAGATTTTTAGCCCGCATTTGGCGCTGACGTTCCTCCGGCGTTTCAACTGGAATTTCAAGCCCAACTTCATTTGCAAGCTGCTCAACAGATTCGGGGAATGACATATTGTTAGTTTTCATAACAAAATCAAAAACACTCCCATGTTCGCCACAACCAAAGCAATGATAAAAGCCTTTATCTTCATTAACGGTAAATGATGGTGTCTTTTCGTTATGAAATGGGCAAAGCCCGTGATATTCACGCCCCTTTTTAATTAGGCGCACGCGCCTGCCCACAACCTCGGCCAAACCGACTCGATTTCTAACTTCATCCAAAAAACGTGATGAAAAAGCCATACCATTTCCTATTTGTTGCAGACTATCATAGCTGACAAAGTGCAGTTAGTAGAGGTAGTATTTGATTAAGTTATTCTAGTTATCCCCACAATCCACAGATTTAATCAATTAAAACGAAAAAATCGGTAATCAGATAGATTTAGCAAAAAAAATGTATGTTGTGAGCTAAATACAAAAACACTTCTATATCGGATTACCTGTTGACAAACAAAAATAAGCGTAATCTTTGACTTGACCTCTGGCAACCATGCCATACCTATAGTATTCCCGACAATCCATTATCACTTAAAAATAAGAAAAGGCATCATGGCTTTCAAGAATCTAAGAGAATTCATAGAAATGCTTGAAATTAAGGGTCGTTTGATAAGGGTCTCCGAACCAATTTCTCCCGTTCTCGAGATAACTGAAATACAGACACGTATTCTGGCAGAATCGGGACCGGCTATTTTGTTTGAAAATGTTATCAAAGAAAATGGTGAAAAATTTAATTTACCAGTTTTAGTAAATTTATTTGGAACTGTTGAGCGAGTTGCGTGGGGTATTGGCCAAGAGCCAGAAACACTACGCGAACTAGGCAAAACTCTTGCCTTTTTGCGCCAACCACGGCCGCCTGGCGGCTGGAAGGAAGCCATCAACATGTTCCCAATGATGAAAACTGCGATGGCAATGAAACCAAAGACAGTTTCCAATGCGCCATGTCAGGAAATAATTCTCGAAGGGGATAATATTGATCTTTATAACCTACCAATCCAAACTTGTTGGCCGAATGAGCCCTCTCCCTTAATCACTTGGCCATTGGTAGTCACGAAAGGCACAGATTCCAAGGAAATCGATAGTTTTAATCTTGGTATTTATCGTATGCAGGTCACCGGTAAAAATACTACATTAATGCGCTGGCTCAAACATCGTGGTGGAGCCCAACATCACTCAAAGCAAAGTGAAAATATGCCAGTTGCAGTGGTAATAGGGGCCGATCCAGGAACAATCATAGCCGCGGTTGCCCCGGTGCCGGATACCATGTCTGAATATCAATTTGCTGGTTTACTTAGAAAGCAGAAAGTCGAATTGGTCGATTGCAAGACTGTGCCGTTAAAAGTTCCAGCTGAAGCAGAAATTATCCTCGAAGGTCACGTATCTTTGGATAATTATGAGAATGAAGGACCATTTGGCGATCATACGGGTTACTACAATTCAGTTGAAAAGTTTCCAGTCTTTACCATCAGCGCTATTACTATGCGCAAAAATCCAATATATCTATCAACTTTTACAGGACGCCCACCAGATGAACCGTCGATCCTCGGTGAAGCACTTAACGATCTTTTTATTCCACTATTTATACAACAATTCCCAGAAGTAATTGATTTTTGGCTGCCTCCAGAAGGCTGCTCATACCGCGTTGCTGTTGTGTCTATTAGAAAGGCCTATCCTGGTCATGCCAAACGTATTATGATGGGCGTCTGGTCCTTTCTGCAACAATTTCTTTACACAAAAATTGTTATCGTCGTTGATGAAGATATCAATGTACGCAATTGGCAAGATGTTATTTGGGCAATATCTACCCGGATGGATCCCGTTCGCGATATAACAATGATAGAAAATACCCCGATTGATTACCTTGATTTTGCCTCTCCCAAAGCTAGCCTTGGCGGAAAAATTGGTATGGATGCGACCAATAAAATTCCACCAGAGACTGACAGAGATTGGGGTGTTAAAATTCAAATGACTGATGAGGTGATTGAGAAGATCTCCAGTATATGGGACAACCTCGGTTTACCTGGTAGTGGTTCGCCCATCTGGAAAAAATAACATAAAATTTATTAGGAAAATGCCATATGACCAATAATAAAGCTATGCTAAATCTTCTCGGAGACTTACTTGCAAAAGCACTCGCAAAAGGCGCGGATGCAGCGGATGCCGTTCATATTGAAAGCCAATCTTTAACGGTCGCTCAACGACTTGGTAATCCTGAGAAATTAGAGCGCTCCGAAAGCTCAGACATTGGACTTCGTGTATTTTTCGGCAAACGCCAAGCAATCGTCTCCTCATCCGACAGCAGCTCAGAGGCCTTAAAAGAATTAATTGATCGTGTGATTTACATGGCAAAAGTGGTCCCTGAAGATCCATATTGTGGTCTTGCAAATAAAGACCAATTAGTCACGAAAATTATAGATGTTGATAGTTACGACCCCAGTGAGCCAACCACAGAAACTCTTGTCGATTGGGCAAACCGAGCCGAAGACGCAGCACGAGCCATCCCTGGAATTACCAATTCCGAAGGCGCGGAAGCTGGATGGGGAAAGGCCACGGTTTCTGTTGCCGCCACCAACGGTTTTTCTCAAGTTTATTCCGGCTCCCACTATTCGCTCAGCGCCTCTGTTTTGGCTGGTAAAGGGGTAGAAATGGAGCGGGATTATGATTATACCGGTGCAGTTTACGCAAACGATATGATTTCTCCCGAAGAAATCGGTCGCAACGCCGGTAATAAAGCCGTCAAGCGAATAAACCCCAAAAAGGCTCAAACTGCTCAGGTTCCCGTAGTATATGATCCCCGTGTATCACGTGGTATTGTAGGGCATTTATTAAGTGCCATAAACGGCTCTGCAATTGCAAGAGACACCAGCTTTCTGAAAGAAAAAATGGGTAAGAAAATTTATGCAGATAATATTTCGATTTTTGATGACCCCCACCGAATACGGGGCCTACGATCAAAACCTTTTGACGCAGAAGGCGTTATGAATAAAAAACGCAAAATTATCGACAACGGCCGACTAACAACTTGGTTGTTAGATCTTCGCTCTGCTCGACAATTGGGTCTTGAGACAACAGGTCACGCTTCACGAGGAACCGGCTCACCACCCTCACCATCGGCAACGAATATTTACCTTGAACCCAGCAATATTTCACCTAACGAGCTCATAAGTGACATTAAAAGTGGGCTGTATATAACAGAGTTAATTGGGATGGGAATTAATAACCTGACCGGCGATTATAGCCGAGGAGCATCAGGTTACTGGATTGAAAACGGAGAGATTACCTACCCCGTAAGCGAAGTCACCGTTGCTGGAAATCTAAATGATATGTTCCTTAATTTAACCACGGCAAACGATCTAGAATATCGCTACGGAGTAGATGCTCCAACGTTAAGAATTGATGGTATGACTTTAGCTGGAAAATAATACTTTTTGAAACGATAAAAAATTAAGAAGATGAATAAGTAATACTTAATATATTTATTTATTGGGTGTTAAGTGACTTTCTATCAAATGTCGTGTTATGTTCCGGAAAGAACTGTGTTGGTTCATAATTTCAAGGCTGAACGTCTCATAAACACAAGGAAATCAATACCTTGAGTATTAAGCCGCAAATCCAAAGTAATACCACTTATGCCCTGATGTCGCGGCTAATTCGGGAAAGCATACGTCCGTATATTAACTGGATCGGATTTGCGCTCATATGCATGGCGTTAGTTGCCGCCGCAACAGCAACCAGTGCTTGGCTAATGAAGCCGATTATAAATGACGTTTTTGTTGAAAAAAACGAAGAATTACTTTGGATAATCTCTTGCGCAGTCTTTGTTACCTTCACTATCAAAGGTATAGCCAATTACGGCCAATCGGTTTTGATGAGCTACGTGGGCCAACGCATCATCACCGATACTCAGCATCGCCTATATGCACACCTCACCCAAATGGAACTCAATTTCTTCCATAACCTACCCACAGGTAATTTAATTTCACGTTTCACTATAGATATTAATATGATGCGTGTTGCAGTCTCTAATGCTCTAACGGCATTTGGTAAAGATTTCTTGTCACTCATAGGCTTGGTTGGTGTTATGTTTTGGCAAAACTGGGGCTTAGCCGCCTTGGCATTTATAGTTTTTCCTATTGCCGTTATCCCCATTGTCCGTCTAGGCAAACGTATCCGTAAAGTCACTATAAATACACAAGAAGAAATGGGGCAATTTACGACCCTTCTTGAACAAACTTTTCAAGGTGCGCGCGTTGTTAAATCCTACAGCATGGAAGAGTACGAAAAGGATCGGGTGCGTGAAATTGCTGAACGAATTTTTATTTTGGTCTTTAAATCAGCGCGCGTCCGCGCACTAGCCAGCCCAATCATGGAAAGTCTGGGTGGCATAGCAATTACAATGGTTATTGCCTATGGCGGCTATCAAGTCATTCATGACAATATGGATGCCGGTACATTTTTCTCCTTTATCACTGCATTACTGCTAGCTTACGAACCAATGAAACGGCTGGCTAATTTGAATGCAAGTCTGCAAGAAGGTCTAGCCGGAGCAGACCGCTTATTTAAACTTCTGGATCGTCAGCCCACAATCATTGAGAAACCGGATGCCCAAGCGCTTACAGTTACGGGCGGTCAGATCAAACTTGAGAATATTCATTTTTCCTATATCACAAAAAAAACTGCCCTTTTAAACGTTGACTTTGATGTGCCCGCCGGAAAAACGGTCGCACTAGTTGGTATGTCGGGTGCAGGAAAATCGACAGTTCTCAATTTAATACCGCGGTTTTATGATATCGATAGTGGTAAAATCAGCATTGATGGCATTGATATCCGAGATGTGACGCTAAAAAGTTTGCGCGGCGCCATTGCACTTGTGAGCCAAGATATAACACTTTTTGATGATACCATCCGTTCCAATATCTCTTATGGGCGTCAGGATGCCTCCGAAGATGAAATAATCAATGCCGCTAAAAATGCCTCAGCTCATGAATTTATAATGAGCATGCCTGATGGTTATAATACTTATGTTGGTGAACGTGGTACCAAAGTTTCTGGCGGCCAAAGACAACGCATAGCAATCGCACGCGCAATGCTCAAGAATGCTCCTATTCTTCTTCTAGATGAAGCAACATCTGCTTTAGACACCGAATCTGAACGCAATGTCCAGGCCGCTCTAGCTAAATTAATGCAAGGCCGAACAACACTGGTGATTGCCCATCGTCTTTCAACCGTCATGGATGCCGATTTAATCCATGTAATTGATAAAGGAACTATCAAGGAATCTGGTTCCCATGCTGAATTAATTGCGCAAAATGGTATTTATGCGCGACTTTATCAAATGCAGTTCCGTGATGAATCCTCCTTAATCACAACAAAGAACGATAAACAACTAATTGTAGATGGTTAATACATAATTATGGCAACACCAAGATTTATAAAAACAATTTCACGAAATAGCGCATTAAGAAACTTCACTTGTTTATTGGGAAGCCTATACATTCGCTTCATCCATGCAAGTGGGCAGTGGAGGGTTGAAAACCAAGTCATCCCAGAAAAATTAATCAATGAAGGAAAAACATTTATCACATGTTTCTGGCATGGCCGTTTGCTAATGATGTCCTTTGCCTGGCCATATAATTCGTCTTTTTATATGCTAATTTCTACCCATCCCGATGGGCAACTAATTGCCAAAACGATTAAACGCCTTGGCTTTAAGGTTCTAGAAAACTCAGGGAAAAATAAAGGCGCTTTAGCAATGCGTTCGATGGTGAGCGCCCTAGGTAAAGGCAATTATGTAGGCATTACGCCGGACGGCCCAAGAGGTCCGCGTATGCGTGCCGGTTATGGAGCAATTGCACTCGCCAAATTATCCGGGACCCCAATATTACCAATAAGTTATAGTTCATCAAAATGGAAAATATTTCAAAGCTGGGATCGTTTTGTTTTACCGTTACCCTTCGCAAAGGGTGTTTTTATATGGGGCGAACCAATTGAAATTTCAAAAAAAGCAGACAAAATGGAAATAGAGGCTGCGCGCCAAAAACTAGAAGAGCAACTTACTCAACTCACTAAATCTGCAGATAAATTAGTAGGACAACAAACCCCAGAGCCTGAAAGTGGAGAAACTATCCGATGATTCTTAAAATCTATCGGATAGCAACCATTTTGGGAGTACCATTTATTTTATTTTATCTCAATTGGCGTAAAGGCAATGGTAAAGAAGATAATGAGCGGATTAATGAGCGTTTCGGCATATCTACATCTAGCCGCCCTTCTGGAACACTGATTTGGCTTCATGCAGCAAGCGTTGGTGAAGCAATTTCTATGCTACAATTAATCGATAAATTATTAAAAGAACATGCTAATTGCCACTTAATGATGACAACGGGAACAGTATCATCAGCCCAACTAATGGAAAGTCGCCTACCACAAAGAGCTTTTCATCAATATATTCCAATCGACCGACCACCATACGTTCGACGTTTTATAGACCATTGGAAACCAGATATTGCTCTTTGGGCAGAAAGTGAGTTCTGGCCAAATATTATTACAGAAACGCGAAAGCGCAATATACCTATGGTATTAGTAAACGGACGTATTTCAAATAAATCCTTTACGGGTTGGCAACGTGCACCGGGCTTGATTAAAACCTTGTTGCAATGCTTTACGCTGTGTCTCGGGCAGTCAGATAATGATGTCGACCGACTAAATCAACTAGGAGCACCTAATTCAAAAAACCTTGGTAATTTAAAATTCGCCGTGCCCCCTTTACCTGCCAACACAGAGGCCCTTGATTCACTCCGATCGGATATCGGAAACCGTCCTGTTTGTTTAGCAGCTAGCACCCATGCCGGCGAAGAAAAAATCATTGCAACGACCCATAACAATTTGAAATCAAGATACCCAGATCTTCTAACCATTATAATCCCGCGGCACTCGACGAGGGGACCAGAAATACTCTGCGCGATTGAGCCAATAACGGCTAACAACATATTGCGTTCTAAAGGCGACTTAATAACCAACGCAACTAATATTTATATCGCTGATACCATAGGAGAACTTGGCTTATTTTATAGACTAACTGAAATCGTTTTTATGGGTAAATCTTTAGTTCCACTTGGTGGCCAGAATCCTCTAGAAGCATTAAACCTAAACTGCGCAGTCCTCCATGGTCCGCATATGACAAATTTCCAATGGATGTCCGAGCAAATGATTAAACTTGGTTGTTCCGTTCAAGTTAACACCGCTGAAGAACTTACAGAGGCAATTTCTAATTTATTATCAGACCATAAAAAGCGAGACAATATGATTCGCATCGGTCACGATTTTGTGAATTCCCAATCTGAAGTAGTAAATTCAGTGGCTGAGGAAATTAATAAAGTTTTGGTGACAACCCATGCGGACACCTAAATTTTGGTACAACCAAAAAAATTTGGCATTGTCATTCGTATTAGCACCGATGAGTTGGATCTACGGATTAACACGTGCAATAATCCAAGATCGCGCCAAACCATGGCAAGCGCCAATCCCCGTTATATGCATTGGAAATTTAGTAACAGGTGGTCATGGAAAAACACCGGCGGCTCTTTCTATTTGCAACGCTCTAAAATTTAATAACAAATCTGTTCACTTCATAAGCCGAGGCTATCGAGGATCTCTTCACGGACCACTCTTGGTAGATTCAAAATCTCATACAGCAAATGAGGTTGGCGACGAACCTTTATTATTATCCAAGCTCGCGCCAACCTGGATAAGTGCAAACCGAGAAGCCGGCATTAGATTAGCCCACAAAATGGGAGCAGAAATTATCGTGATGGATGATGGGTTTCAAAATCTATCAGTAAAAAAAGATCTGTCTATCGTCGTTATTGATGGGGAAGTAGGTTTTGGCAACGGACGCCTAATCCCAGCAGGGCCGTTAAGAGAAGGTATAACTGCTGGACTTTCCAGAGCAAATGCTGTTGTTATCATCGGTGAAGATCGATTAAATCTCAAAGCCACCTTATCAAATATTATCAACTATCCATCACGAAATCCTATTAAAATTTTTACAGCTCAACTTAAACCCGATGTCAATTCTGGGTTGCTACGCAATAAGAAATTATTTGCTTTTACGGGTATTGGGCGCCCGGAGAAATTTTATAATACCTTAATTAAAATGGGCTGTAATATAATCGGGAAAAGAGATTTTGCTGATCATCATCAGTATACAACAAACGAAATATCCCGATTACTCGAAATAGCCCAAATAGAAAATGCACAATTAATTACAACTTCAAAAGATTACGTCCGTTTAACCACCTCACAACAAAAGGAAATTGCAGTCTTACCTGTAACACTCGACTGGACAGATAGAAGTGCGCTAGATAGCATCTTAAAACCATTCATCTAAATACTTTAAAATACGACGAGATAAAATTATATGAAAACATGGTTTCGCAAATTTATTTTGCACCCTAGCCAGGCTGTCATAGCGTGGATTTTAAATGCTTTTTTTACTATACTTCCACTAGATTGGGCCTCGGCCCTAGGCGGTTGGATGGGGCGCCAAATTGGCCCCCGATTAAGGGTTACAGGAAATGCCCGTCGAGAGCTAGCCATTGTTTTTCCTTTATTAAATTCATATGAAATCAAAAAAATTATAGATGGGATGTGGGATAATCTAGGCCGGACCGCAGGAGAACACCCTCATCTAGCAAAATTTAATCCATATGCAGAAAATAGCCGAGTTGAGGTGATTGGAGGAAAAATATTAGATCAAGCACGTGACGATAACGAGCCCGGTATAGCCTTTAGTGGCCACTTAGCTAATTGGGAATTAGTCCCCCTCGTTTCTACAAAAAGAGGATTGCCACTACATTTAATTTACCGCCGGGCAAATAATCCATTCTTTGATCGTTTAGTTCAAAGAGGACGTGTGAGCACTGGAGGACAGTATCTTCCCAAAGGCCCAGACGGTGCAAAAGATATTCTGCGTGCACTTAGCAAAGGTCAGCATCTTGCTATGTTAGTAGACCAAAAAATGAATGATGGTATTGAAGTTCCATTTATGGGGCGTAATGCTATGACGGCTCCAGCACTTGCACAATTGGCGCTACGTTTCAATTGTCCGGTAATTCCCGTACAAGTTGAAAGATTGAAAGGTGCCAACTTCCGGGTCACCATCCACCCACCTTTAATTCACCCAAATACCGGTGATAAACAATCCGATATTCTTCACTTAATGACAGAGGTAAATAATCATCTAGATAACTGGATTAAACAACACCCAGAACAATGGCTGTGGGTTCATAATCGCTGGCCAAATGAGCATTAACTAATCCCTTAATAATTGTTCAGGATCAAGTGGCGTTTGATTTAATTGCAATCCCCAATGAAGGTGTGGGCCTGTAGCTCGGCCAGTCTTGCCGACTGTACCAACAATTTGTCCCTTTGTGACCTTCATACCAGGCTTCACGGTAATTGAACTCATATGGATATAAGTTGAGCGTAAACCCAATCCATGATTAATAATAACCGTTTTACCATTAAAAAACATGCCATTATGGACAAAAACAACTACTCCATCAGATGCAGCTTTGATAGCTGAACCCTCAGGTGCCGCAATATCTAGACCAAAATGAGGACGCTTTCGTTTGCCATTCAGTATGCGCTGCGATCCAAAAACACCAGTTACCCGTCCTACAATAGGACGAATAAAACCTGCGGTAAAATATGGTTCCATTACAGATTCTAGGCGAGCTTTACTAATAAGCTCACTCTGACGCCTTATTAGATCTAAATCTTTTGCATTAGGTGTCACTTTTCGTTTCGACAAACCATCAATTCGTTGAATATCATAATGACGCTGCCCGATTGAAAGTAACCGACTATGAGACAAACCACCTTTGGAAAAAATTTCTAATTTAAAACTAGGTTTAGCATCACGAGGAAACCCTATTAAGAAATCACCTTCATCGGATTGGGTTATAGGTCTGCCGTCAAGATGTATTTTTGCTCCTGGCGTCGCCCAACCGATAACCAATCCACCTTGTATCATTTTACCAGTCAACTTTAATTGGCTGGCAACAGATGTTGAATAAATAAATAAAACCAATAAAAAAGAAGCTCGCGCCCAAATCACAGAAGGAAACCTTGTGATTTATTATCCTTATTTAAGCTTCGTTTCCCGATGGGTTTATTTTTCTTTTCTCTCAACCTGCTTTTACTCGAAACAGTACCACTGACATCACCATCACTAAATTTTATGCCTATACTCATTCCAGGCTTCGTCGAGGCTGCAGAAAGAACGGGCTGCTCGTGAAAATCTGTCACTAGTGCAAATCCACGATCCAATACTCGTTGGAACGAGACACCCTCCAATTTTACGGAGGCAAGATCAAGTTCATGCGATTTTTTTTCAACAAACGCGCTAACGCCGTGGCGCCATGCTCGAATTTGACTAGCAAATTCATTTTGTTTTACTGCAATATACTGAGTTGGACTAACAAGCCCGACCGATAGTCGTAAAATCTCAGACGAAAGGTTTTTGAAATGAATGTCTTTTACGTTAATTAATCGCTCAAAACAGTGATCGAGCCGTTGGGTAGCTTCTTCTGCTACTCGTGTCAAATTTGGGAGCCCCCGTGACACACTCTCAATATCACGCCTATTATCCCTATAGGATCTATTCATGGCCCGGTGTAGACGAGCACCAGAAGTTGTGAGTGTTTCAATCAAATTAGCACGCACTGGAACCGCCATTTCAGCCGCTGCGGATGGAGTGGGAGCGCGTTTATCTGAAACAAAATCGATCAATGTTGTATCAGTCTCATGGCCAACGGCCGAAATCAATGGGATATCGCTAACAGCAGCAGCACGTACAACCGCTTCTTCATTGAATGCCCATAGGTCCTCCAGACTACCACCACCACGGGCAATAATAAGAAGATCGGGTCTAGGCACATTTTCTCCCCTCTTTATACAATTAAAACCCTCTATTCCCGCTATTATCTGTTCAGCAGCTCCGTCACCCTGCACATTTGCTGGCCATAACAATACATGTCGGGGAAACCTATCATCTAGCCGGTGTAAAATATCTTGAATAACAGCCCCTGTTGGAGAAGTCACAACTCCGATACAGTCCGGCAAATAAGGCAATTCCTTTTTAAGCTCCTGATTAAAAAGACCTTCCCCGAGAAGTTTTTTACGACGATCTTCGAGAAGCCTTAAAAGTGCGCCTTCACCAGCAATCTCCAGTTGCTCAATCACAATTTGATAATTAGAACGACCGGGATACGTCGTCAAACGTCCGGTCGCCACCACCTCCATACCATCTTCAGGTTTTATTGAAAGGCGGCTTGACGTACCTTTCCAGCAAACAGCGTCCAATACCGAACTCTCATCCTTCATAGTCATATACATGTGGCCAGAACGGGCCAGTGTGAACCTAGAAATTTCTCCACGCACACGGACATGAGAGAACTTTTCTTCTACAGATCGTTTAAGGGCCTGAGAAATTTCACTAACAGAAAAAATTGGACGGTTATCGCCCGAGGTTTCTGCATTAACAATTTTTTTATCATTATCGATCATGGCTTATTGATAATTTATGGTACAAAATGCTTGGAGGACAATACGATAATATATTGGAGCTTGTAAATGGATATACTTATTGTGGGTGGCGGTGGACGTGAACATTCTCTTTGCTGGGCTATATCTAACTCTCTAAAATGCAATAAACTCTATTGTGCCCCTGGTAATGCCGGCATAGCAAACATCGCCGAATGCGTAAATATTCCAGACAATGACGTTTCAGGTATAGTGACGTTTGCCAAAGAAAATAACATTGATTTAGTTGTAATTGGACCTGAGGTCCCCCTCGTCCTCGGTTTAGTAGATGCGTTAGAAGTAGAAAATATCAAAGCATTTGGTCCGAACGCTAATGCAGCAAAACTCGAGGGATCAAAAGCATTTATGAAAGAGCTCTTTAAGAAATATAATATCCCAACTGCAGCTTTTGAATGCTTTACAGATTTCAAGCGGGCCACAGCTTATATACGCAAACACAATACACCCATTGTCATCAAGGCCAGCGGCCTGGCGGCAGGTAAGGGGGTAATAATAGTCAATACAGAAAAAGAAGCCATTGACGCCCTAGATCAGATTATGAATAAAAAAATCTTTGGTGATGCGGGTAAAGAAGTCGTTATTGAAGAATTCTTAGATGGCGAAGAAGTGAGCTTTTTTGCGCTGGTCGATGGCAAAACAGCCATACCCTTAATTTCAGTACAAGACCATAAAACAGCTTATGACGGTGATAAAGGACCTAACACAGGTGGTATGGGCGCGTATTCTCCAGCAACTATTGTGACTAACGCTACTGCTACAAGAATAATGACAACCATAATACAACCAACTATTAATGCAATGTCTTCCGAAGGCTGTCCCTTTAAAGGAATTTTATTTGCTGGTTTAATGATTAAAGACGGTGAAGTTAAAACGTTAGAATTTAATGTCCGTTTTGGCGATCCCGAATGTCAGGTATTAATGACACGTTTAGATTCTGATATTGTTGAAGCTATAGATGCTGCTGTTACTGGAAAGCTTGTAGATATTAACCTTTCGTGGAAAGAAGAGGCTGCCTTAGTGGTAGTTATGGCTACAAATGGTTATCCCAGCACATACCAAAATGGCACTGAAATTAAAAACCTGAACGAGGTAAGTGAGATTGATGGGGTCACGATATTTCATGCGGGGACAAAAGCTAAAAATGGAAAAATCCTGGCAAATGGTGGTAGAGTTCTTGGCGTCACGGCTCTTGGTTCCGATGTTAAGGCCGCCCAAAAAAAAGCCTATTCTGCAGTAGATTCCATTGACTGGAAACAAGGATTTTGTCGCCGAGATATTGGCTGGCGGGCAATTAATCGGAAGTAATAAATTAGAACCCTAATTTTTTTTGAGTTTTAGCTAATTCAGACCATACTATTGGACCCCAACTTTGATGTGCCATAGCCACAGCTCCTTTAAGAACTGCACGCAAATCAAGCGCCTCCTTTTTTATAATCTTTTCTTTTGATTTCAAGGGTTCTTTGTTCACTCCATCAAAGACAATCTTATTTTTCAAAGCGTGATATAATACTGTTGCTGAGAATACATCTTCTGCCCCCACCGGAATATTATATAAATCAACATTTATCTGAAAAATTGGCTTCTTATTCTCAAGATATGGCAATTCTGTTAAAAACATCGTGGCATTTATTTTAATCGTTTTTTTCTTGTAATCACATTCCATTTCCAAATCATAATCAGAAGTAACCTGCAAACTATCCTTAATTTTAACTTTACCGATAAATTTAATTTTGTAATAACATGGCCACAGTTTTCCATCACTTTTCTCGCCAACAACTATATTACTGCTAATTGGTTTCATAAGACTACCATCAATCACAGGCACAAGAGCCTTATCATAAACAAACCCTATATTCTTCCCACCTTTTTTGACCGCAACCCATTTAGTTCTTTTGGCTTTGCCAATAGCACCAACTCTCTCATTCTTTCGCAATCGACCAACACGTGTTGATTTATTCCTAGGCTTTGCACGCACACTTACATCTTTGAGTACCAGATAGGTTTTAGCTGATGGTGATAGTTGGATATTAGCAAAGAGATCATCGGCCCGTCCGTGGCCTGGTAAGAAAACAAGTATTATAGAAAATAAACTAATAAATTTAATAATTATCGCGCATATAAGAAGCATTTATTATGTCCTGTCGCTAACAACCAGAATGTCATTAATCAGAAGAATAAGATAAAATAAAATACCACAGATAATGATACTTCGGTTTCTATCGTACAACTCATATAAATAGGCTAATTAAATCAATATATTGTGGATAACCCTAAATCTAGTATTGACGCCTATACATAATACTAAATATAGTATGAGCATAACAACTAAATTTATATAATTTTCGTGGACCTGAGAAAAAAGGTCCCTGAACAAGTTGTTTAACTTTAAACAGGGGAATTAATTTATGTCGATAGGCTTTGAGTGGACACCGGAACGCGTTGAAGAACTTACAAAATTATGGGCAACAGGTCTTTCAGCGAGCGAAATTGGTCGAAAACTGGGTATTACCAAAAATGCCGTTGTTGGCAAAGTCCGCCGTCTCGATTTGGCTATGAGACGTCAACCACCTGTCGCCAAAATAGATCGTAAAATTATAACATTAGATAGCTTAAAGGCAAATATGTGCTCTTGGCCAAATGGTGAACCAGGGAAGCCTGATTTCCGTTTTTGCGGAAAACCGGCAGAAATAGGAAAGCCCTATTGCGCGGCTCATTGTGAAATTGCTTATGTGCCTAACACTAAGAAAAAAACTATTGCAGCCTAAAATTTTTGAAACCTTATAAAACTTATTTGCTACGCTAAAGGGCCTTACCGTATATTAATGGAAAATTGGATAATTTATCTATCTGGTGAAATACATTCGGATTGGCGCGACCAGATCAAGGACGGCTGTTTGGCAAAAAATTTACCCGTAATCATTGTTGGTCCTGTCACTAACCACGAAGCCAGCGACGATTGCGGTGTTGAAATACTCGGCCAGGAAGATAATCCATTTTGGAAAGATCATAAAAGTGCTCAAGTCAATGCGATTCGAACACGAACATTAATTGCAAAATCAGATATTGTTGTAATTAAATTCGGAGATAAATTTCGTCAATGGAATGCAGCATTTGACGCCGGTATTGCGGCTACTTTAGGTAAACCAATAATCGTATTACATGCTAAAGACCTAACTCACGCTTTGAAAGAGATAGATGCCGCAGCGTTAGCCGTCACTGAAAAACCAACTCAAGTTGTTCAAGTTCTAGATTATGCTATCAATGAAAACTTGTGACAAATATTTTACTCAAGCTAAAGCAAACCTATCATCTTCCTAATTTCAGCTAACGTTTTACCGTCTTCACGTAATTTCTTTAAAGTTGTAGATTTATTTCGCTTTGCAAACCGTTTTCCTGCCTTATCAACCAATACTCGATGAAAACGATAATTAGGCGATTCAAAATCTAGCAATGCTTGAAGTAAACAGTGTATATGGGTAACATCCCTAAGATCCTCACCGCGAGTTATAAAGTTAACCCTTTGAGCGGCGTCATCAATCACGACAGAAAGATGATAACTGGTCGGTTCGTCCTTACGAGCAAGCACAACATCACCAAAAATTTCTGGTGTGGCAGATTGCAATCCCGCATCTTGATCAATCCAACACAGATTTTTGCGTTTTTGTAGTGCTAGTCGAACCGCTTTTTTCATATTTAGACGAAGTGCATATGGGTGCCCCAAAGAGATTTTGTGTTCAAGAGCATCCAAATTAATTATACGGCAGGTACCTGGATAAATAGGGCCACGTTTATCTTTGATATCCTCATGCGGTGCTGCGTTAATCCTTTCAACCTCCCGCCTAATTTCTTTTCTTGTACAAAAACAAGGGTAAATTAGACCCATATCTTTGAGCTTTGCCAGTTCAAACGCATATTCCGCCATATGATCAGACTGACGGCGGATTGGTTTTTCCCACTTCAAACCAAGCCAGGTAAGATCTGTCAAAATAGCTTCTTCGTATTCCGGACGACACCGGTTGTTATCAATATTCTCAATACGAAGCAAAAATTTACCCTCGGCTTCTTTTGCAATCCGCTCGGCAAACCAAGCTGAATACGCATGACCCAAATGCAAGTAACCTGAAGGACTTGGTGCAAATCGAGTAACAATGGGGCCTTGGGTAACTATTTTATTTTGCATACTCATATTTATGTTTTGCTTGGGGCATCAATGCAATACCATTAATGTCCTTCACAAAACTTATAACGAAAGGGTTTTCTAATATGGATACTATCCCGCCCCTTGTTGGGCCAGAATTTGGTCCAATGGATACGTCAGAAAATATAAAGCAGTTGGTTATTCTATTACACGGACTTGGTGCCGACGGTTTTGATCTCATTAACCTTGCACCTCATTTTGCTCAGGTGTTACCAAATGCTCGTTTTATTTCACCAAATGCTCCAGAAAACTGTGATATGGCCCCTCCTGGAATGCAGACAGGTTTCCAGTGGTTTAGCCTTCAAAGAAGAGAAGAATCGGATATGCTGGCAGGCGCTAGGTCAGCCGAACCAATTTTAAATAAATTCATTGATGATCAATTAGAAAAATATGGTCTGAAAGAAGATAAATTAGCCCTTATTGGATTTTCTCAAGGAACAATGATGTCATTGTTTGTAGCTGCGCGCCGCAAAGCACGAATCGCTGGTGTTGTTGGCTTTTCAGGACGACTTGTAGGTAAAGAAGAATTAACAACCGAAATCATTAGTTGCCCACGGGTGGTACTAATAAACGGAGATCAAGACGAATTGATCCCAGTTCAACAACAACAAATTGCAGTCAAGCAACTAAAAGCGGTCGGGATTGAAGTTGAGGGGCATATACGGCCCAATCTCGGTCATTCAATTGACGCTGAGGGGATTCAAATTGGATGCGAATTCTTACAGAAAATATTCAATTAAATTAAAAATAAATGTTTAAACTCTCATACAATTTATCTTAATAGATATTTTCGGCACAACTATGATACCAAACCCCAATATATTGATTACGTTACATATATATTATATTTCCGTTCCAAAATACTTGAACGGTTGAAATATTGAGAGAAAACATTATGGTTATTCAGCCTTTTAGAATAGAGGGAGACGCTTGGAATGTCTGTAGCATTAGATAGCTGTCCTGCACTTGTATTGAATGCCGATTTTAGACCACTCAATTATTTTCCGCTTTCGCTTTGGTCTTGGCAAAATTCAGTTAAAGCGGTTTTTCTTGATCGCGTTAATGTTGTCTCGGAATATGATAATGCTATCCACTCTCCAACTTGGGAGATGAAATTACCAAGTGTAATCTCACTTAAAGACTATGTGAATGTATCCACAAAACCAGCATTTACTCGATTCAACGTGTTTTTAAGAGATCGCTTTTCCTGTCAATATTGTGGTCACCATTTCCCGACCCAGGAATTAACCTTTGACCATGTTTTACCAAAATCGTTAGGTGGCCGCACTGAGTGGGCCAATGTGGTTGCGGCTTGTAGCCATTGTAATCTGCGTAAAGCTAACAAATCAGTTACCAAATCTGGTATGCAAATACTCAAAAAACCAGTGCAACCAAATAACAAATACTTACAACGGGTTGGGCGCGCATTTCCCCCAAATTATCTTCATAAAAGTTGGCGCGATTTTCTATATTGGGACAGCGAGTTGGAAAACTCTTAAGCGCTATAGAATACCTATACCTCTTGTTGACAGCGCTATCAAAATCCCTATTATGCCTCCGCTTCAATACGAAGTATATTCCCGGAAACGCGTACTCCAAATATTTGGGTTTACCGTCCCGTAAAACAACGGGGCCTACTGGGACAAAAAACAGATGAGAGCAAAATGCTCTTGTCTTTAAGAAAGAGAGATAAAATGTCAAAACGTATCCAGTCGAAGTATAAGATTGACCGTCGCCTGCGTTGTAATTTATGGGGTAGACCAAAATCACCTTTTAATTCACGCGAATATGGCCCAGGTCTCCATGGGCAGCGCCGCAAAAAACCTACCGACTATGGTCTTCAATTACAAGCTAAGCAAAAACTAAAAGGCTATTACGGCAATATTACCGAGAGACAGTTTCGCCGTTATTATAAAGAAGCTGTTCGCCGCAAAGGTGACACGTCCGAGAACCTCATTGGTATTTTAGAACGCCGCCTTGATGCCGTTATCTATCGTATGAAATTTGTTCCAACGGTTTTTTCAGCTCGTCAATTTATTAATCATGGCCACATAAAGGTTAATGGTATTCGTGTTAACATTTCATCTTATATGGTTCATGATGGCGACGCTATCGAGGTAAAAGAAAAGTCACGTGATTTACCTTTAGTTATAGAAGCAATATCATCTCAAGAACGCGATGTTCCTGATTACATGGTTGTCGATTTTGCAAAATGTAAGGGGTCATATACACGCCAACCTGGCTTAAGCGATGTACCTTACCCGGTTCAGATGGAACCTAACCTCGTGATCGAGTTTTATTCCCGTTAAACGTGAAAGAAAATTAATAATCCAACAATATGTAATTATCCATAACTAGTAAATAAAGGGCCCTGTATAATACGCCCTTTTTTATTTATTTTGCGCATAAAAGCTGCATACGATTGGTACAACTAACTTTATTTTTTACCAAATAGTTTGTTATGATATTGTAATTACAAATACCAGTGATGAGTATATCCCTTGGAGAACATAAAATGCCTTCCTATAAATTACTTTCCTATCACGATAATAAAGAAATAAAAGCTGGCGTCGAAGTGGACGGTTCTGTCTTTAACCTAGCCTCTGAAATAGCATTCCACGGACCTGATTCAAACATCGACGGCACTTCACTTGATACAGCAATTCGACGTTGGAATGATCTAGAACCTCTACTAAATAAAATTTCAAATTCTCCATCAACCCGTGCGCGCCCTTTAAACAGTTTAAAGCTTGCCGCTCCATTATATAATCCGGGCACAATTTATTGTGCTGGTGCAAATTATTTTGATCATGCTGAAGAGATGGGCACCACAATAGATAAGGACGCAATTGAACCTTTATTCTTCCTTAAATCTTGTGGGGCAATTGTGGGTCCCAACGATAATGTCCAATTAGTTAAAGAATATTCTCAGAAATACGATTGGGAAGTCGAACTAGCGGCCATAATTGGACACGAAGGACACCATTTAACAACAGAGAATGCGATGGACATCGTCGCTGGCTATACGATATTTAACGACGTTTCAGCAAGAGATGTGGGTCGCCGAACAGATTGGAATTTTGGTATGGATTGGTTTCGACATAAATCCTTTGATACTTCAGCTCCAATGGGACCTTGGATCATTCCAGCAACCGGTATAGTTAATCCCCAGAATTTAAACCTAAAAACCACTATCGGTGATCAAGTCATGCAAGAAGGAAACACCAGCACAATGGTTTTTTCAATCGCCGAACTCATTGTTTCCCTTACAAAACAAGTAACTTTAAAACCCGGCGATATCATAGCTACTGGCACATGTGCCGGTGTGGGATTTTTCCGAGGTATATTTCTCAAACCAGGTGATACAATGCGGTTAGAAATTGAAGGGATCGGTGAGCTAAATAATCCGGTCGTCTGAGTATTCTAATTTATTCGCGGCATGTGGAAGATTAAAAATCCCCTAATCTAAACAGGTGGCTTTTAATTCTTATGCAAAAATCCTATTGCTGAACCTCAGAATATTCAATATCGTTTTCGTCAAATACTTTCTTTAACTCACCCGTTTCAAACATTTCGCGAATAATATCGCAGCCCCCAACAAACTCGCCCTTTACATACAGCTGTGGGATCGTAGGCCAATCACTGAACTGTTTAATGCCATCACGAATTTCCATATCTGCCAAAACATCAACACCTTTAAATTTAACACCCATCATGGTTAGGGCCTGGACCACAGCAGATGAAAAACCACATTGGGGAAACATAGGTGTGCCCTTCATAAACAAAGTTACCAAGTTCTCATCAATTTCGGTCTGAATGCGATCAAATACTGGATTATCACTCATGCTCTCAATCCTTCTTAAAATATCATTATGACTTTTTAAAAAATCACTATGGCTTAAGTAACCTCGGGAACACTAGTTTGCAAGGCCAATGCGTGTAATTCATTGCCCATTCTACCTTGAAGAGCATTATAGACCATTTGATGTTGCTTTACCCTAGGAAGACCTTCAAACGCTTTTGAAGCAACATAAGCCGAATAATGATCCCCATCGCCACGCAGATCTTCAATACGAATTTCTGCATCAGGCAAACTTTCTTTTATAAGTCGTTCTATCTCTTCGATATCCATTGCCATCACATTTGTTTCCTGTATTGGTTTATTATTGATATTTATTTTAGATAACACTACTACAAAATTTACCGATGAAATACATAATAAACATAGGAACCTTAATTAATGACGGTCATATACTTAGGTAACCAGCTCTCATGAGCTTCTTTGAGTTCTGCAATCGTAATACTCTCATCAGCAAAAGATAGATCAATACCACCCGTCATTCCAAGTTCTAGCACTTGCACATTTTCAGCAGTACACCTCGAGATAATTTCACTACCTTTTTTGGTAGTAACCAAGTAACGTGCCTGATCCTCACCATAGGCCCACCGGACAAGAGCTATATCGCCGGAGACATCATGTATACTAGCGCCTATGTTGGAAGCCATTACCATTTCTGCTAAGCCTACAAGAAGGCCGCCATCGGATAAATCATGGCAAGCCGTTAGCAAACTATCGTCAATCAAACTACGAACACAATCTCCGTTGCGCCGCTCAACAGAAAGATCAACCGGCGGCGGCGGCCCGTGTTCAATTTTACTAATCTCGCGTAAGTAAATCGACTGACCAAGATGACCTAACGTTTCACCTATGAGAAGAATACTCTCACCTTCACTTTGAAAAGCAATGCTAACCGATTTCCGATAATCGGTCATTATTCCAATAGCCCCAATTGCCGGTGTCGGCAAAATTGCCTGCCCTGCAGTCTCATTATAGAGAGAAACATTACCAGAGACGACAGGATATTCTAATACATTACAAGCCTCCCTAATACCCTGAATTGTGCCCACTAATTGCCCCATAATTTCTGGCTTTTCCGGATTACCAAAATTCAAATTATCAGTTATTGCAAGTGGCCTGGCACCAACAGCGGTAATATTTCGCCAAGTTTCT
The DNA here is from genome assembly GCA_012960465.1 of Rhodospirillales bacterium. GTDB lineage: Bacteria > Pseudomonadota > Alphaproteobacteria > Rhodospirillales > UBA2165 > TMED23. Next base: position 7,323 of record DUBF01000012.1, on the reverse strand, counting down.
GCAACTGCTTGTTTACCTCCCTCGTATGGATCAGCCAAACAATACCGTGGTGTACAATCAGTTGCTATCGCTAGCCCTTTCAATGTATCTTGGATCCTGATAACAGCAGCATCACCGCCAGGACGTTGTACAGTATTACCCATCACCATTTGATCATATTGTTCCCAAATCCATCGACGGGAGCACATATTGGGTAAGCTAAGAATTTGTTTCAAAGTGTACAGATAATTTTCAGGCACAATATCCTCACTTAACGCAACCTCTGCCTGTGATTCAGTTTTAACCCATGGCCGATCATATTCAGGTGAAGCTAAGGCCAGCGGATCAATCGGTAAATCGGCTTCAATCTTACCATTCATCTTAATCACCATTCGGCCAGAATCTGTTAACTGACCAACGACAGCAAAATCAAGCTCCCACTTCTCCATAATGGCTTGAGCAACGGATTCCTTACCTGGCTCGATAACCATTAACATACGCTCTTGGCTCTCCGATAACAGAAACTCATAAGCCGTCATTCCAGGCTCCCGGGCTGGAACTTTATCAAGGTCCATCTCTACGCCAACTCCACCCTTAGACGCCATTTCAAATGCCGAAGAAGTCAAACCAGCCGCACCCATATCCTGAATAGCAACGATTACGTCAGTCGCCATCAATTCAAGGCACGCCTCAACTAAAAGCTTTTCTGTAAATGGATCTCCAACTTGAACCGTTGGACGCTTTTCTTCTGAATCCTCATTAAACTCCGTAGACGCCATTGTTGCCCCATGAATACCGTCTCTACCTGTCTTAGAGCCAATGTAGACTACAGAGTTTCCCGCGCCCGTAGCTGCCGAATAAAAAATATTATTGGTATCCGCAAGACCCACTGTCATCGCATTGACTAAAATATTTCCATTATAACTCGGATCAAAGTTTGTTTCGCCACCCACCGTTGGAACTCCAATACAGTTACCATAACCGCCAATACCTGCTACCACACCAGAAACCAGATGCCGGGTCTTTGGGTGATCAGGCGATCCAAAGCGAAGCGCATTCATGTTGGCAATCGGACGGGCACCCATGGTGAACACATCCCGCAATATTCCGCCCACCCCAGTTGCAGCACCTTGATAAGGCTCAATATAACTGGGATGGTTATGGCTTTCCATTTTAAAAATAGCGGCCTGTCCATCTCCAATATCTACAACTCCCGCATTCTCACCGGGACCACAAATTACCCAAGGAGCTGAAGTTGGGAGCGTTTTTAACCATTTTTTAGAAGATTTATAGGAACAATGTTCAGACCACATGACCGAAAAAACACCTAGTTCCGTGAGATTTGGCTCCCTACCCATAATATCTAGAACATTTTGATATTCTTCTTCTGATAGTCCGTGCTCAGCAACAATTTTAGGCGTTATTTTACTCATGCGAGCAACCTCTCAAGGCCAGTAAAAATGCCGTCGAACATCGGCTTGCCGCCAGTTCCCCCCAGCATTTTTTCGACCGCATTCTCAGGGTGCGGCATCATACCAAGAATTGTACCGCGTTTATTGTAGATACCTGCGATGTTATTACGCGAACCGTTTAAATTATTAGTTTTATCTATTTTTCCATCCGGACCGCAGTATCGAAATCCAACCCTTCCATCATCCTCTAGCATTTTAAGTGTTTCATCGTCAGCAAAGTAATTGCCGTCATGATGGGCAACCGGTACGCGAATAACATCATTAATGCTATAGCCCTCCGCAAAAATAGTGTCATCACGCTCGAGCTTTAAATGTACATCTTTACAGATAAATTTTAAATTTGCGTTACGCATTAGGGCACCGGGCAACAATCCTGTCTCGGTCAATATTTGAAAACCATTGCAAACACCTAAAACATGAACACCCCTTTTTGCCTGTTGCTTAACTTCACTAATAATAGGCGAATGAGCCGCCATTGCACCCGAGCGCAAATAATCACCATATGAAAATCCACCAGGTAAGACAATTAAATCCACTTTTGGCAACTCAATATCACCGTGCCAAACCTCTATTGGGGGCTTACCTAAACTTGATTTGAGGGCCATAACCATATCGCGTTCGCGATTGGATCCGGGGAAAATAATAACTGCGGCTTTCATTCGAGGGATTATATCTTTCGTCAGATTTTGATAGGCATTAAACTTCTATTTCAATATCATAATTTTCTATAACAGTATTTGCCAAAAGCTGGCGACACATAGCATCAACATTATTCCGCGCTTTATCAAAATCTGTTTCTTCAAGGTCGAGCTCAATATACTTGCCTTGACGAACCTCTTGCACACCATCAAAACCCAGCGATCCAAGCGCATGGCCGACGGCCTTTCCTTGGGGGTCAAGAACCCCGTTTTTGAGAGTGACATGTATTTTTGCTTTCACAATGTTTTCCTTATTTACTAGACCTAAAATGGTAGCAATGGGCATTGAACTTTACTTTTATCATTTTTACAGAGCTCCACGCGCGATCACATCTTAGGTAAATCGTTTTTTGGCCTTCTTAGCAGAGGTAGCATAACAAAACAACGTATCCTCGTTTGTTAAAATCAAAAATTAACGGGTTTATAACTGGCCTCAGCAGGGGCACCCTCGGCAAATAAATAAACGGGTCTAATACCATGCTTGATATTAATGTAATTTGGTGATGGCAACGCGATAAGCGATGATGAAACAGTGCCAAAGCCAGCGTCGGTTGATAGCATCATCGCACCTTCCGGCCCATCATTCGGATCAAACATGCGGCTAGAAAACAAAGACTGCCAAGCTGACCAATTTCCCGTATCTGGATCAGGCACCTCGGCCTTCTCAAATTGTGGAAGATACGTGCGAATACGCGCAGATGATATATCATTTCTATCGCTCGCCGTAATCAAAGATATTCCGGGAGGAATCGAATGGACTTCTGCATGCAGCCCCCAACGGGTCTCGGCGAGCCTTAACCAATATGCATCGCGGTTATCAGCAAAAACAATATTAAAAGGCCGATAAGCATTAGGGTTAATATCCTTAAGCGCATCTGCGGCATCCGATGCGTCCACATGACTGAGTATTTCAAGCGGTAATTCCCCGCGGCTGCGGTAACCTTCTTTTGGGCCCAACGAGCCGCGGCGATTTAGCACACCCGCGACTAATCCGACATCATTCATACCAAGCCAAGTGCCACCAGCTAAATCATCTTTTCCCGCCATTACATCTTCACGATCCGGCCAATGACGGCCAGGTGCTTGCCATGGTCTATCTTTCATTTCATCCCGATTAGCACCAATGATAACAGGCCAATCATTACCCGGACGCCGCAATATTACAAAAGTACACATGATTACATTGTTAACGACTTGATTCAGAAATGACCAGACTGTAGTTCAACTAATTAAAGCTCTGCTCAAGGAGTTGCGCATTAGCTAAAAGGACCTTAAATACTACGCAATAGTTCAATCCCAAAATAAGAGTTAATAAGAATGGTTAATTCGTTTAACGATAGAGAAAAAGGCTTTGAAGCAAAATTTAAGTTTGATCAAGAAACTGAATTCCGAATTACCGCCCGCCGGAATAAATTATTAGGTCTATGGCTAGGAGAACATTTAGGTTTAAACGAATCTGAAATCGATGATTTTTCTGCTAGTGTAGTAGCTTCTGATTTAGAAGAACCGGGAGACGAAGACGTTATCCGCAAATGCATGGCCGACATCCAAATGCGTGGCGCTAAGATTAGTGATGATGATATTAGAAATAAAATTATTGAATTCACTGGAGAAGCTCACAGACAGATTGTCAAAGAACTGTAATTCCTCCAAAACAGCCGGAAAATCGTTTAAATGTACTTAACAGATAAGGTTTTTAATTTTTGGTTTGGAAAATCAGATTTAAAATTGGAACTAAAACCCCGCAGGATTTGGTTCAAATCGTCATCTGAATTTGATCAACAGATCCATGAAAACTTTATACACAGCTATGAAGACGCAGCAGCTGGTCGCCTTGACAATATGAAAGAAAACCAAAAAAGTTGTCTAGCGCTTATCATAATATTAGATCAATTCTCGCGTAATTTGTTTCGTGAGAGCCCAAAAGCTTTTGCAGCCGATCCCAAGGCTAGGGAGGTCACTTACTATGCAATCACCCAAGGGTTCGATAAAAATATTAGCCACGTTGCCAAGTTATTCTTTTACCTACCTCTCGAACACAGTGAAATTATGGATGATCAAGAACAGAGTTTGAAATTAATAAACGCCATTAATGATAAAAGAATTAGCAAGGCAGCAACTGAGCATTATGAGACAATCCTGCGTTTTGGCCGATTTCCGCACCGCAATGCTGTGTTAGGTCGACAAAACACACCAGAAGAAAGCATATATCTAAAAAACCCACCAACATGGTGAAAAAAACCACTAGGCCCTATAAGTTAAAAAAATAAAATTAAATAAGTTAGCTTCCCCGATCAATTTTTACCAAAAACCCTATTAAAAATAGTATCAACGTTTTTAGTATGATATTTTACATCAAAAAGAGCATCCAATTCCTTAGGACTGATTTTTGAAATAACATCTTTATCAGACTTGAGAGCGGTCAAAAAATCGGCCCCTTCTTCCCAAACTTTCATCGCATTACGTTGAACAAATAGATAGGCGTCTTCTCGACTTATCCCCGCCTGCGTTAACCCAAGTAAAACGCGCTGAGAAAATATCAGACCTCCCAATTCATCGAGGTTTTTTTGCATGCTCTCCGGATAAACGAGCAAATTCTCAATTACGCCAGCCAATCGATTAAGAGCAAAATCGAGTGTTATTGTGGCATCTGGGCCGATCATACGCTCCACTGAAGAATGCGAAATATCTCGTTCATGCCAAAGAGCAACATTTTCTTGTGCTGGTACAACGGCGGAACGAACCATACGAGCAAGACCCGTAAGGTTCTCTGTTAATATAGGGTTTCGTTTATGCGGCATCGCCGACGAGCCTTTTTGACCTTTAGAGAAAAACTCTTCAACCTCTCGAACCTCAGTCCGCTGCATATGGCGGATTTCAGTCGCGAGACGCTCGATAGAACTTGCAATTATACCCAACACCGAAAAATACATAGCATGCCGATCACGTGGGATAACCTGAGTAGAAACTGGTTCCGGCTCTAATCCCAGAGCTTTTGCAACATATTCTTCAACAAAAGGATCAATATTAGCAAAGGTACCAACAGCGCCCGAAATAGCGCATGTACCAATATCTTTACCAGCCTGAAATAAACGATCCTTATTACGAGAAAACTCAGCAAAAAAAGTTGCTAACTTAATACCAAAGGTAGTTGGCTCCGCATGAATTCCATGACTACGGCCTATGGTAGGTGTCATCTTAAATTCCAAAGCACGTTTTTCTAATGCAACCAATAAACGATCTATATCTGATAATAAAATTTCTGTCGCCTGCGTTAATTGAACTGCTAAACATGTATCTAAGACGTCAGAGGAGGTCATGCCTTGGTGAACAAATCGAGCTTCATCACCAACGTGTTCAGCTAGGTTCGTCAGAAATGCTATCACGTCATGTTTGGTTTCACGCTCAATTTCATCAATCCGATCAACCTCAAAAGCACCCTTATCCCAAACCGCCTGCGCAGCTTCTTTTGGGATCACACCAAGCTCAGCTTGTGCGTCGCAGGCATGAGCTTCAATCTCGTACCAAATTCGAAATTTATTTTCTGGTTCCCAGATAGCAACCATTTCGGGACGACTATAACGCGAAATCATTTTAAAACTCTTCTTATTAATGTTTAAACATCACAATTAATTTACGGTATATCAGGTATCTCCCAAATTTTGAAGGCACCATCGTAGAATTATTTAAATCTGCGGCCAAAGAAGCTTGGATATTCCAACCCATGAAAATGATATAATCTGGACAAATAAAACAACCGCGAAGGCGACTTGATATCCAATCTGGGAAAAATGTCCTTCACTTGCCTGAGGCCATAAATCAATAATTAGGCCAATACCCCATTGCCCTAAAAAAGCTACTAAAAAGATCAAAAGATTGGCAGTCGTAAAAACCCTACCAGATAAATGGTTGGGGAAATTCTGAATTAAGCCCACATAAGATAATGATCCCGCTGTGCCAAAAAAACCAAAGAGAAATAATATAGGCAAAATGAAAGATAACGGCTCAAAAATAATAACAAGTTGGATAATTAAAAATACTGCAACACCGAGTAGTGAAATTTTCATGGGCGAAATGCCATAGCGTCCTAGACGCTCACCTATAATTCCCCAAGATAAAAACCCACATGCCAAAGCTACTGCCATTATTAATAAACTAGAGGCCGTTTCCGTACGCGTAAGACCTCCCACATCTCGGAGCCATGGACCCATCCATAAGCTTTGCAACGCGAGCATAGACCCCTGAGAGGTAACAGAAATTGGCACGTAACGTTGAAATAATGGGTTGCTAATAACTTCCAGTAAACCGGATATTTGTTCACGTAGCGTCGTATCGCCAACAATTTTTCGCTCGATAGAGCGTTCGGGCACAATAGAATAAATCATGATAGAACTAATCAATGTAAGAGCCGCAAGAATCCAAAAAATACCTCGCCAATCAGTGAATTCTAAAACAAGTTCAATGGGTGCTGTTGCGGTAAGAGCACCTAATCCACCAGCCATCATTATAGCTCCATTAGATAAAGGAAGATGTTCCTTAGGAAACCAGTCAACAAAAGATTTAAATGAGGCCATTAAACACGCAGAAACTCCTAGACCAATGAAAGAGCGCCCAATAATAAGGTTCGCTAATGTATCAGATGAGGCAAATATACCAGCACCTAGCGCAGCTATAATAAGCAAAGCAGCTTCTACTTTCCGAGGACCTACGCGATCTAGAATTATTCCTAGAGGTATCTGAAACGCCGCAAATGAGATAAAATAAGCACTACTCAAAAGGCCTAGGCTGGCTGCATCAAGACCAATTTCACCAATCAAATCGGGAGCTATGATTGCATTCACAGAGCGGTACAAATACGAGAGATAAAACCCGAAAGCAAAAGGCAAGAAGACGCGAAGCGCTATTCTTAATGTCATAAATTTATATTCAATTCTATTTTTAATAAAGATACTTCGTTAGAAAATTCTTCAAAATCTGAAATAGAAATTAATACAGAATAAAAAATCACACTTCCTACTATAGCAAATATTGTGAATCGACTTTTTTTCATAAATATGAAAAATAAATTTCAGTAATATACGTAATCATATAAAATTTAATTTTTAGACAGCTTTAATGCCTATTTTTTTCTTAAAAATTCAAACCACAAACTAATTGCTGGGGTTAAAAATTGC
>DUBF01000011.1 GCA_012960465.1 Rhodospirillales bacterium | reverse complement strand
TCGCGGCTAACATCTCCACCTTTCGTAGAATTTTTGACACAAATTTTATCAATATCTAGAGTCTGCTCTCCGTTAAAATACGCTTTATAATCAATGCTTATACTAATATGTCAAACGCCATAAACTCCTATAGATAACTATCCGATCGAATAATCTACCTCGAAACGATTAACTCCTAAGAAAATTTTATAGTATTCATTTTGTTTAGAATTACGGTTCATATCAGCCAATCATTTCAATTTACCGAATAGTAACTTTTAATACTTACAACTCTTCATGAGATAAACGGAGGGAATAGGAAAAATGCGTTTTTCGATCCAATATCAAGCTTCAAGTGATGAATGGGCTATTTTTGACACAGGTGGAGGCTCTGATTTAGTTGCAATATGCCGTACCGAGAAAGAAGCCCTACTCCATGTTCTTAAACTACAAGAGAAAACAAGAGTTAGCGGTTTTCATCCCTACGATGATAGTCAACAAATTGCATAGCATACTAATCTCCAAAACGCTGAGGTTGCATTCCATATAAAGAAGGATAGATAGCTGCTGTTTCCAAGTAGTTATATAGTCTTTGTTAAATTTATTTTTACGTCTAATTTCATGCCATCGCTAAATAAAGATCGGCATAATTATTTCTTTGAGTTATGTTTCCTAACTCTTAATCTACAAATAGAATAAATATGAACAAGGAATATATTCAAAAGACCAACTGGTATCTTATCTTTTTGGCGTTAATAATAGGTGTTTCTGTAGCCGGATACATAGGTAAAACGCCACCCGCTATTCCAAGCATTCGGATTGATTTAGCTCTAAGCTTAGTTATGGCAGGATGGGTGGTCTCCATTTTTTCTACTATGGGTTCGGTCACAGGCATGATGGCTGGAATGTACGCTGATCGTGTCGGTAGAGTTAAGATTATTGTCTATGCTCTAGTTCTTATTTCTTTTGGCTCAATTCTTGGAGCATATTCAAACTCTACAACAATGTTATTATTATCACGAGTTATCGAAGGCACCGGATATATTGGAACAATGGCCATCTTACCCGCATTGATTGCTGGGCTTGCCAGCGATCAGCATCGTGCTTTTGCTGTTAGTCTCTTCAGCAGTGTTACGCCATTAGGTATGGCTATTACCATGATCGCAGCACCTGTAGTAATACATCAATATGGCTGGCGCAATTTATGGTGGATTACAGGAATATCTACAATCGCCTTTATGATACTTGCCTTGATTGCATTCAAGGGGATTGATGCCCAAACTTTACGGAACAAACAACCCTATTGGTCAAATATTAAAAAAACAACCTCAACCCCTGGACCATGGTTAATTTCAATTTGTTTTATGACTTATACATTTCAGTGGTATGCAATTATGGTCTGGCTACCAACATTTGTTATTGAAGAACGCGGATTAGAATTAAAACTTGCAGCTGGGTTGGCGGCGGCTGCAGTTACTATAAATATTTTTGGCAATCTATTTGGAGCCTGGCTGATCCACCGGGGAATATCCCGATGGATACTTATTAGTATAGGCACCTTTATCATGGGCTTGTCATCAATATTCATATTTCCAAATATTTTACCTGATTTTCTGAGATTTGGACTAGTTCTCGTTTTTTCATTTCTAGGTGCTTTACAACCATCTGCGGTCATGGCTAGCGTACCAATTCACAGCCCTACACCGGCACAGCTCGGTTCCACTAATGGTCTCGTCTACCAAGGCTCGCAAATAGGCCACCTTTTCGGACCACCTGTTGTTGCTTGGTTTGTTACTTATACGGGAGATTGGAATCAAATAGGGTGGGTTCTATTTATGGGCACTATGCTAAACTTAGCCTTAGCACAATGGATGCGAATAATAGAAAAAAAATCGGGTTCTCTAAATCATTGCAATCAGTAATCTCAATCCACCCTTAAATTAAAACTCAAATACAATTTTTGTCTTATCTCTTGCCGATATTAACCTTTTTGCGTATTAACTCTGTTATAATAAATATTATGCTAAAATCTATAGATTGAGGTCTACCATCAGTAACTATTTTACAGAGTCAGAACGAAACCGTTTTCGTAATCTACTAGAATTAGCGAATGACAGCAAATACCCCGGCGAACGTGAAAATGCTTTGGCTGCCGCAACCCGCATAGCGCAAAAGTATAACATGACGCTAGACGAAGCTACCCGCTGGAACCCAGAAGATATTGCACCTGGTAAAAATATGGCTCAGCAAGGCTCGTATCAACGACCCGTTAAATCTTCTGAAGTTTCCAATCTTGTAAAAAACCAGCAAAACGCGGAAGCGGAAAAAAAGCTGTGGCAAGCAGCAATGGATCGGGCAAAAGACCGAGGGCTCGATAAGGCGGAAAATGCAAAAAAAGCCGCACAAGAAGCTGCTAGTGAGCGGCGACAAAATAGTAAATCCCGGCGAAATCCAACAACTCATGCCACTATCCTGCTAAAAGAAACCTCTCTTTCTTTTGAGGAAATTTCTGATATCACAGGTTTGGATGTTTATAAAATTATAACCATGAAATTAAAATCCCGAAGTGCAGCTTAAATTTTTGTTATAATGTTAATTTGTACTCGGCTCCAATGAATTAGTTTGCCGTAGCAAATGTCTTGAAGCGCGTATCGAATAAATTAGACATAATAAAGCAGCAACTAAAACTGGTGTCTGTACACCAAAAACATCACCAAATCCGCCGAGAACTAGCGCTCCGACAGCAGGAAAGCCGACTGCCATACCCGTGCTTAGACTAATGACCCGAGCACGTTTGGTCGGATCCACTGCATTCTGAATCAAACTTTGAGATGCCACCGCCATGGTAATTAAAGCAAAACCAAGGGCTGACATACAAAGTAGTCCTAAAAGATAATTATTGGTAGAAGCAAACAAAAATATTATTACTGAAGATCCTAAGATCCCTATACATAATATCCGCGTCAATCCTTCATTTCTGCCTCGTATCGCAAGCCAAATTCCGCCGACTAAAGAACCAAAACCAGATGCTCCAGCCAACATAGCAAACCCATTTTCACCCGCTCTAAACACCACGTCAGAAAAAGCTGGTAATAAGTCGATATAAGGCCGAATAAGAATGTGTGATGCCGCGATAATCGCTAATACCGAAAATATTCCCAGATGATTAAATGTATAACGTATACCATCGGACATCTCAGAAAATATTGATGGGCCTTCATGATCTCGGGGCAAACGTGGCTCCAATTTCATAGCCGCGAGAGCAACCCCAAAAACTAAAAATGTAAAAGAGTTAAAAAAGAAGGCAAATGAAATACCAAAAAACGGATTTAATACAGCAAATAACCCTGGGCCAACAAAAGCGCCTAGATGAAATGTTGTGGTATTAAGAGCAATAGCAGATGAGAGGTCATCTCTAGGTACAGTGTGATGAACCAAAGCTTGACGAGATGGCAGATCAAAAGCCAGCGTAATGCCCTGTATAAGAACCAATACAGCGAGTAATTCAATGGTCATTTCGTCTCGATAAGTGAATATGCCTAAAATAAAAGCGTTTATAGCCGATGCAGCAAGCGCAAACATTGCCACTTTTCTAAGTCCATAACGATCCGCAATAGCACCGGCAAAAGGGGCAAAAAAAGCTGCTGGAAATGTCGCCGAAAATCCTATAATACCAAGCCATAAAGGGGAATGGGTCAGCTGCCACGTCAACAATCCAAGAGCTAACTTACTTAGCCAAAAACCCAAAATTGAAGTAGCACCACCAATCCAATAATAACGATAATTTTTACTCTTGAAAGCGCGACTAATCCCGCCAAATTTTGTTTGTAGTACCATTTTTTGGATTCTTTTATGGAAAGAGAAGTATTTTACATAAACTGTCACTTAAGCGATTAACTTACAATAAATGTAAAAAAAATAAACCTGGATCCTATTTTAAAGCAAACCTATAATTCGAAGATTGTATATCGTATTGCAATCAACTTCACACGATAAACTATCTAACTGACCGATTTATAAAATTTAAATATGAAGATCAATATTGAACTTAGTGTAAAACACAATTAAATTAATTTATGCGAATTGATATAGTTTTTGATACAATTTGTCCATGGTGTTTCATTGGGAAAAGACAGCTCGACTTGGCACTAGCTAACTTGCCATATTTAAATTTTGAAATTAATTGGTATTCATATTTTCTCAATCCAGAAATGCCTCTAGAAGGTATAGATTTTAATGAATATATACATAAGAAATTAGGTGGAAAACTAAAATATGAAAAATTAAATAACGCTATTAGCCGATCAGCCAAGAACCTTAAGTTAAAATTTGATTTAACTCGAATAAAACGAGCTCCGAATACGTTAAATTCTCATAGGTTGATTAAATTAGCTTCTCGCCAAAACCAGGGTGCTGAGATGTTGGAAGCCCTTTACCAAAATTATTTTGTGAAGGGAAGAGATATAGGCAACAGATCCATTCTTATCGATATTGGAACAGAACTTGGGTTTGATGACATAAATTTAAGAAAATATCTATATAGTGATAAAGATATTATCGAAACCTTAAGTCAAAACCAACACGTTTCTCGCTTGGGTATTAACGGCGTTCCTGCCTTTATTTTTAATCAAGAATTCTCAATTTCTGGCGTACAAGATACAAAAGTTCTTATGCGTATGCTTAATGTAGCAGAAGAAAATTCAAACAAGATCCACGAACCTGGCGTACACAGTATCCACTCAAATAATTAAGAAAAATCAAACTACCATGACCCCAAATAAATATTTCACACTCGATGAACTTCGATCACGAGCTAAAACAAGAATTCCAAAACTCGCCTTTGACTACCTAGATGGCGGAGCCGGCAACGAAGCAAATATTCACCGTAATCGTTCTGGTTTTGGAAACATTACGCTCCAACCAGAGTACCTACGCAACGTCACTGAGAGAAATCAAAAAATTACTCTTTTCGGGCATACATATGATGCCCCGATTGGCATCTCCCCAATAGGTCTAGCAAATTTAATATGGCCTAATGCCGATAAAACGCTCGCTACGATGGCAAAGAAAAGAAATATACCCTACTTATTGAGTGCCGTTGGGACTTCTACAATTGAGGAAATTTCGGATATAGCGCCAGACCACACTTGGTTTCAGCTTTATATCCCCGGTAAAGATTACATTTGTTTTGATTTAATTAAACGCGCTAAAGAATCTGGGATTAAAGTTTTAGTCTTAACAGTTGATATACCAGAGCCATCTATACGCCTCCGCGATCTTCGAAATAATTTTACATTACCCTTCAAAATGACACCGCGGATAATTATGGACATAGTTCGAAAACCACGCTGGGCCATCTCTACTTTAATCAATGGCATACCGCGATTTGAAAATATGGTACCATACATGCAAGAAGCTGCTGATAAACAATCTTTAAACGCCGCACAAGTACTCCAAACATCAGCCAGATTAAGTGAAGATTTAATCAAACAAATTCGTGATTCCTGGGGTGGTACTTTTGTAATAAAAGGAATTCTTTCACCAAAATCTGCACAAGCTGCTATGCGTATTGGCGCCGATGGTATAATAGTTTCCAATCACGGAGGTCGCCAATTGGATAGTGCCCCTTCATCTATTGAAACGCTACCTCGGATAGTAAAAGCAGTTGAACCAAGATTGACCATAATGTTGGATAGCGGAATTCGTTGTGGTACCGATATTATTAAAGCTTTTGCTTCAGGGGCTTCATTTACTTTTTCAGGTCGTTCATTTATGTTTGGCATAGGAGCACTCGATGAACAAGGAGCTGAATTTGTCCTCGATCTTATGGTAAATGAGGTTGATAAAGTACTCGCCCAAATTGGCTGTAAAGATATAATGGAACTTGATCGAGAATATATATGGCAGGACGGATGACCGATTTACCCCTTAAAAAAAATTATTCTCATGAATAAAATTGACAAGTTTGATATTGATCTGGTTGTAAAATAAGTAAAGTTACGATCCTAGGGCAAAAATTATATGAAATTAAAATATTTATCACTTTCACTGTTATTGTATATAGGTTTTTTGTCCGCAGTTCCTAGTGCTGGGGCGGACCAAATACTTAACCTGTCCGAAAATATAAAAGAAATTTTACTCCAGGCTAAGCCTGTTCTTGGTAAAAAGGTCAGTCAAAAAACCTTTAACGGTAAACCAATTCTCATAACGTTCTTTGCAAGTTGGTGAGGTTCCTGCCGCGCAGAGTTCGTGCAACTCCGTGAATTTCTTAATAAAGGTGGGACAAAAAGAGTTAATATTATAGCTATTAATTGGACAGAAGAGAGATACGAAAATTCCTCATTAGGGCGTTTAAATAATATGGTCCGAGCGTTCCACCCCAGTATTCGCGTGGTTCGTTCTAATAAAAGAATTGAAGAATATTTTTCCCCACTAACTAACGTTCCAATGAGTTTTATTTTTAATCAACAAGGTAAAATTATTTATGGCCGCGGGAAACAAGAATTTTTAGGTACTGAAAAACTTTCTAAAATTCTGGGTAATATTCGGCGATAACTCAACATTATTCTAAGAGTTAATTAGGCCGCAATCTTACAAAGCTCTTTAATTAAATATTGAACACCAACAAGACGTGTGGTCGCATCATCCCATTTTCGCATAAAAATAAGTTTGTGATCAGACCGGATTTTTATTGTTCCAACATGGGCGTTAATAAACTCAACCAAACCAGCCGGGTTATTAAATTCATTATTACGAAAGGAAATAACCGCCCCTTTTGATCCAGCATCCAGTTTTTCAACACCAGCGACTGAACAAAGTTTTTTTATAGCGACAGTTTCTAATAAATTTTCAACTTCTTCTGGAATAGACCCGAAGCGATCAATCATTTCAGCAGCAAAAGCTTCAATTTCAGTTTGGTCCATAAGATCGGCGATACGGCGATATAGCGAAAGACGCACACCCAATTCTGACACATAATCACTAGGAATTAGGATCGGTACACCAATATCAATTTGTGGGGTCCACTTATCTGCAATATGATCTTCGATATCACCAGCAGACTTGGCCTCGGCGACAGCCTCTTCAAGCATTTGTTGATAAAGCTCAACTCCAACCTCCCTAATATGACCGGACTGTTCATCACCCAGAAGATTTCCCGCTCCCCGAATGTCAAGATCATGACTTGCCAAAGTGAAACCTGCGCCCAATGTATCTAACGATTGCATTACTTCCAACCGTTTCATTGCTGAGCCTGCTAAAGAACGTTTTGGTGAAATTGTAAAATATGCATAACCCCTAACTTTTGCACGACCAATGCGTCCGCGTAATTGATAGAGCTGAGATAAACCAAACATATCCGAGCGGTGTAAAATAATTGTATTTACGTTCGGAAGGTCAAGTCCAGATTCAACAATATTTGTCGCTAATAATAAGTCATACTTTCCCTCATAAAACGCGTTCATAACATCTTCAAGTTTATTTGGCGGCATTTGACCGTGGGCCCGTGCAATCTTCAAGTCAGGTATTAATTCTCGTAACGCCTCTTCAATATGACTGAGATCTGATACCCTTGGGCAAACATAAAAAATTTGTCCCCCGCGGTAACGCTCACGTTGAATAGCTTCACGAACGACAACGGGATCGTATGGTAGAACAAAAGTCCTAACCGCTAGCCGATCTACGGGTGGTGTCGTTATTAAACTTAGTTGTCGAACACCAGTTAGTGCCATTTGTAACGTTCGCGGAATCGGGGTCGCAGTTAATGTTAGCACATGCACATTACTTTTCAGTGATTTTAAATGCTCTTTGTGGATAACGCCAAAATGCTGCTCTTCATCGATAATTAATAATCCCAGACGATCAAATTTAATACTTGGTCCAAGCAAAGCATGCGTGCCTATAACGATATCTACTTTTCCTGTTTCAAGACCTGATTTGGTCTCTTCTACCTCCTTCTTGGAAACCAACCGCGATAACTGGCGTACCTGAACAGGAAAATCCGCAAAACGTAATTCAAATATCTTTGTATGCTGACGAGATAGTAATGTCGTCGGCACCACAATGGCTACCTGCTTGCCTTCCATGGCTGCGATAAAAGCTGCACGTAATGCGACCTCAGTCTTGCCAAAACCAACATCTCCACAAATAAGGCGGTCCATTGGGCGGCCACTCGCCAAATCCTCGATGACTTCGAGGATTGCCCGCTCCTGATCTTCAGTCTCAGTAAACGAAAATCCAGAACAGAACTCATCAAAAGCACTTGGTTGAGGCTCCATTACTTCACCTAATTTTAATTCACGTGCTGCCGCAACTGATATCAGTTGGTCTGCCATATCACGAATTCGTTTCTTGAGATCAGACTTACGCGCCTGCCATGCAACGCCACCGAGCTTATCCAACCGAGCTGTTTCAGTACCTTCACCATAACGGGAAATAATTTCTATGTTTTCAACTGGCAAAAATAGCTTATCGCCACCGTGATAAATTAGAAGTAAACAGTCATGAGGCACACTAGAACCTGTTAAATCTAGTGTAACCAACTCTTCGAAGCGACCTATTCCATGATCCATATGAACTACAAGATCACCGGCACTAAGGACTGAAGTTTCGGCGATAAAATTCTCGGGTCGAATTTTGCGGCGTTTTGGAGAACTCAATCGATCGCCCAAAATATCTTGCTCAGTTATTAGCTCTAAACCAGGTGCTATAAATCCACACTCTAATTTCAAAGTGGCTATACGAATGGGGGCTTCTAACTCACTAGATACTGGGATATTATGCTCTTTTAGAATTCCAAGAAGACGCTGAGTAGAACCTTCAGAAAATGCGCCGATAATTACGACGCGCCCCGCTTCATTTGAATCCTTAATATGATCGCGAAGAGCATCATAAACGTTTACATCCGTCAGCGTTCGAGCTTCTGAAAAATTAAAACCGGGTTTTCCACCGGCATCCATAGTTTTTAACTGAGCCTCCGGCGCAGAAAACGATTGAAAGGTAATCTTTTTATGTTCGGCTAAGATTACGTTTACATTTTCGGGGGAAAGATAAAGATCGTTTACTGGTAATGGATTATATGATGTTTCGGATACAGCAAGACCGCGGACTTTCATATCCGAGCGAGATTCATAACACTCATTGATAAGCTCCCAACGCGATACAGCTGCCTCTTCCGCTTGATAATCAAATATGATGGCAAAATTTGGTATATAATCTAAAAGTGTTCCCATTTTTTCATGAAAGAGAGGCAACCAATGCTCCATGCCGGCTTGAGTGCGTCCTTTGGATATTGACTCGTATAGCGGGTCTTCATCTGAAACCACACCAAAAAGCGCCCTATATCCGCTACGAAATAGACTAATCGCATTCTCGTTAAGAGAAAGTTCATTAAATGGTTTGAGAGTAAAGCTTTCACATCCGCCACTGGTACGCTGGCTAAATGGTTCAAAGGTTCGAATTGAATCCAACTCATCACCAAAGAAATCCAAGCGAAGTGGCTCTTCAAAACCTGGCGGATAAACATCAACAATCCCGCCACGAATTGCAAATTCCCCGGGTTCCATGACAGTTTCACTGCGACCATAACCATTATTTTCAAGATAGGTTAATAAAATATCACGCAGTGTTTCTCCACCAACCCCAAAGTTTAAAGTAGCATCTTTTAATGATTTACAAGCTGGTACTCTTTGCAACAAAGCAGCAACACTAGTCAAAACGATTCGAGGCTGAGCATTACTCGTATCTGCTAAATTCGTAAGTGCATCAACTCTTTCTGCTATAATATCATTCTTCGGCGAAACCCTATCATAGGGCAAACAATCCCAGGCAGGAAATTTTACTAACTCTGTTTCAGCCGCAAAAAATTCGAGACTAGATTCGATCGCAGCAATTCGGCGATCATCACGAGCAACAAATAATACTGATTTACCGCCCTGAATAAACCGATCCAATACAACACCGTCGTAACCATCCGGAACTCCTGCAACAACAATATCTCCAGAAATTTCAAATATTTTTTTTATATCCAACAATTACTTATAAACTTTCCTTAAATGCGATTATTAATTGAAAAATTCTATTATCAAAAGATCTAGGGACCCTATCTCTCCCTAAAATCCAATTCAATAAGTCAACATCAGGAACATCAAGCAACTTATCAAAGTCATATAACAGGACTTCGCTCAAGTTCTTCAATTCCTGCACTGCAAAGCCACCAATTATTTTATCAGTCTCATGCATCCCTCGATGGGTCGCTTTGTAAAAAATTCGTTTACGGAGAGTTTCCATACTGGGCCCAATGAACTATCTTTGTACGATATTTAATGTCGTACGGTTTAAACCTTTGCAACTGGTATGTCAGCAATGATTTGTAAGAAATTCCTCTAAAATGCGCCCAGAAATATTATTTTCACTATTTTCACCTGTCACAAAATTGAATGGGGTTGGGCCACGTATTGCAAAGCTTATCGACAAACTCCGCGGGCCTAATATAATTGATCTATTGTGGCATTTGCCTAGTGGACTAATAGATAGACGTAACACCCCAAGTATTTCAAATGCAGAGGCCGGAATAGTCGCGACATTAACCGTAGACGTCGATCAACATTTCCCAGCTAAATCACGACGACTGCCTTATAAAATAATATGTTCCGACGCAACGGGCACGATTACCCTAATATTTTTTCACGCTAAAGAGGACTACCTACGTAAGCTTTTACCAGAGGGTGAAAAAAGAATAATTAGCGGAATTATTGAACACTATGGCAATAAAATACAAATGGCACACCCCGATCACGTAGTTGAAGTAGAAAACCGCGCTGAAATCGAAATTATTGAACCTATATATCCATTAACACAGGGTTTATCACAAAAAGTTCTGCATAAAGCGATAAAAAATGGTCTCACGCTAATAGAGGAATTACCAGAGTGGTTAGACAAAGCATATCTCAAAAAGCAAAAGTGGCCAAGCTGGAATACGGCCTTAATTAAGGCTCATACGCCCAATGATGAAACAGATCTAGCTCCAGAGAATATTATCCATCAACGCCTTGCCTACGACGAGTTACTCGCTAACCAATTAGCATTGGCATTAATTAGAATTCACATGCGAAAAAAGGGAGGCAGACCTATAATTGGT
The DNA here is from genome assembly GCA_012960465.1 of Rhodospirillales bacterium. Classification (GTDB taxonomy): domain Bacteria; phylum Pseudomonadota; class Alphaproteobacteria; order Rhodospirillales; family UBA2165; genus TMED23. The sequence goes on along the minus strand of DUBF01000011.1, from coordinate 35,734 downwards.
ACAGATATAATAAAAAGAAAGGTCATAGCTGCTTTACCCTTCAAACTTACAAACTCTCAAATTGAAGCTGTAAATGATATTACTGACGATATGAGTTCGGATGGCCGTATGCACCGCCTTTTGCAAGGCGATGTTGGCAGCGGAAAAACACTTGTAGCACTTCTGAGTATGCTTCACGCAATAGAAAGCGGGACACAAGCTGCACTCTTAGCTCCTACTGAGATACTTGCTCGCCAACACCTAGCTACAATTGAACCTCTAGCCACCGCAGCAGGAGTAAATGTCGCCCTTTTAACCAGCAGAGAAAAAGGTAAGAAACGCACTTCAATATTAGAGGGGTTTACCAACGGCAATATAAAAATTGCTATAGGTACACACGCTATATTTCAAGAAAGTGTAAACTTCAGAGAACTAGCATTTGCCGTTATTGACGAACAACATCGTTTTGGAGTCCACCAAAGATTAGCTCTCACATCCAAAGGGCGCAATGTTGATATTTTAGTAATGACCGCAACCCCGATACCACGCACACTCACACTTACAGCTTACGGTGATATGGAAGTCTCTCGTCTAATGGAAAAGCCCGCAGGACGCTTACCTATTGACACACGTACGATTTCAATTAATCGACTAGCTGATGTTATTCAGGGCCTGAAAAGAGCCCTTGAAAAAAATAAAAAAATATTTTGGGTTTGCCCATTAATTGAAGAATCAGAGAAACTTGATTTGGCAGCTGCAGAAGATCGGTTTGATCAACTAAAATCCATCTTTGGTGAACGAATTGGATTAGTGCACGGTAAAATGAAAGCTGTGGAGAAAGATGCTTCCATGAAATCCTTTAAAGAAGGCCACGTCGATATTCTAGTAGCTACCACGGTAATTGAAGTTGGCGTTGATATTCCAAAAGCCAGTATCATGATTATCGAACACGCAGAACGTTTTGGTCTTGCACAGCTTCATCAACTAAGGGGGCGCATAGGTAGAGGATCTAACCAATCAACTTGTATTTTAATGTTCTCAGAAAATTTAACTGAAATGGCACGAAAACGGCTAAACATTATGCGAGATACCGAAGATGGTTTTATGATTTCTGAGGAAGACCTTCGACTTCGAGGAGCGGGTGAGGTTCTCGGTACGCGACAAAGTGGCCTTCCAGAATTTAAGTTCGCTAATCTCACCGCACATGGGGAACTTGTTTCAACTGCCCGTGACGATGCAAAACTGATACTCGAGAAAGATCCAGAGCTTAAAACTGAACGCGGTATAAACCTTCGAATACTGCTTTATTTATTTGAACGCAATGCCGCCGTGAAATTTCTGAGATCAGGATAATTCAAAGATCCTAATCTTTTTTGGATAACAAAATTGGTATACCCTCTTGCTCGCGCAAAATATCTAGATCTTCGTAGATCTTAGAAGAAACTTGAGATTTTTTTTGCTCTGCCAAAGGTCGATTATCTGGAGGAGTGACTATACCTCCCGATATCACCATCTTAATCGCCTCCTCTACACTCATATTCAATGGAACCACATCTTCTTTTGGCACAAACAAAAGGAAACCAGACGTAGGATTTGGCGTAGTTGGTAGAAAAATATTTACAGTCTTTTGTTCAGTTAGATTTTGCACTTCTCCTTGGGTTGTTCCCGTAATAAATGCTATAGCCCAAACTCCCCGACGCGGATATTCTACTAAAATAGCTTCCCGAAAGGCATTGGATTTCTGAGCCAGTACAGTTTGGAATATTTGTTTTGTTGCCGAATAAAAACTTCGGATAACAGGCATTCTATTCAAAATACGCTCGCCCGTATGGAGTAACCACCGACCCAATAAACCTGCTGTTAACGCACCAATCAACGTTAGTACTAGTATTAAAATTAGTACTCCCAGCCCAGGCAGGCTAAAAGGCAAATACGTCTCAGGGTTATATTTATCAGGCACTAATGGAGTAATCGAATGATCTATGAAACCCACAATAATCCAAGCAAGATACCCTGTAATGCCCAAGGGGGCAGTTACTAGAATCCCTGCAAGGAAATAACCTCGTATTCGCCCCCAAAATCCACGGCTCTTACCCCCACTAACTTGAGTGTGAGCAGATGGCGGGAGCGGTTTCCCGTTAGCGTTTGGTTTATTCAATTGAACATCTCGCCTTTTTAGATTTAATTATCCGCATTATAATCCACCTTAATTAGAATTACCAAACCTCAAACCGTTAACCAATCACCTCAACCAATTTTTTTTTAAGATTTTATCCAATTTGAAATATTAGCTTTATTTAAATATCTAAACATAGATTATCGTAGATTTATTTTATAATTATTTTATCAAATTTAATCCTGTATTAATCAACACATCATTCTTAATATGTTTAACATTTGTTAATACAATACCATCCTGCGACACCATTGAAAAGTAAAGCCCTACTGTCTCCTTTGAAACCTATATATAAATCCGCAAGAAAGGAATCGACCATGATAAAAAATACAGAAGATAAAAGGACTTATCTTGACTATCCCTTTGTTGGTGTTGGAGTGGTTGTATGGAAAGCAGAAAAATTCCTTTTAATACAAAGAGGCAAACCCCCTCGCCTTGGTCAATGGAGTATTCCCGGAGGACGTCAGGAACTAGGAGAAACAGTTAAAGAAACAGCCATTCGAGAAACTAAAGAGGAAACTGGTTTATCAGTTCAAATTATTGATTTCCTAGGTGTTATAGACTCAATCCAAAAAGATAAAGATGGCCAAGTAGAATACCACGCTACTTTAGTCGACTTTTCAGCAAAATGGATTAGTGGTGTTGCCAGCGCAAGCTCAGATGCAATGAACGTTGCGTGGCACGAGTTAGATGACATTGAAGGATTGGATCTTTGGACCGAAACAAGTCGCATAATAAGAACATCAGCTAAACTTAGGTTCGAGCGTAAAGTAAAATTATAAGTACTCAATTTTTAACGAGTTATAATTACAGAATTTTTTGCATGTTCCATCACTTTAAAAGAGACACTTCCTAGAAAAAATCGCTGTAAACCAGTTTTGCCAGTGCTACCGACCACAATAAAAGAATATTCTTTACCAGCATGTATAATTTCTTCAAACGGATTTCCAACACGCGTGAAAGCATTCACGACATCGACACCCAATGATTTAAGCTCAGCAACAGCAATATCTACATTTTCTTGCGCTTCGGCCTTATCTTCATTATCGCGAGCAACGGCCATAACAGAGAGTTTAGATCCAATCCTGTTAGAAACAGTAGCTGAGCGTTTTACCATTCTCATAGCACGTTCTGAACCATCAGTACAAAGAAGATGACCATGGCCACGCTCAAGTCCCCTCGCGACAAGGACAGAACACGGCGCATGCATTGCTACCTTCTCTGCAACAGCTGGATCCCATAATGATTTTGCCCAGCCGCCCCAAGAACCCGAATCACCTAAAATAATTAAATCATAAGGACCAAGTTCATATTGATCGAGAATACCCGATGCAATCGTTGCTGCAGTTTTTAGTTTTAGGACAATTGTTTGGCCGACTTCATTGGTGTATTCTATTTTATTGTCGCCAAGGGGGTCCCCATCGATGTCCGTATGCGTAATTTTCTCGTGCCAATCTGCCGATAACTCATCGCCTGATATCAATTGCTCAAGCCCTCTTTTTAGATATGTGATCCCGGGGAGTTCCAAACCCCAACTGAGCATGTTCTCTCGAGCAACACGAACTTGTAATCCGCCAGACCGTAAGCCTTGATCAATTGGCCTTACATAGAGAAGAACAATATCAGAATTTTTATTGGTAGCGGCCTGTGCAGCATAAGACAAACCGCGATAAGATTCGTCGCTACCATCTATGCAAACTAAAACTCGATAGCGTTCTTTGCGTCTTTCAAAGAGATCTTTTTGGTCGACATACGTATCGGCCATGGTTTTCTCCTATTATAACTTCACTATAGAATAGTTATTTTAAAGAACAGTTTTGTCTAGCCATTTCTTTATAGTTTCACTATCAAACTAAATATGGCCAGTAAAGAAACGCAGCCCCAAGCATAATAACAATTGAAATTAACGCCATTTTCCAACCAACTACTAAGAAATCTGTGGTTTTTAAATATCCAGACGCATAAACAATTGTGCAGGCAGGCGTCCCAACTACGGTTAAATACGCAAAAGCTGATGATATAGCCGTGATAAAACCTATTATGATAGGATCTTCTTGAGCGACAACAGCCATCTTCAAAACTACAGGCCCCAATACTGCAACAGCAGCACCATTAGACATCATATTTGTAACAGCAGTGGTTAGCACAGACACAGCTGCCCAAAGTCCAAAACCGTCACTTGCTCCAAATGGCTCTAGAAGATTTAGAAAATTTGTTGCAACCCAAATTGCAGCGCCCGTTTCTTTCATTTCAATACCGAGAGAAATCGCAGCGCCATATAATAATACAACGCCCCAATTGACCCCCGAATTGATATCCTCCCAACGTACTAATCCTGAAATCAAAAAAGCAGTAGCACCAAGGATCGCAATAGTTCCCATACCGACACTATCAGACATAAAAATCCAACCCATAAGAACTAAAAGGAATAAAACGATAGACACCCAATCAGCAGCTTTCATAGGGCCCTCGCTTTCTACCTGAGCCCGTAATTTAACTACAGCACGGGACAAGTCCCGATATTCTGGTTTAAAGGTCAAAAATAAAACTAAAGTTACAAAGGGTAGTTGAATTAAAAACATAGGATATGCAAAAACCATCCATCGAACATAATCGATCAAAAATTTTTGGGTCTCTGGATTACTCGGATCAAAAAAGAACTCACGCCAATAACCAATCATAATTGCATTTCGGGCACCACCCGAAGGCGTTCCTATCCCAGCAACCGAGCAACCATAGGCAATTGAAAACAAAAGAACAGCCGCTAAATTTCGGACTTTTTTAGGGTCATCTGACGTTAACGTAACAAGCGTAATTCCAACCGGAAGCATCATAGCAGCAACAGTGTGTTCGCCAATAAATGAGGCTAATAGACCCGAGACCACCGAAATCCCAAAACAAATATTGGATGTTTTAGTTCCGGTTATCCGTACAATGACCCAAGCAATCCGCTTATCGAGCTTTTGTTTTACGACGCCAACAGCCAACATTAAAGAACCAAGAATAAAGAGAACTGAATCATTCCATAATGTTTTAGAGACGTCCGACGAAGAACTCCCTAAAAGAAAAACCTGGCCTAATATTATCAATAACGCAACTGCGGGAAGTGGGATAGGTTCAGTAACAAAGAGAATTGTCGCCACAATCGACATCGAGAGTACAATCATAGCTTCTCTGCTGAGGCCATTTGGAGTCGGAAAGCTCAACAAAATAATCCCAACCACCATGGCTATAAAAAACCATTTTTTTTCCCATACAAAATGGATTGAAAAATCCGTGATAAGTTTTTTTAGGCTCGCTCCGGCCCCTGCAAGCACCCTCTGATTAGGAATATTAAATCCTCGAACCATAAATTAAACCTGAAAAATATCTAACATACACTGTTGCGAACTCTTGGATCAATTTCGATATATTAATAAAGTTTATAATCGTTACTTTTTCGATAAACGAAGTACACTAACACGCAGCATCACGAAGAGATTTAATAGATGCGACATAATCATTACCACCAAAGACAGCACTTCCGGCAACAAAAGCGTCAGCCCCAGCTTTAACGGCATTAGCAATATTACTCGGTTTGATACCACCATCTACCATTAGCTCTATAGAACGATCTTCGATCATTTTCCGAATGCGACTGATCTTACCAAGTTGCGATGTGATAAAGGATTGCCCGTCAAATCCTGGGTTAACTGACATAACTAGAATAAGGTCAATATCGTCCAGCACATTTATTAGCACGCTCTCATCTGTCGATGGATTTAGTGAAACACCAGCTTTCTTACCCAAGTCATGGATAACTTGTATACTTCGATGTAGATGAATATCTGCTTCAACATGGACCGTAATCATGTCTGCTCCAGCCGTAACATAATCTTTAAGATACTGAACTGCTGGGTTAATCATTAAATGCACATCAAAAGGTTTTTTTGTGTAGGAACGAATAGACTCGATAACTGGTGGGCCAAATGTCAAATTAGGGACAAAGTGTCCATCCATTACATCTATATGAATATAATCTGCACCAGCTTCGTCAACAGCTCGCACTTCTTCGCCTAATCGTGCAAAATCTGCTGAAAGTATTGACGGTGCTATTTTAATTTTTTGCATTCTAAATTCCGCGATTACTGCGTAGATTCACCTTTATACTCAGCTGCACAGGCAGCACTATTTAAAGAAGCACGTAGCATTAGAGCCCCTTGTGCTAATTTAACTTTTCCGGAGTCACCTAACCATGCTTTCAAAGCACTTGCTTGAAGAGCACGACCATATGAATAGCTTAATTTCCAGGGAAGATTTTTGTAATTAGTATTCATAACGTTTAAATGCATCGTTGCATCTATTTCACTTTGCCCACCAGAAAGAAACATAATTCCAGGAACCGCTGCAGGCACACAGCGCATCAATGCGGCGACAGTCTCATCAGCAACTTTATTAAAATCAGCTCGATTTTTTGCATCTAATCCTGAGATTACCATATTAGGTTTTAAAATCATACCCTCAAGCGCGACTTCCTGTGCATAGAGCTCACCAAACACACAATTTAATGTTTCTTCAGTAATCATTTGGCAATTATGTATATCGTGATCACCATCCATCAGAACTTCTGGCTCCACGATTGGCACTAACCCGCCTTCCTGACAGATCTTTGCATAACGAGCTAACGCATGGGCATTAGCATGGATCGCATATCCCGTTGGCATTTCGTCACCAATTTTAATAACGGCGCGCCATTTAGCAAACTTGGCCCCAAGATCAACATATTCCTTTACTCGGTCACGAAGGCCATCGAGCCCTTCTGTAACTGTTTCATTATCAGAGCCTGCAAGCGGCTTAGCGCCTGCATCCACTTTAATACCAGGAATGATCCCTTGTTTTGCCATTAAATCAACAAAGCGTGTGCCATCAGCCGCAGATTGACGGATAGTTTCATCATATAAAATAACCCCACTAATATATTCTCCAATACCCGCGGCACGAAACAATAGCTCTCGGTAATCACGACGACTATCTTCCGTTGACTCTACGTTAATTGTATCAAAACGTTTGGTAATCGTGCCCGTACTTTCATCTGCAGCCAACAAACCCTTATTATCAGCTACCATAGCTTGTGCTACAGCCGCCAGGTTATCTAAATCCATTTATCAACCTCCAAATTTCTTCTACTTGCAAACTAAGCTCTCCTTAAAGCCTATTTTTTACAGCCGTTACTAGAGCCTGGGCGGTTATACCAAAATGTTTATAAAGTTCACTAGCCGGAGCCGATGCTCCAAAACTGGACATTCCAATAAATCCACCTTCTGAGCCAATATATTTGTCCCAGCCCATTTGAACAGCGGCCTCGATTGCAACGCGAACGCCGGAGCCCAGTACATGCTCTTTATACGCACTATCTTGTTCCTCAAAAAGATTCCACGATGGCATAGATACAACAGCTGTCGGCACACCCTCAGCCTGAAGAGTTTTTTGTGCTTCCAAGGCTACTTCAACTTCCGATCCTGTCGCCAAAACAGTTGCTTGGCGCTCACCATGACAATCAGCAAGTATATACCCCCCTTTGGCCGAGAGGTTTTTATCCGTATGGTCTGTTCGAACGGTCGCCAAACCCTGACGGGTCAAAACAATAACTGAAGGCTTCCTATAACTTTCCATTGCAATTTGCCAACACTCAGCGGTTTCTATCGCATCAGCAGGTCTGAATACATTCAAATTTGGGATAGCACGGAGAGAAGCCAGCGTCTCAACCGGTTGATGGGTTGGACCATCCTCGCCAAGCCCAATTGAATCATGTGTTAAAACATAAACAACGCGTTGGCTCATTAAAGCCGATAAACGTAATGCACCACGCAAATAATCGGCAAAAACCAAGAAAGTGCCGCCATACGGAATGACACCTCCATGCAAAGCAAGACCATTCATTACTGCCGCCATGGCAAACTCGCGTACACCATAATGAATATACTTTCCAGCATAGTCAGGAGCGGAAATCACCATAGCGTTTTTGATTTTTGTGTTCACAGAGCCAGTTAAGTCTGCTGAACCTCCAATCAACTCAGGAATTGCAGCATTTAAAACTTCTAAAACTGCTCCTGATGCCTGGCGTGTTGCAGTTTTGGCTGATGCTTTTGACATGTTTTTTTTATGAGTATTGATAAAAACCGAGAGGTCTTTCGGTAAAGCGCCAGCAGCAGATAATTCAAACTCAGATCGTCGGCCACTCGCGTTTAATCGAGACTCCCATTTTTGGCTCTCACCAGTACTTTTCTTACCAACAGCACGCCAACTCCGAACAACATTGTCTGGAATCTCAAATGGCGCATAAGGCCAATCCATTTTTTCACGAGCCGCAGCTAATTCATCATCTCCTAGCGGCGCACCGTGGGTTGCGGAGCTGCCTTCCTTAGTTGGGGCACCTCTTCCAATTACAGTCTTACACGCTATCAACGATGGCATATCCGTTTGTTGGGCTGCTTGAATAGCTGCAGCAACAGATTTTGGATCATGGCCTTCGACGGCGGCTACATCCCAGCCTGAAGCTTGAAAGCGTGTTAATTGATCATCAGAAACCACCATTTCAGTACTGCCATCAATCGAAATGGCATTGTCATCAAACAATACTATTAGGTTAGATAATTTTAGGTGTCCCGCCATTGAAATTGCCTCATGGCTGACACCTTCCATTAAACAACCATCACCAGCGATTACGTATGTCTTATGATCAACAAGCGCATCGCCAAAACGTGCATTCATGATCCGCTCACCCAGAGCCATTCCAACTGCCATTGTTAAGCCTTGGCCTAATGGTCCTGTCGTGCATTCAATGCCATCGGCATGACCGTATTCTGGATGCCCTGCTGTTTTAGACCCGAGTTGTCGAAAATTCTGTAGTTCCTCAATTGGCATGTCACTATAACCCGTCAAATGCAGCAAAGAATAAAGAAGCATTGAACCGTGGCCAGTTGATAATATGAAACGATCGCGGTCGGGCCATTTGGGTTTATCAGCATCAAATTTGAGAAAGTGGCTAAATAATACCGTTGCAACATCGGCCATTCCCATTGGCATACCAGGATGCCCACTATTTGCCCGCTGAACAGCGTCGGCAGATAAAAACCGAATTGCATTAGCCATGTCTTGATGAGAAGAATTAAAGTCAGAGGATGTGTTTAATACGGTCTGGTCAGGCGACATACAGTAATTGCTCCTACTTGAAACGAGAGAGCTAAAATTGACGACAAAGAAATACCACCAAATGACAGTACAACAATGTGATTTAAACTTTATCTAACACGCCTAGGAGACTGCGTCGAATCCAGTTAAAAGCTCTTCTACAAAATGCAACATAACCCCAGAAAACGGCTAAAAAATAACTATAATTTCGTTGGGGGTATACGACTGTATTTAGTTTTTTACAAGCTCAAAATTCGAATCAAATTCTAATATCTTCGATTATTTGAAAATACGAATTTAGATAGGCGTTAATTTGCCTTTTGCCTTTCTAGCAGACCAACTGAAAAGGACATTATTGGCGGGACTAATGCTAGTGTAAGAATTGCGGAAAGGGATAAGCCACCAAGCACGACAGAGCCTAGACCACGATAAAGTTCGGAACCTGCACCCGGGAATAATACCAACGGCAGCATGCCAAAAATTGAGGTCAATGTGGACATAAAAATTGGCCGGACGCGATTGCGCGTCGCCTCTTGAATGGCATCGCCGGCATCCATATTCTCAACACGTATGTGATAAAGTGTCTGATGAACTAACAATATAGCGTTGTTAACAACAATACCAATTAAAATAATAAATCCCATCATTGTTAGCATGTCCAATGATTGATCAACAAATATATTAAGAATTGAAAGCCCCATTAAACCGCCGGCAGCAGCTACTGGAACTGATAGCATAACTATTAAAGGATATACAAAGCTCTCAAATAAAATTGCCATAACCAAATAAACGATAACGATGGATAACAGAATATCAAAGACAATTTCGTCCCATGTTTCTTGTAATTTATCTGCACTTCCCGAGATTTGAATGCGCACTCCATCGGGAAGACCACGATTAATCATTGGCCCGACGACTTCCTCACGAATTTTATCAATAGCAGCTTCCAGGGGAATATTGTCACGTGGGCCTACTGTTAAAGTTACCGTTCTAAACCTATTTATACGCCTGATTTGAGAAGGACCATTCGTAATTTGAATATCACTTAGACTTTCAATCGGCAAAATGCGCCCATCTCGCGTTACTATTGGTAAACCATAAATTGCCTGGGTCGTCTCGTTCTCAAGTTTTTTTCCCTTTAAGGTCAGGTCTATACGCTTTCCTTCAAATGTAACTTCGGCTATGCGAACACCATCATTAAAAACATCTAGTGTCTGACCCAACTCAAATGCGGAAACACCATTATCTGCCAATTTTAAACGATTTGGAGTCACACGAATTTCAGGCGCTCCCAATGAGAGACCAGGCCTTGGACGTATCCTGTTACCTTCACGGGGAGGGAATTTACCCAATAACCTAAAAAATATTGTCTGTGCTATCTTGTAGTTTTGTTCTAGATCTGGCCCCAGTACATCAACATCAATTCCTCGACCTGACCCAATAGAACGTCCCCAGAGTGAAGGTTGAAATACGAATGCTAATGTGCCTGGCTCTTCGCGGGCTGGTGTTTGCAGGATTGGAATGAGATTACTTGCCTTCCCTTCATCAATATGTGTACTGGCTATAAAGGCTCGCCCTCTCAAAGCAACGAAAAAGAAACGATCAATTTGTTTTTCGACGTCTGAGGTTACTTTCTTCACTGCCTCCGATGTCTTCGACGCCAGGTCCTTCATCAATTTCGGGGTTTCCACCCAATATTTCCGCGTCCTTTCCTGAACTCGCGTCATTATTTGTTCCATGGTATCAAGATTATAGCCTGATGGAGCCTGAACAAACCCAATGACCAAATTCCGATTGCCTGTGGGTAAATAATCTAATTTTGGCATGGCAACCCAAGCAAATAGTCCTGCGCCAATAGTCACTGCACACACTACTCCTAAAGCCTGAACTTTCTTACGAACAACGTATTCTGCAAAAGCAACCCAGAAGCTCACAAATGCACTGGCAAATGTATCAACGTAGGGTAGCCGCAATAATTGGCCGTTTGCGAACTTTTCATTTTCAAACATCTTATTCGAAAGGCCGGGTATAAGCGAAATCGAAACAAAAAGTGACAGAATAACTGAAACAGAAATAGCAACGCCAATATCTCGAAATAATTGGCCTGCCTCCAAATCCATATATAAGATCGGGATAAATACCATGACGGTTGTTAACGAAGAAACCAAAACAGCTGGCCAAACTTGCGAAGTACCTTTATAGGCAGCTTCAGCTGCATTCATACCCTGTTGACGTAATCGAAATATATTTTCGAGAACGACAATTGCTGCATCGACCGACATACCAACTGCAAAGGCAATGCCCGCTAGACTTACAACATTAAGCGACCTTCCCAGAATTGCCATAGCCACGAACGTACCAATGACTGAAACAGGAATGGCCGCGCTAATGACCACGGTTGGACGCCATGATCGAAGGAATAGAAGCAGGATAAGAATCGCCAATGCTCCTCCAAAATAAATATTCTGAACAACTAGACCGATCGAAGAGTTTATGTATGTAGTTTCGTCGTACACCTGCCTTAATTCGAGACCAGCGCTTTTGATCGGGCCATCAGCGAGATATTTCGCCATCGCCCTGACTTCTTTCATCGTATCTAAGACATTTGCACCCTGTGCACGTGTCATATTAAAACCCAGAGACGGCTCACCACGAAAGCGTGCGCGGCCAAATGCCTCTTTATAAGCCACCTGAATTTCTGCAATATCCGCAAGCGTAACCCTACCTAAGCTTCCGCCGCCACTATTTTTTGATTCACTTCTTAAGAGAACGCTGCTTATTTGATCTAGTTTTGTTAACTCACCTTCCGTCCTAACAACATACCGACGTTTTCCTTCATTAATTTCCCCGCCAGTTACCGATGAATTTTCAGCTCGGAGTTTCTTGACAACTTCGGTAATCGTCATCCGGTACAATGCCAACTTCTCAGGATCGACAATAATTTGAACTTCCCGCTCATTTTCCCCAAATAAATTTACTCCGGCAACACCGGGAATACTCTCAAAACGGTCCTGCACAACGTCTCGTAAGAAATCTCCATAGGTACTTATAGGACGCTCGTTACCTTCAATTCTTCTTAAAAAAAACCAGGCGATTGCATTATCTTCAGTACCAGAAGTACTGATTTCTGGCTCATCGGCCTCATCGGGATAACCCGTCACACGATCGAGGCGATTGGCGGTAAGAAGAAGTGTACGGTTAAAATCCATTCCTGGGGAAAAAGTTAACGTTACAACACCTTGGTTCGATTTTGCCTCACCCAGTATTTTTTTAACGCCTTCAATTCCTTTTAACTCTTCTTCTTGCTTGGATACTATCTCCCGCTCAACCTCCGTAGGAGATGCACCCCTCCAACTTGTTTTTATTATGATCACTGGCTGACGTACATCGGGAGCCATCTGAATCGGTATTTGACTAAGGGAGACCCACCCAAACAAAACCACCATCAATACAACAGCTACAACCGCTGTTGGTCTCTGGATGGAGAGCTGTATTACATTCATCTTTTGATAATCGCCTATTTTATTATTTTGACTCGACCGCCAGCTCCAAGACGCTCATTGCCTCGAACAACGACCATGTCTCCAGCCTTCAAACCGTCTACAACCTGATATTTATTACCTATGCCCCGACCAAGCTGAACACTTTTCATTTTGGCATTATTTCCGGAAACTATGAAAACAATAGTGCCGTTAGCACGTCGCAGTACAGCATCTTTATTAACGGTCAACACCTTATTACCACTGGTCAAAGGTAATTCAACCGTCACGCTTTCATTATCGGCATACTTAGACGATTCGCTGCCAAAATTTGCCTCTAATCTTACGGGACGCGTTCTAGTCCTCGTGTTCTCATTTGGAATTATAGCCCTGACCGTAGCCCCGTAGGTTTTACCGGAACCAGTTATTATTTTAGCTCTGGTTCCAAGCTGTAAATTAACTAGACGATAACTTGGTATATCAACCTCAACTTCGACAGATTTATCATTAGACAACGTTAGCACCTTAGCACCGACATTCACGTAGCCCCCGACTTCTACATGTTTTTCTATAACCACCGCATCGTACGGAGCTCTGATACTTGTGTTCTGTATATCAATCTGAGCCTGTTCTAGAGCTGCCCTAAATTCCAAATATTGCGCCTTACGCTCAGCTACAAGCCCTTCCTGGTCTTCAAAACGTGCCCTTGAATAAGCTGCGGACTTTGATAATTTTTTCATGCGTACGAGTTCTCTTGTAGCGTTTGCAAGCATCGTCTTATAACGCGATACCTGCGCCGAAATTCTTTTGCGGCCCGCCTGCAAAGCCCGTTTATCAAGTGTAACAAGTACATTATTTTTCTTCACCCGATCTCCTATGTTTACTTTAACACCAACCACAGCTCCACGAACTTGAGCTGCTAATGGGCCGGTTTGCATGGCCACAATGCGGCCAATCACTTTATAAGTTTCTTTTGTGGTCTCAAGCTTTACTTCTTCCAATTTCACGGCCTGTGGAGGCCGACCGCCGGCTCTTCCTCTCTTTTTGACACTCTTCTTTTTATTGGCCTGCTTTTGATCTTTCTTCTTTTCGGTCGACGTTTGTTTTGGACAACCAGTTCCTTGGAAAAAGGCTGGGATCTCGGCTCCATCTAATCCACCGTTCTTATCACAATCTATTTCATCAAAATTGGCAGCGAGTGGCCCTCCGGCTTCGCTTCTCTCAATGAGGCCATTCTTGTTCTTATCAGCAGCTTTCCCGCGGTCCGACAGTGGCGTTTTTTGACCTAGAGCGTTTAAACTAAAAGCCAAACAAGTCACAGTTACAATGACCAACTTTAGCATGATATTATGTTTAGAAATTGAGAAAAAATGCAAACTCATGTCCCACTCTATTCATTATTGACCCTATACTCAAAAAAAAATTAGCTCAATCAGATATCCACCTAGCAGTGCATAATTAGGGTTCTTTCTTTATCTTATTATAAATCTTTCGCCAAACAATTTATAAAGAGGCTGCATCAAAACACTACTCATTCAAATCTCACTGAGTTAATCTGGAAAACGGAAAGGCACCTTAGACAAAACTAATAGTAGTTAACGAAAGGTACTAGCACGCAAGTCATAGCGCTGCGTTTTGTATTTTTAATCAGTTATTTTTCCGTAATCTTATTTACCACATAACTGATACGGTAATCTTAATTTACTAGATCACAAGTAATCGATGTAATTAGATCAAATTTCGATAAAATGGGTAAATCTCTAAAACATCCAACCCATTGGACCAAGAACAATAATTGGAAAGAATAAAACAATAATTAAAGCAATCGCATCACAAATTAAAAATGGTATTGCCGCCCGATAAATTTCAGGCATAGTCGTCCCCTTAGGGGCGACACCCTTCATTACAAAAAGACTGGCCCCAAATGGCGGCGACGTGGTGCCAGTCTCAATGGCGATCAAAAAGAGTACTGCAAACCAGATTGGATCAAAGCCCAGTTGCTCCACGATGGGTATAAAAACAGGAAGCGTCACTAACATGATAGGTACGGGGCTCATAACCATCCCCAGCAGGATAACCGTTATCAGCATCAAAACGATTAATATGAACGGGCTGGTTCCAAAACTTAAAACCATTTTAATAAGCCCCACTGTTGCTCCCGTAAACGCAAGCATTTGCGTAAAAGCTAGTGCCCCAGAGATTATCATAAGGAGCATCACTGAAATTTCCAGACTACCTATCATAGCTTTCTTAAAAACATTCCAATTCATCCGACGTTGGAAGCACGCCAAGAGAAATGTCCCTAATGCACCAGATGCGGCCGATTCACTGGGGGTCGCAAATCCTAAAAAAATCACCCCGACAACCATAAAAATTATGAAGGAAACCGGCAAGATATGAACTACAGTTGCGTACAATTTTTCAGATAAGGGAACCGGCTCAACGGCAAATGCCGGAGCCACTTTGGGATCGATCGTGCAGCGACCCACGATGTAGATAGCGTAGAGAATGGCCATTATTATACCCGGCAAAATAATGGCTATTAAAATTTGTCCAATTGAAAGTTCAGCAATGACGCCGAGCAAAACAGCTAAACCGCTCGGGGGAACCATTATTGCCAATCCCCCGCTGCCTAGGATTGGACCAAGAGACATTGGTTTCCCATATCCCCGCTTTTCCATTTCTGGCACTAGAGATGATCCGAGTAACGCGACACTTCCCATGCTATTGCCAGTCAAGGCGGCGAAAAGCACCCCTCCACCAACAGCTAACAGTGCCAGTCTCCCTTTTATACTGCCAAACCACTTATCGAGTGCATCCAGAAGGTTTACGCCAATTCCGGAGTGGAACATAATTTCGCCCATTACGAGAAATAAGGCCACCGGAACCAAAGTAAATGTACTGAGAGATGCCGAAATTTGAATGACAAGCTGTAACATCCCCGGCAAGCCACCAAAGAAAAAATAAGCGCCAACCACGTTTACAACCAAGAAGGTAAATGCCACCGGCATGCCTATGAACATTAGGAAGAAGAGCGATCCCATGATCAAAAGAAATGCTTCCCACCATTCCATAGAATCAGTCTTCTTTTTCAGAAATTAGGCTAACTGCCAGCGGAAGATCAAGTAAGGCATGAATGCCTCGCCGAACAAACTGGATACCCAATAAAAACAGCCCAAAAGGAACCACCGCCGTTATCCAGAATGTCAATGGAGCCATAATTGTTGTTTCGCGAATATCATGTTGAAATTGATCGATAACCGTTAAAATACCAAACCAACAGATGGTAAAGCACGCCACCGCAGCTAAAATTGATAAAATAAAATGCATGTATTTGGTTATCCGGGGATTTAAAACGTCTAAAATTAAATCGAGGGAGACATGCTTATCCTTACCAAGGACCCACGCTGCAGCAAGGAAGGTAGAATAAAGCAACGTTATTTCACTGAGGTCGATGAGCCACGGGTTTGTTATAGTGGAAAAGGAACGTGTAACGATTTCGACGCAGATAGCAAGGATGATAAGCACCAATAAAGTGCAGGCAACAAAGGCCAGAAATTGGTTAAATTTATCAAACCATTTAGCTACTGATGACAACCGGCTGAACATTATTACAAATTACTTCCAAACACTTATATACGATTTGGAGGATTACTTTCAAAAGTAATCCTCCAAATTCTAGTGTAATCTCTATAAAAAAGACAACTTTACTTCATCAACATTTTTTCAAGCTTAGCACCTTCTATAGGGGCCTTTTTCTTAACAGCTGCCCAAGCGGCATCATAGACGGTCTTATTATACCTAGCGGTTCCCGCAGTTGAAAATTTAGTTGCAGGAATTTTAGCCACTTTAACGGCCTTATAATTTGCATCAATTATAGGTTTCCACTTCGCCTCAAAA
Source organism: Rhodospirillales bacterium (assembly GCA_012960465.1). Lineage (GTDB taxonomy): Bacteria > Pseudomonadota > Alphaproteobacteria > Rhodospirillales > UBA2165 > TMED23. Next base: position 19,030 of record DUBF01000011.1, on the reverse strand, counting down.
ATTGGAGGGTCAACATTACGAACGTAATTTACCACTTTCGCCCTTGTTGCAGCCGGGATCTTGGCCCAAGACTTTGGATTTACGAGAAAATGAAAAACCGCGGTATAAAATCCTTCATGAATCCAACCGCCAAGGACTCCTTTATACATCTTAGCAACTCCAGGAATTCCCGTGACAAATCCCTTGACAACACCTCGTTCCATTGACGTGTAAATCGCTGGCATCGGCAAGACGACAGGATGGGCTCCCAACGCCTTAACAGCGGGCGCAATCGCTGGGAAAACTCTAATTTTTAAGCCCTTTAATTCATCAAGCTTTTTAATGGGATTCTTGAGAAAAATATGGAAACTCTTGTTCGACATGGGAAGTTCCCCAACATAAATAAGACCCTTTGCTTTATGAAGTTTAGCAAAATAATCATGAAAGCCAGCTGCCTTTCTTTCGTTATAAGTCTTATTAGAGTAGTTTGAAACGCCAGATACATTCAAAATTCCGTTAACATAGCTGGGACTGGTTATTGTAGCGTCAACCGATCCCAACCTCACAGCATTTGGCTGCTTAAATTGCGGAACAGTCTCTGGACCCCCACGCCAATCAATATTGAACTCCCCTTTCAAGGCGGTATTTATTCTTTTGATAAAGCCACCAAATGATTTTCCCACTGGATGTTTCGCTGGCAACATTGTAACCATTTTAATTTTAGACTCAGCAGCTTCCACTACTGGGGATCCAAACGGCACAAATAACATTCCCAATAGAGCTATTGAAATAGTTAGAGATTTCTTCATTTAACTGATACTCCCCAATTTGTTAAAATTTTAGTACTTCAAACATTCTAAACTAAATTTTTATAAGATCAAAGAGAACGTTGGTCAAACGACACTTATGATACATAGCTAATAAAAATGTTTAAAGTACGAGCTACTTACAATATGTGTAATTAGTTGGTATAAACCAAGACAATCATTTCAAGAGAAGGTTTAATATGGTTTGCGTAGTAACAGCTGAATTTACGGGTAAGGATGGCGCGGGGCCCGCATTACTTGAGTGCTTAAGTGAGATGGTGCCTGAAACCCGAAAGAAAGAAGGAGCCATTAGTATTGATGTTTGTGTCGATCAAGATAATTCAGATCGAATAGTTTTAGTCGAACGCTGGGATAGCCGGTCTCACCATGAGAACTATGTTGCCTATCGAAAGGAACGAGGCGATATAGATAAAATTATGACCATGTTATCTAGCCCTCCTAAATTTATTTGGTCAGATTTAATGGATGCTTAAACAAAACCAAAAAAAGAAACTCAATAGCAACATACGAATGTAATATTGTGAGATGAGCGTTAATGCTGGCTGTGGCAAATGTGAAGAGCCACTTAAAAATAACACCCTAACGAAAGATGATGGAAGTACTGATCGGGTATCAGAGTGCCCCAACGACCCTAGCAAGATAAAATCACCAATGTGCTGTAGACAGTATATGGCCTATACACGGGCATGAGTGATCACCAAAGATTTATGCGAGAGCCCTGACGCTAACCGGAAGTATAGAAAACCTGGGGGATCAGCTTTCTGAGGAGATTAGTCATCAGAAAGCTGATACACTCTCATGTTGTAATAATTAAAAGTATTAAGAAGATACTCTCTATTAAAGGCGTGATTTTATTCTAAAAAATCCAATAAGGAGTAAAAGAGTAAGCACCGATACAATTGCGGCATCGTCGGCAGTGCCGGGTGTAGATAGAGCAAAGTGATGATACAAAATCACCGCCAAAGTTGAGATCTGCGCTAGACCAATGGTCCAAAAGTAAATTTTTTGACCATCCGGTCCATGTAGAAAGGTCAATAACAACCCAAAACCAAGACCAAGCCATGCTCCCCCCATAACTCTTGCTATAGTGGTGGCATTTACATTTATCTTATTTTCTAACAACCAACCCTCAGTATTAAAAAAAAGTTGAGAAACGTAAAAAACTATACCTAGTAAAAAAAGGCCCAAGACTACCGCTGCTACATTATCGTTATATTTTGAAAACATAATTCCCCCATAATTAAATAGTTATTTAGCTTTAATGCCACGTGGAAGCAGTTTAATTTTTATTTTCTCATAAAAACAAATGTTATTTATAATTAATTCTCTTATGTTTTACTGTCATTTTCTATTTTAGTATCTTCGTACGATTGAAGACCTGTTGAACCTTGAGAAAATAAGCCGGGCTTTTTATTAAATTTTCCATTTTCCTTATAATATTGATCTACTCGCTGGTGGCGGATAGCCATACCCGGGCTGGCTTTAATAAAATCATACAGCGCAACAAAACCACCCGTCCACATCGTCCTAATGGTTGTATAAAGTCCGCGAGCCGCCTTTAACTTTTTAAGGTCCGCATTTTCATAAGTGTGAAATTCTTCACGATTCGTAAGAGCTGACCTGAGATCGTTGGCCGTAGCCCAATTACATCGGTAGTGGATTGTCCCATCGGGCCTAATCACATAAATGATATTAGGCATCATACCGTATTGACGGTGAAACTCACCCTCAACGCCATCAACCAAAACCTGTCGATGTTCACTATAACGAGGTTTAACAAGTTTTGCTGCCGCGAGCTTCTCTTCCCAGTTTTTATGAGCACCCAGACGCTCACCTGGATGAGCCTCGCGAACATAAATCATCAAAAATTTTACGTCTGGAAATTCTTCTTCAATCCCCTTCATGTCAGGAATATTTTTAGTATACATAGAGCAAGTAGAAGAACCCGTCTCAAGGACAACCCACTTCCCTTCGAAATCAGAAAATTTGACCTTATTACCTGTTCCTAGATCGAACAGTTCACAATCAATAAATTTTTCACCTGACGAAGGACCGCCAAAAACATCCCAATCATATTCTTTTACTGTGAAATGATCATTATTATATGGCATCGCCTGACTTCTAGGCACATCCATTCTATTTACCTCCCCAAAGTTAGTTTATTTTAAAAAAGTATAAGCTTTGAGCATATCAAATAAATTATTACTAATTACACAGAAACCCAAGGTAAAAAAAAGGTCCTTTTTTATCTAGTTAATAATTTGACCTAAACTCAAGGCAAAATGTTTAACTAAGTCGGGGTTCCTTCAATCTTATCGCAAAACATCAAATATAAGTCTCTTTCCTCAACCTTATTTTATCAATTTATATAATTTACGTTAAGTTTACTGAACTACAAACTTTTCGAACATTTCATATTTGAGTAAAGTAATTTAGAGCAAAACTAAAAATCATATTGCTTGCGCTGAGAACACGGTTAAGAGGAACAACAAAGGATAAAAAAATGAAAAGCCAAAAAATAATTCAATATGAGAAACCTCTCGTATCCGTAGAAGAAGACACTCCAGTACCACAGGGAACAGAAGTCTTAATCAAAATTCTTTATTGTGGTGTCTGCCACACCGACGTTCACATAAACGATGGCTACTTTACGCTGTCTGGTGAGAAAAGAATGGATACAAGTTCAAGACGCTCGCTCCCATTCACACCAGGCCATGAAATTTTCGGTGAGGTGGCCGGACTTGGCGAAAATGCCGAAGACATCCAAACAGGTGATCGACGCGCAGTTTTTCCATGGATTGGCTGTGGTAAGTGCTCAACTTGTATTCAAGGAAATGAAAACCTTTGCGACAAGGGAAGTAATGGTATTGGGACAAGCGTAAATGGGGGCTATAGCGACTATGTAATCGTTCCCCATTCAAAATATTTAATAAATACCGAAGGAATTGATGACCGCTTAGCTGCGACATATATGTGCTCAGGTGTCACTGCCTACTCAGCAATAAAAAAAATAGGTAAACTAGAGAAAAATGACAGTGTACTTATTCTAGGTTTAGGCGGCGTAGGTATGTCTGGCCTGCAAATTGGTAAAGCAATTCTGGATAACCCATTGCTTGCCGCTGATATCGATGATGCAAAACTTCAGCATGCCAAAGATTTGGGAGCGGCGAGCGTTTATGACACGGGCGCCAAAGATTCAGTCCCGAGATTGATCTCGGAGACTGACGGAGGTATTGCAGCGGTTATAGATTTCGTTGGCTCTGAAAAGAGTGCCGCATTTGGACTGAGGTGTATCAAACGAGGCGGCAAGTATATAGTGGTTGGCTTATATGGTGGAGAAATATCAATCCCACTTGCAACCATTCCGCTGCGGGCAATTAGCATAATTGGCACCCTAACGGGGTCTCTTGACGAAACAAAAGAAGTCATAAAACTCGCAAAATCCGGAAAAATTAATCCTATTCCTGTTGAAGAACGGCCTATGACAAAAGCATCAGAGTCCTTAGATGACCTCAGAAGTGGTTCAACAATCGGGCGGGTTATTTTAGTTCCATAAAATTATATTATTTTTTACAAGTTTCATTTTCTGCTAATAAATTACCACCCCTTCTGGCCTTATCAAACCAAACTAAGGCCTTACGCCTATCAGGCATCACTCCCAAACCTCCGCAATACATTAAAGCTAAATAATACTGTGCAAGAGGAGTAGTAGTAGGATTATTTTCACTAATCCTAAGCTGGGTATAATCTGTATCTATATCAGCTAGCGGCAGAAAGTTCCTCAAAGCAATTGCATATTCTCCCCGCTTATATGCAGTAATGCCAGAATCTATATCTTGGGATGCTGAGTTTTGAGTTGAAATAGCGATAAAAGTGAATACTAAAACTAAAATTTTTCTAAACGAACACAAAAAATATAGCATACCTTAAAATATAAGTTTCAGACTACAAGACAGACTTGTCTAGAAAGAACAGTGAAGTGAGATATGCTCTAACCGAAATTAAACCATTAGTGTTATCAATTACCTCTGAAGAGAGGTTCTCTCGCGCGAGAAGAACCAGCAAGATAGACGCCATAACTTTAGACTCAGATATAAAAACTTCAATAAAGCCACCCGCCGCTGGGTTTTCGTCAATTATAAGTGAGGTGGCCTCTTCCAGCGCAGTTAAAGCTGCAGAAAATTGCTTCAAGAAGGTTCTTATCTGAGCTCCATCGGCCCCTGCCCCTTCCTCTGCCCTCCCCTGAGCGGCATAGGCGAGCATATATTCGTATGCTTCTTCTATTTTTTCAATCTGGTCTCTAATTTGTTTTACTTTTTGCATTTATGCACCTTATTAATTATTCAAATCTCTTTTACCATATACCATTGAACGCAATAACTCTCGATGTTCAGGTAAAAAAGAAAAATAAATATGAAGAATAAAGAAAAATATTAGAAGAAATGAAGCTACACCATGCAAGACGTATACTATACCCCAAGTCCAATCAGTTAAAATTGATGGATCACGGTTCCAGAATGGGGTGTCAATCTTAGCTAACATGTAACCTCCAGTAATAAGTAAGGTTAACATAATCAAGGCTATCGACCAGTGATACATTTTCTGTCCCAAGTCATATTTTTCCTCTTCCGAACTACTTTTACCAAAAGGCGAGTAAAAATCTTTTACTCGCGGTAGCATTTCAGACAGACCGTGAACAAAGAAAGACCTATAAAGATGAAAAATAACGCTGATTATAAGTAAAACCCCGGCAACCCAATGAATTGGGACCCAATTAAACTTAACCCCAAGAATAGGCAAAAATGCTGTGCCTAATAATATGACTGTTAGGATCGCCATAGACCAGTGAAAAACTCGATCAGATAATTGATGACGAATATTATTAGCCACTACTAGGTCTTCCAATTCTTATATTTGTATTATATTTTTAACAACCGGATGACCTGGTGTGCAAGTATAAAGCATATTGCCGCTGCAACTGGGACCCATAGCAAGTCCCAGGAAACCCCCAACAGCATTTCTTGTCCCCACACATTCTTCGAAATCCTAAAAAACTCCCACATAAATTATGCCATTGACCTTACAGCCCTAGCGGCAAGATTACCCATTAGCGGTATTTTAAAGTGATTGTAATTAAGTGCTTTTGCACCCTGAGCGGCAACACGCTTTGCGAGTTTCTCCATCTCTGGACCAGCACTCTCGCCTTTAAGAAGATCTTCGACATTAGTCATCCTCCGCGGGGTGCACTGAACACCACCGCAAGCCATCCTGACTTCAGAAATTTTACCGCCGGAAGTTTTTGCAACCATCGCAATATTAACCAGAGAGAAATCCCAGGTTTGTCGGTCGGCTACTTTCTCAAAGTAGTATTTAGCACCGGCCCACTTTTTAGGGATCCTGATTTCCACTAGAATATCATTCTTTTTTAAGGCAGTCATTCTGGTGATATCAGTTGCCGGACCAATAAAAAATTCTTCTGCCATGACTTTTCGTGTTTTACCTTTACTCGAAATGACCATCTCAGCCTCTAAGGCAACCAATGCAGGTGCAGTATCTGATGGCGTTACTGCCACGCAACGTGCAACGTCAAAAACAGCATGTTCTCTATTCATCGCAGTGGGGGTATTTGCGTAACAAGTATTTCCCCCGGCCCTATAACATGGAAAACCATCTCGGTAGTAAGTACAGCGCGTATCTTGCGCTACATTTCCGCCAAGAGTTCCAGCATTCCGTATCTGCGGACTAGCAATACGGGAGACTGCATCAATCAACACTGGGAAATGTTTTTTTAATAATTTACTGTCTTCCATTTCCGTAAGTGTCGTAACAGAACCTATTGATACATAATCTTTGTTATCTTTTATACCTCTCAACTCTTTCAAATTTGCTATATTTATTACTGCTTTAGGTCGCTTATTTCGATCTTTAAACCAATCTAGACTATCTTTACCACCCGCAATAATCCACCCGTCTTTTCCGAATTTATTAATAAGCTTTGACGCATCGCCAATACTGGCAGGCTCAAAGAGTTCAAATGAATGCATATAATCAGACATATCTCTGTCTCCGTTCAGCCAGTTACTGGCAATTTGTTTGAAGAAGTTTATGGGACTGTGGCTGTTTAGCCATAGCGTTTATAATTTGATCTGCCACTACAGGCACCCTATTGAGAAGTTGACCGTCCATGGCTTCCGCTACGGCACTCAGATATGCTGAGGATGCAGCCCCCATGATGGGTTCTCCAACTCCCTTAGCTCCCACCGGATTTTGTTTATCATATGCTCCCTTAACCGCCAGTGAATCCAAATTTGCTGGAACATCGAGGTAGGTTGGCGGTTTTGCTTGGTATAAACCCCTCGCATTGGGACGACCGTACGCGGGATCGTATACGTACCGTTCTAAAGCTGCTAAGCCGAAACCCATAACAGCCGCACCCCGAATTTGAGCATCCAGACCCTGCGGGTGAAGAACTTGACCCACATCTGCGACACCAAGATAATCTAGAATTTCGACGCGACCGGTTTCAGGGTCCAACTCTATTTCTATAAATGCCGCGGCAAGAGCCGGAACTGAGCCCTTCTTTGGGATTTTATCTTTAGCTACGCCGACGAGGCCAGTACCTGCAATCATTTTTGCCGATATCTTAGTCAAACCCTTCAAATCCTCATCAACTACATGCCCTGCATACTTCCCTTTCAGCTCAATAGCTTTCTGCGCCGCTCGGGCAAACGTTATCGAATTGGATCCTTTCTTACTAACCACCTTCTCTTTACGTAATTCATAATCAGACGCCTTTCCACCCATCATCATGGCACCAATTTCTAGTAATTTCTGCTTGGCATCAGTAGCTGCTGCAAAGTTGGTTCGCGTCATAGTAAACGACGTGTTAGATCCAAATTGGCCAATATTAAACGGCATCGCCTTCAAAGTTCCACCCCGCTCAATGACCGTATTCTTCCAATCATACCCCAATACCTCCGCTGCAACTCGCGAAGTGGCCGCATAGGAATAGGTTCCCAAGTTACCAACACCTGTGTGTATATGTAATTTACCATCTGGCGTTATTCTAACCATACCATCCCAGCCATTATACCCAGCAGCATGATAAGCCTGCCCAATACCAATAGACCTTATCTTACCGTTAGCTTGTTTGCCCGATTTTTTCACACGGCTGGAATAACCAAATTTCTTTGACGCCTGGACCAAACCTTCACGAAGATATGCACTAGTCACTGGCACACGTTTTGGGCCAACCTTAGCACCAGTCCCTCCGCCTGGCGTATTTACCAGACGCAACGCCAATCGATCTATACCCAACTTACGGGCTCCCTTATCTAAAATAGGCTCAAGAATATTTGCAGTTTGATTTTCTCCAGGTCCCCTTTGCGCACCTTTTGGAGGTGTATTAGTTAACACCGGAATTCCACGAAACCTCATTGCCTTTGGTTGTAAAATAACAGAACCGGCAACACCGAAGTTTTGAAAATCCCAGAATCCGCCGGTTGAGCCATTATCTTGGATAACATAACTATCCATAGCCAGAACACGACCGTCGTTTCCAAAGCCTATTTTAACCCAGCCTTGAAATCCCGCGCGAGCAGAACCGTTATAAAACTCTTCCGCACGACTTAAGCGCATCATTACTGGACGTCCATTTAATTTTTTAGACATTAGAGCTGGCAGTGCCATTATCGGATAAGAATAAGCCTTTCCGCCAAACCCACCACCACAAAATTCCGTAACCAGATTTAATTTAGTTGGCGGAATACCAATGTACTTAGCTAAACTAGGGTGAGCGAAAGATGATGATTGGGTTGACCCCCAAACGTGGCACTTTCCATTTTCCCAATAAGCAGCTGCCGATCTAGGTTCCAAGGCGTGATGAGCATTTGCAGCGCTAACAAAGGTCTCTTCCAGAACAACTTTTGCTTTTTTGAATCCACTCTCAACATCACCATAAGACCACTCCGTAACTGCCTTACCCATGGGCAATTTATCATCACCAGCAAGTGCGAAATCTTTACCTGACCATTTAACTTCTTGGAGTTTAATCCCTTTCCTATTTGCCACATTTCCATCTTTATGAGCATTAACCCCTTTTGGCTTTAGACTATCTAGCGGATCTATGCAGAATGCCAATGGCTGCAGATTAACGTTAACCGCCTCTAGTGCATCCTCCGCCTGTTGCTCTGTCTCTGCAGCTACAGCTAGGATGGGTTGACCAACAAATACTGGATAGTTACTTAATATGGCATGTCCAGCGTCTTTTGGTTGTTTAATCTCATCCGGCAACAAAAAGCCAACGACACCAGGCATTTTTGCAGCCTTGCTAACGTCAATAGATTTAATTTTAGCGTGCGGCATCGGTGAGGAATAGATCTTAATAAAAACCATGCCATCTTTTCTAAAATCTTCGGCGTATTTAGCACTCCCAGTAACCTTGGCGTGAACATCCGGTGGAGTAAAGTTCTTCCCTATTAAGTTAAATCCCATAATTAAACACTCCTTGCTGCGCGCATAACGCCTTTGAGATAATGATCATATGCCCCACACCTGCATAAGTTTCCTGACATTGCTCGTCTCGCTTGATCGACCGTCGGCTTTGGATTTTTTTCAAGTAAATTTACCGCAGCCATTACCTGACCTGGCGTACAGAAACCGCATTGTGGCCCAAGCTCATCAATGAATGCTTGTTGAACCGGATGTAATTTTCCACTAGCAGATGCAACGCCTTCAATTGTGCGTATTTTTTGTCCGCGAACCATATGGGTTAGTGTGGAACAGGAATAAATTGATACATTATCAGATATGACGGTACAGGCCCCACATTCAGCCCGGTTACAGCCAATCTTAGTGCCAGTCATACCCAGACGGTATCTAATGGTATGGGCCAATGTTTCATTTGGAGCTACATCAACACGACGTATTTTGCCGTTAATATTCAAAGAAACAAGACGCTCTACACCCCTTATGGCCGCCCTCGCTTTTCCTATTCCTCCAACCATAACATAAGAAGCCGCGGCTACAGCTACCCCGGAACATACAACTCCTCGCAAAAAGTCTCTTCTGCTTACTCCGGTAGTTTGCCATGTATTCAATGGCAAATCAGGCTGGTTTCCAGCTATTTCAGCTGTTGCCGGCGCCCATTCAAAGTCATCAGCGGGATCCGGTGGAAATTCGAACTCTTCATGCTCAACAATTTCATCTTTCCAAATTTCAACCATGCATACACTTCCTTTTTTGTTAACAATTTATGTATTCCGCAGCCAAAAATACTTTCACCCACGGACTATCACTCACGTCAAACTACAAACAGCGACCTCATTCAATTTGAATAAGTCCAGTTAAATATGATGATTCATTGTATTTTAATCAGGTTGCACTCAAAATTTGCGCACCCGTTTAATACAATTTCACCAAGTATAATAAGGTAAGTTGCCACGCTCACCACCCATTTATGCTCACATTTTGATATGTGAATTCTATTATGTTATAATCTAAACATATTTTTTGTGTTAGCGTCAATAGTCAGTATTGTTTTCTAATAGCGTTTTCTAATAGTGTTTTCTAATAATGAGTTCTACTTTGGTTTATTACTAGTGGGTTTAATTTAAATAATTAATCACTTCATCTCATTTACTATCTGAGACCAAACAGGGCCAAGCTTTTGGCGGTCAATTTCATTTAGAGTTTTATCAATCTTTGGAATAACACTGATATTTATTTCTTTTTTGAGATTTTGATGTATTTCAACCAACCCAAAGTCAATAACCCGCATATAATTACTATAATTATCTTGCAGAAAATTAGCGATCGTTATAGCCGTGGGGAAAATGATAGTAAGATTCTTATTTCAAGATGCTCGACTTTTTATAGAGAACCCTTTTCTGCAGGCATCATTAAATATTTTTTCTTTCGTGGAAGGGCCATTCTTTAAATTTGATTTAATGCTGCTAATCAGAGTACCATGCGCACGACTGTTTTGTTGGATAGATTCAAAGAATTTTTGCATCATCATATAACCAAAAACCATATGATCTCGACTTTGATTGAAGAATACTGAGACTGTATTTTCACCTTGTTCTTGATCCAATATCGCCTTTAACCTATTTTTAGCGGCTACGGCATTGTAATCAATGACTGAGCTTTTGCTATTTATTGATAAAACTTTAACCAGTTCGGGCATTTCAATTTCTAATTGGGTCTTTTCTCCTTGCTCTCGCTTGATATTACTCAAATTTTTCGATTGTACTTTTGTAGTTTTTACCATTGCTTCCTTCTATTTTCGTTGGTCCTTAGGTCTCCATAATAACTCTTAAAACACACCGGGATAAGTCCCTCCATCTAATTGTAAATTCTGCCCTGAGATATATCCAGACTTGCTGCTACATAAAAAAGCGCATGCAGCCCCAAATTCCTCAGTCAATCCCATTCTCTTTGTTGCCAAATTATCTGCAATCCGTGTTCGAGCCTCCTCATAACTAATATTTTCATTTTTTGACTTAAGTTCAGCCATATAAATCTGGCGCGGACTATCGATCCGCTCAGGCAATAAATTATTTATAGTCACATTATTTACAGCAACGCGTCTTGATAGCGACTTAGAAAAAGCCGTTAAACCAGCCCGAGCACCAGTCGAAAGGCCCATCCTTGGGGTTGGGGCTTTGACCATAGCAGAAGTAATATTAACTATTCGCCCCCATTTTCGTGCCTCCATCCCTTGTATCACGCCTTTAATCATCATTATCGGCGCAATCATGTTAGACTCAATGCCATCTAACCAATCCGCATGAGACCACTCTTCAAAAGTTCCAGGGGGTGGGCCGGAATTATTATTAACTAAAATATCTGGCGCCTTACAAGCGGCAAGAAGTTTATCACGCCCATCTTCGGTATTAATATCAGCAGCAACCGGGATAATGTCAGTGTCTGTCGATTGGTTAATTTCAATTGCTGTCAGTTTTAACTTTTTTAAATCACGCCCATTAATATAAACCCGCACACCTTCCTCCGCTAAGGCGAGGGCACAAGCCTTACCCAGTCCCTGGCTGGACGCGCAAATTATTGCACTTTTGCCTGCTATTCCAAGATCCATAGTACCTTCATCTCCTCCGAGCTATTTAGCCTTGAATTTCTTCTTCACCCATCATCTAGCGTGCATAGGGCGGCGACTCGTCCCAATACCGCGTTTCCCAATTATCATCCATCCGGTCCATATCAGAAAAATATTCAATATCTCCGCCGCAAGGATTATTGAAATACCAAAATATATTTGAACCGAGCGAATGCCGGCCTGGACCTGAGACTGACACGGCACCCTGTTTTAGCATATAATTACCGCCTATCATCACCTCATCAAAAGAATTTACCTCAAAAGCCACATGATTATAGTACCGACGGGATCCCTGTCGATGAAACAAAAATAAATTGTGGTGAAAATTAGAACCCTCGCAACGCAAAAATGTACCGCCTGTCTCAGAACGATCTGTCACCCTAAATTTTAGACGATCCACGTAGAATTGTGCGGCTTCCCAATTACCTTCCTTTTCAAGGCTATAAACAATGTGACCGATGCGTAATGGTCTCGCTTTATCTACTGGCCAACCACGTTTGTTTACACGATTAATATCCTCATACAAATTAACTTCGGAGACAGAAACATCAGTAAATTTAGGATCAGATATTTTAAAACCTAAATAATTCTGGCTATCATCCATCGTGTGTAGAGTGCCACTACCATCCGAATGGACCTCTCTATCTTTACTAAGTTCGGTGGCAATTGAATCTAGAGAAATTTGTGAATCCACACCCCACAAAATTTCCCGAAGGGTCGAATTTCTTTCTTCGGTCAGCGGTAACGAGGGATCACTGGCTTGTCGAAGGATAATAGACTGGTTATCAGGCGTCTTAAACTCGGCACCTTCATCATTGCTCTCAATTTTATTCAACCCCCAATCATTAAGGAATTTAATACACATCGCAAGATTTTCAACGCCAAAAACTAAAGATTCAATTCTCAAAATTGCCATTATATTGTCCCCATGAAATTAGTCGTACCGCACAGCTAATTATAACCAATTTAGTTGTTTCAAAATCTATACAATCTATCTAGATTATAGATAAAAAATGCACAATATCGAGAGGTTTTAAAGACATGCTTGAACTTTATTATTTTGAAAATTCAATATGCTCTGAACGGGTTCTTATGACGCTTTCTGAAAAGAAAATAACTGATTGGACACCACATCATATTCATTTATTTAAACACGAACAATTTGATCCCAATTACTTAAAACTAAATCCTAAAGCACAAGTGCCGACCCTCGTTCATGACGGTGAAGTAATTAGGGAATCCTCCTTAATTTGTGATTATTTAGATGACTTGTACCCACAACAAAATTTAAAACCGTCGTCTCTGAGCGCCATTGCCCAAATGCGAGAATGGATAAAAGAAGCAGACGAAGCTGGTTTCGAGGGCGTCGCATCATTATCATTTGTCATTATTTTTAGAAAAAAACTAATGAATATGCATGATGAGGACCGCGCCAATTACTGGGCGAGCCAAACAGTTCTCGAGAGAACCCAGCGACAACAATCGTGTGTATTTGAGGGTTTAAATTCACCCTACGCTCTTCGGGCTATCGCCACATGGGAGCGTATTTTTAAAAAGATAGAAAGTGTAATTTCAGATGGCCGCACTTGGTTAATGGGAGAGGAATTTACATTAGCTGATCTTAATCTTGCCCCATTTATTGCTCGATTAGATGGCCTCCAATTAATTGAACCGTGGCTAGCAGATAAACCCCAAACTAAAAGGTGGTGGGAAAATATTAAAAAACGCCCGAGCTATTTAGAGGCTCGCGTGGGGCCCTCCGACGAGGAAACTGAAACTATGGGGATTGAAGGAAGAAAAATAGTTAATGCCTTTAAAGAAAAACGGGCAGAATACGTAGCCACCCATAATTGAGTTGATCCCGTGACCGCAAAAACTGAACATTACGATATAGTCATTATTGGCCTTGGTCCAGTTGGAGCAACCCTTGCTAATATTTTGGGACAATACAATATTTCGACGCTGATCCTCGACCAAGAAACCTCGGCGTATCATCTTCCCCGCGCAGTTGCTTTTGATGATGAGGTCATGAGAATTTTTCAATCGATTGGCCTTGCTGAACAAATGGCCGAAATCGCAGAAATTGGAGGAAATGCTCATTTTGTCGATGGTAAAGATAAAATAATTTTAAGCTGGATACGCCCCCAAAAACTTAGCGAAAACAATCATTCTGTAAGCTACCGCTTTCACCAACCTGACTTGGAGGAAGTTTTACGCAATGGCTTAAAACGATTTTCATCAGTTACGATACGATGGAGCTCACAGGTTATCTCCCTAAGTCAGTCTAAAAACGATGCTACTCTTGAATATACAGATATAATTTCAAATAAAAATTATACGATAAATACTTCCTATATTATAGGGTGCGATGGCGCGCGATCTTTAACGCGTAATTATATCAATTCAAACGTTGAAGACTTTGGTTTCCGAGAACCGTGGCTCGTTGTCGATCTCGTTCTAAAGGTTCCCTCAAATGATTCAAGCAGAGAAAGTTTTCATTATTGTGGATTGGATAGATCCGCTAGTTCGGCATTTGTTGGATTTAAACGTAAACGGTGGGAATTTCGTCTTAAGTCAGATGACATACCAGAAGAAATAACTAAACCTAAAAATGTATGGAAATTGTTGGAACGGTGGATCGGACCAAATGAGGCATCTATAGAACGTGCCGCTGTCTACACCTTTGAGTCAATTATCGCCCGGCAATGGCATACAGGCCGTATTTTAATTGCCGGAGATGCAGCCCATCAGACACCCCCATTTATGGGTCAGGGCATGTGTGCTGGTATTCGCGATGTTGCAAATTTAGGTTGGAAATTAGAGCGTATAATAAAGAGGAACATCTCCAGAGATTTACTAAGGACATACCAGACTGAAAGATATCCTCATGTTAAAGAATTTATTGAGCTCACCATACAAATGGGGGAAATAATCAACAAAACAAAAACGGCTATCGTCGCAGGCAATGTAACCAATCCTGAAGACGGTCCGCAAAGCCTTGGTCAATTAAAACCGAAACTGGGGCCGGGCCCATCCTCTGGAAATATAAAATTTAGAGGGCATTTATTTCCGCAGCCGCGACTGGAGGGAGGCGAATTGCTCGACGATCTGATTGGCAGCCGATCTGCCCTAATCCTGTTGGCTAATTTTCAAGCCCAGTTATCAGAACAAATAATCAAAGTCATAATGGAAATGGATATTGCGGTCATTGTCGATGCGTCTACTAAACTTGAAGACTGGTTTAATAATAAGACAAGCGCGGCTTTAATTAGACCCGATCGTTATATCGCCGGAACAGCGACCTCTGAAACCGAATTAAACGAGCTAATACATATGCATAAAACTGGTATCTGTTGACATCACCCTATATTTAAAATTCGAACAAATTTATAAATCAACGTAAACCACCAATTAACCTTGATAACATAGAGGAAACAATGGCATAAAATTTGAACTATTTAGTGTAAAGAATGCAAATATCAGAATGTCGGGAGATGCAAATATGGACCAGGGTATCCGAATTATATGGTATGATCTCGTGGATGAGGAAAAAGATCAATATTTAGAGTGGCTTCATAACGATTATCTACCAGATTTAATGGCCCGGCCAGGGATCCTATGGGCGGCTCACTATAAAATAATCAAGACAGATGAAACCATACAAAAACTGTCGCAATTTGTCGGCCGACCAGATGATTTTGACGACGTGCCGGCCGGATCCGAATATGCCCTTTTAGCAGGTGCCGGATCCCCCCACTTATTTTTTAAATCCAACTTTGATCAAGACGACAATAAAAATTCTATCACTCAAACAATGTTTGCTAAACGCATTAATGCACGAATGGTTGTAACGACCGAACAAGCTCGAGTGAATGGCCCAGAAATAGGTCAGCGGGCACCCGGCACAACACCCGGACCATTTATTCAACTGGGCCATTTTCGGGTTCGTTCAATTGAAGAGGAATTTGATCTAAACGCTTGGTATGCAGAATACAGGCTGCCAACAATTGCCGCGATGCCCGGAGCGATTGCAGCGCGTAAACTCGTTACGATTGCCGGCTGGGCAAAACACGTAATCCTCTACGAGTTCATTTCAGAGGAAGCTCACCACACAAATTTTATGGATCATGAAATTCTAGCGTTCTCCGATGGAGAGTGGACCAATCGTGTTGTTAAATATACCGCACACGCGCCAGGAAGCCCGAGCATCGGCGAACGCATATGGCCAACAGCTAAATGAAGTTTGAAATTGAATTCAAAATCTGTAAACAAAAATCGTGATTGCCTACAACCATATAAATAACCACCAGTTTGATTATGGTTATTCTGAATAGTGGTTTGTTTCTCAATCGCACTTTAACAGAAACTGTGGAAAGCTAAGCCGTTGTGTGATGAAAACATTGGGGCTATCGTGAAGCAAAAAATGTCGTATATTATGTTAATAAATAAGTGGGACTTATAAGCGCGTGATAAGAATATTTATTGGCTACGATCCAAGAGAAGCTGTTGCTTTTAATGTTTTATCGCATTCCATCCAAGTTCGATCAAGTCAGCCAGTCGCGATAACGCCAATTAACTTATCGCAACTGAAGGCTCAGATGTGGAGAGGTCGCGCCGGCCTGCAGTCCACCGAATTTTCATTTTCTCGTTTTCTCACCCCGTACCTTTGTAATTATGATGGTTGGGCTATTTTTATGGATTGTGATATGTTGGTATTGGATGATATTGCAAAGCTATGGGATTTTCGTGATGACAAATTTACCGTGCAATGCGTAAAGCATAATCACGTCCCCAAAGAAAAAACCAAATTTCTCAACCAACCTCAAACAGTTTATGAGAAAAAAAATTGGTCAAGTGTCATGTTACTTAACTGTAATAAATGTGCCATATTAACGCCAGAATATGTCAATACTGCAAGTGGATTAGAATTACATTGTTTTCGCTGGTTATCAGGTGAAAACCAAATTGGGGCCATTCCTCATAGCTGGAACCATCTCGTTGATTATGATCCAGCTAAACCAATTAAAGAAATCTCTAACCTGCATTACACCTCTGGCGGCCCCTACTATAAAGAGTATAGCAATTGCGGATACGCAGATGTATGGAAAAGAGAACGTGAATATATGCTTTTTGCCGGTAAAAATTAGCAAACAGTTTACAGCGACTATACTTAGTTTCAGTCAACACCTTAGGAATAGATATTCTGATTTTGCACCGTGCTCCCGGTCGAAACTAACGCTCGACCCCCACAGAAAATAGTCTTAATTGACCAAGCACCTTCACAATTATTTGACTGATCCCGACACCGGCAATTCTCCGGGGAGACGGATATGATCCCGGGTAATAGATGAAACATCCGACAGCCCCATAACAGCCATCGTCCGACAGATTTCAGCATCGAAAATTTCTAACGCTCGAGCGGCTCCCATCTCTCCAGCGGCCGCCACGCCATACAGCGTCGCCCGCCCAATCGCGACTAAGTCTGCTCCAAGGGCAAGCGCCTTTAAAACATCACTACCCCGGCGAACTCCTGTATCAGCGATAATTGTTAACTGGTTGCTTACGGCATCAACAATAGCAGGTAGAGCATCCCAGGTCGTAATAGCAGTGTCATTGACGTTACCGGCATGATTTGAGACAAATATACCATCAGCACCACAATCTGCGGCCAATAAGGCATCTTCGGGATGTAATATTCCTTTGATTAACAGTTTCCGCGGCCACAGATCGCGGAGACGCCGCACGAAATTCCAATCCAGTGTATCGTTTCGATTGAAGAAACCTTTAGAGGCGGCAGAAACATAATTTGAAGCGTTAGATTTATGCTGCTCGGGAATGTGTACATTGGTAAATTTGGGCAGATGGCCTTCATCCAGAATGTAGCGTCCGATCGTGCCAAAAAGCCAGTGGGGATGAAGGATACCATCAATTGCGCTACGCAGCGTAACTCGAGGGGGAAACGACAGGTCATTACGAACGTCGATCTCACGATTATTGTACACAGGTGAATCGACCGTAAGGACTAAAGCTTCGAAACCGGCGTCGAGTACGCGCTTAACGGTTAGCAAGGCTGCCTCCACATCTTGCCAAATATAAAGCTGAAACCATTGAGTTCCGCCACCGTTGGCCATAACTTTCTCCATAGCCGTGTTAGAGGAGCTGGCAAGAGTAAACGGAATGTTTGCTCCGGCAGCAGCTCGAGCTAGTGCTGTTTCTCCCCGATACCAGACAAAACCGGCGGGGCCGGTTGGTCCAATCACGAGCGGAAGATCGTGACGCTTACCAAATAGGGTAGTACTTGGGTCCCGACGCGAAACATCTCGCAGGACACGTGGCATCAGTTTGATACGATCGAGCGCAATACGATTATCTCGCATAGAGATTTGGTCTTCACTTCCTTTATCGCAAAAGTCGAATAAGGATTTTGTTAATCGATGGCTCGCCATCTTGCGAAGATCATCAATATTGAGAGCCTTACGCGCCAGACTTTTCATACTTACCCCCCCCAGTAATTGGGAAAAGTGATTTAATTTTCATAATCCACGGCCTTTAGACAATAATCTGGAAACCCAATCAAGCAAACAGCTACATTAAACAGGCAAGCAAAGTGTTGGGACAAAAGTATTCTCTAACAATACTGTTTTTCTGATAAACTTGCTTAATTTTTGGAAATGCATGAGTTGACTACAATCTATACTAATTCTAACTTTAGGATTAATTTAGATGGTAATAATTATAACTTAGTCGTCACAAAAAATGCAGAGACTGGGAGTTTAGATGTCTGAATTTGCCATGGAAAAATTAGTTCGTAATGCTTGGTATATCGGTGCGTGGTCTGATGAACTTGATGAAAAGCCCCTTGCCCGAACCATTCTTTGCGAGAATTTAGTTATATTTAGAGATAAGTATAATTAAATTCTTTATATTTGTATTATAGATTATAAAAATAATTATTATGACAAAGTTAGAAAAGGGAAGAAAAAATGATAGAATTGTTAAATCCAAAGTTATTACTGAGAAAATTATATTCCATTTACTGTAATTAGTAGATTAATACATATTACTGTTTACTTAGAGAATATTTTATTTCTGGTAATTTTGCGTATTAAAC
>DUBF01000010.1 GCA_012960465.1 Rhodospirillales bacterium | reverse complement strand
GGCTACTTCGCTAAATTAATGGAATGGCGAGGGCGGTTTCTTTTTTTCCTGGCCGGTGCTCTTTTGTTTATTCCAGCAGGCATGGCATCGTGGGCGTTCTGGACCGACTGGTTCGGTGCAGGATTGGGGATAGTATTGGTTTTTTGGGATGTTAAGGCGGCTCGAAGGTTGAAGATTGCAGTTTAGGGGTCTCATTTAGCAATGGATGGATATTCCAATAAATTATTGCCTACAACACTGATTGGTAGTTATCCCCAACCGGACTGGCTGATTGATAGAGAGAGGTTGATTAATTCAGCTCCACCCCGCGTAAGAATGAAAGAGGTTTGGCATCATTCTGGTGAGGTTTTAATCAATGCTCAGGATGATGCCGTCCAAATTACCATTCGGGATATGGAAAGGGTAGGTTTAGATATTTTGACCGATGGGGAGATGCGGCGTGAAAGTTACTTTAACGAGTTTGCTAATGCTCTAGATGGTTTAGATCTCGATAACCCTGGAGAAGCCTTGAGCCGATTAGGCAATAAAACCTTGGTACCACGAGTTGTTGGTCCTATTACGCGAGCTAATCCCGTTCTGGTGAGGGATGTCGAATATTTGCGGGCGCAAACGGATCGGCTGATCAAGGTAACGGTGCCGGGCCCTTTTACTATGACACGACTAGTTGTAGATGATTATTACCATGACGAAGAGGCAATGATTAACGCCTATTCCGATGCAGTAAATCTAGAGCTTAAAGACCTTGAGGCGGCTGGAGCAGATATAATTCAATTAGATGAGCCTTATTTAGAGTCGAATGCAAAAGAAGCCAAAGTTAATGGGGTTTTTGCAAGCCTTTGATGGAATTATGTGTACCAAGGTTATTCATCTTTGCTTTGGCTATGCGTACGTAGTTAAGGAAAAGCCGTCAGGTTATTCTTTTTTAGCTGAATTGGAGAGTTCGCTTGCGGATCAAGTTTCTGTTGAGGCCGCTGAACCCGGCTTAGATCCAAAAATATTCAAGAAATTACCGTCAAAGGTAATTATTCTGGGTGTATTGAATATGGCTGATCACACTTATGAAACGTCAGAATTAGTTGCTTGTCGTATTCGTGAGGCGCTAAAGCACGTAAGCCCAGATCGTTTGATACTATCATCAGACTGCGGTATGAAATATTTAGCCCGTGATATTGCGTTTGGTAAGTTGCATTCCCTAGTCGGAGGCGCTGCGCAGGTTCGGAGTGAGATAACTGGAACTTAATCGCCAATCCCTTTTAATTAGGAGAAACAAATGCGCTTTACTTTTTTCCATTTAATGCCGTGGGATAGATTTTCGGCTCCAGAGGAACATTGGCCTGTCAAAAATACATATTTTGATCCAGTTGAGGCGACGAAACTTTATCGCATTTATATTGATACGATGGCCTATGCTGAAGAATGTGGTTGGGATGGGATTGGCTGCAATGAACACCATTTTAGTCCGTATGGTATGATGAATAATTGTAATTTGATCGGTGCAATGCTGACTGAAAAAACAAAAAAATCGAAAATCTGTATGTTTGGGAATCTCGTGCCACTTTTAAATCCAATACGTGTTGCAGAAGAATACGCAATGCTAGACGTGATCAGTGGCGGACGTTTGATGGCTGGTTTTTTGCGCGGTATTCCCCATGAATATATTGCTTATAATGTGAACCCGGATGAATCTCGGTCTCGCCTTAACGAGGCAACACAGCTTATTAAAAAAGCTTGGACCGAACCGGATCCTTTTGGCTGGGAGGGAAAGCATTATCAGTTTCGTTCTGTATCAATTTGGCCGCGGCCAATTCAACAACCCCATCCGCCTATTATGATGTCGGGGGGTAATGAAGATTCAGCGCGATATGCGGCGCGTAATCATGCTATGCTTGGGATTAATTTTATTCCAAATCTGGCAAAAGGGCGAAAAATTATTGAGGCTTATCTTGATGAAGCGAAGCTCGTGGGCTGGAGCCCGGGCCCTGAACATATTTTTATTACCCTGCACACCTGCATTGCCGAAGCTGACGATGTTGCTATCGAAACTTTAAAAAGTGGGGCTAATTACTTCAATTCGACATTAATGAATGTACAACGTAATGCCCAACAAATTGTCTTGCAAAAGACCAGGTTTTACCAAAGTAAAAAAAATCGAGAGTTCTTTGTTGAACGCTTAAAAAAAGCTAAATCTCGCACGATAGAAGAGGCGATTTTTGATGGCACTGTGCTTTGTGGAAAACCAGAAACAGTCGTGAAACAAATTAAGCGGGCTCAAGCTGAACTGGGGTTTGGCTGGATTAACACAAACATGAAAATAGGTAATATTCATAATGATGTGGTGACAAAAGGTATGGAGTTATTTCGTGACTTTGTAGCTCCGGAAGTTCGAGATATCCAAAAATCACCGGACCCTGTTGTACCGATGGCTGTTGCATAATAAGAGAGCATGGTAATGGATTTTGAAAAGAAGGTTACTAAACTTGAAAAAGGAGATATCTCATACTATGTCGGCGGCGAAGGTGCTCCTTTGCTTTACCTTCATGGTGCCGGAGGGCTATTAATATCAAAAGCTCATGAATTGCTCGCGGTTAATCACCGTGTCTACATGCCTATTACGCCGGGTTATGATGGAACTAGTTTTATTGATGGGGTTGGTTCTATGTCAGAGTTATCGAATTTAACTGCTGATTTTATTGCGATTGAAATTGGTGATGGGTGTGATGTGTTAGGGCATTCTTTTGGTGGGTGGCACGCATGTTGGTTGGCGGTCAATCATCCAGCTAAAGTTGAACTACTAGTCCTTGAAGCCCCTGCAGGCTTTAGGCCAGGAGGTAAAGGTGGTTTGGATCATCCTCCCGACGAGCTTGCCAGGCGGCTAATGGCGTATCCGGAGAATAGGCCTAAAGATGATAGACCGTTAGAAATTATCAAAAGTAATCGGGACAATATACGTTTGTACTATCATGGGGGAATGCCGCTTGATGAAGAATTGTTTGGACGGTTAGGGGAAATAGAGTCTTCAACATTATTGGTATATGGAACTCTTGAGTCCATCGTTCCGATTGAAACTTGTCGGATATTGAAAGAAAAGATACCCCGCCTTTTTCTACATTACGTTTATGATGCAGCTCATACGATTGAAGTTGACCAGCCTGAACGTTTGACTGGTTTGGTTAGTGATTTCCTTGAGCGGGGGGAAGCGTTCCTTGTTAACAATAGGACCGTTACCAGCATATGAAATACGAGGAGTTAGTGTTGATGAAAGCAATGAGGGAGTAAGTGTTGATGAGAGCAATGGTTATGCATGAATTTGGCGGCGAGGATGTTTTGCAACTGGAACATGT
Organism: Rhodospirillales bacterium; assembly: GCA_012960465.1. Lineage (GTDB taxonomy): Bacteria > Pseudomonadota > Alphaproteobacteria > Rhodospirillales > UBA2165 > TMED23. Next base: position 5,000 of record DUBF01000010.1, on the reverse strand, counting down.
GCAGAAACCTCGTATATCTGAAGCTGAAATACTTGTTGAAGTAAAAAGTGTAGGTGTAAATCCGATAGATTACATTGTTCGTAGTGTCGGCGGGCCTTATCGGGGAAAAATTAAAGCATCTCTACCAGCTATTTTAGGGTGGGATATTGCGGGGGTGGTATCGGAGAGCCATTCCGACAAGTTTTCCTCTGGTGATAAAATCTTTGCATTATCGAGGTTTCCTCAGATTACGGGAGGATATGCTGAATTTGCATCCGTTCCAGCTGACCAAGCTGTTATAATCCCACCAAATATCAATTTTGAAGAAGCTGCAGCGGTGCCACTTGCGGCACTAACAGCATGGCAGGCTCTTGTTCAAACGGCAGACGTTCAGCCAGGTAGTAAAGTGCTAATACACGCAGCGGCTGGTGGTGTCGGTCACTTTGCAGTTCAGTTTGCTAAATTAAGGGGGGCCTTTGTTGTTGCAACGGCTTCGGAGTATAATAGAGATTTTTTAATGGATTTAGGTGTAAATGAAGTAGTTGACTATACAAGTAAAAATATTGCTGAGGAGGTTTCTGACATTGATATCGTATTGCATGCTCTTCCTCCAGATCTTAGGGAGAAAGTATCTTGGCCCTGTCTTAAATCTGGCGGTTTATTGCTTTCTCTATCGGGTCCGGTGCCTGATGAGGAGGCGGTTAAATATAATGCGCGGGGTGCCCAAATTGCCGTTCGTCCTGATGGTACTCAATTAGCTGAGATTGGCAGTTTAATTACTGACGGTAATCTCAGAATTGTCCTTGATCGAACATATTCGTTAGAAGAAGTCGGCTCGGCTCATAGCCAGCTTTTGACACGCCATACTAGAGGTAAAATCGTTCTAACATTAGCCTAAAATAAAAAACTAGTCATTTTGATTTATTTTACACCTTATTAAATAAATGTGGCCATTTTTCCATTACTTGGGATTTTAGCTCTGGACTCGATTCAGCCACGGTTGGGAAATCATCTTTCCAACCCCATGGCCTACATGCATCGATGATACCGCGGTTGTTGTGATAAGGGGGTTCTCGTAACATGGTATCTAGCGGGGTTGACCAAGAATTGTGTATAAACTCGGTGTCACTCGGCGGGTCGCATCGTGTCGACATTGCCCAGATTACATCAAATATGTTTGCAGGATCAATGTCTTCATCAACAACAACGACCCAACGGCCAGCATAATTACCAGAATGACAATTAGCGGCTAGCATGGCAGCTTGTTTTACATGGCCCGGATACATTTGCTTAATTGACACAACATTAAACAAACGACCTGCGCCAGCTTCATGGCACCAAATACCGTTAACCCCAGGTAATCCGGCTTTCTCAATTTCGTCCCAGATCATTGCTGACTTAACTGCACTTCTGGCAAAGGTAAAATTGGAAGGTGGGCGAGATGGAACCGCCATTGTTAATATTGGGTCATTGCGATAATAGACCCGGCGAATTTTTACAATTGGTTGGGGGCTTGCATCACTCGCGTAATAACCCATAAATTCACCGAATGGCCCTTCAGTTTGTGCACTTTCCTGATCTCCATAAATCTCACCTTCAAGTACTATTTCCGCATGAGCTGGTATTGGTAGGCCGTGCAATTCACTTGGGATCGTTTCGAATGGAAAGCCTCGATGCCCACCGGCGTAGTCAAATTCTGAAATGTTATGGTCAACTTCCGAATGTCCGGCTAAAAACAACAGAGGATCTTGTCCACAGGATATTAAAACAGGGCAGGGTTTATTTTTTTCGAAATATTTTTCCCGGATCATTCGCCCATGTTTACCAGGAGACATCCAAATTCCTGTGGTATTTTTATTTTGTACCATTACCCGATAGGTGGCGGCATTTATCCAACCAGAATCTGGATCTTTCATGATTACAACGTCATCCGTACCGATATACCGCCCGCCATCATGTTCATGGATAAAAGGTACAGGAAATTTATAAAGATCAACGTCTCCATCGCGATCGATGTTTTCTAGAATTGGACCAGTTTTCACTTTTTCGGGTGGAATGAGTTTAAAATCTATTTTCATGCGATCACGATAAGATTGAACGAGATCTAATTCGGTTTTGGGTTCTGGAAAGCCAAGTACAATGGCTAGGCGTTTGAAGGAATTTGCTGCTCCTGAAAGAATACGAAAATTTTCTGGGTAATCTTTAATATTTTTAAACAAAAGCGCAGGAGCTCTCCCTGGATTACGGGCGCACACCAGTTCTCCCAGCGTTGCTAATTCTAGGTTCCAATCGGCTCCTTCAACGACCTCAAGTTCACCAATCTCTTCGAAACGTTCTAGAAGATCGCGCAGATCAACATGACGTGTAATATTTTTGCGTTTATACTGTTTTACCGGTTTTTTTTCACTCATAGTGCTAGATCCCGGGTCATTGTTCACTATCTCCCCTGTATAATTTCACATTGGAATTTGAATACAACTTAAATACTTAACTGTTTTCTCTACAAACTATTTTTTTGGTGACCTTAACTCCGTCCGCTCCTGCCAACGTTTTTCTGTGTTGCCTTAATGTATAGGGTACGTATTATGTCCATAGTTTTGATGTATTCTGGATCCATATCGACGTTGGGTTCAGGATCAGTCCCCCCCAATTTTCAAATTTGTCCTGCCATCGGACTAACATGGCTGCTAAATTTGCTGTAAATTCAATTGAAACGGTTCCACCAGAAGTTGGATTTTGAATCATATTTTTAGTTTCCCGGTGGGATGTAGGCTATTATTTTGGTGATGCCAGGAGCCTTTGTTTGGGCATTCATTATCATTGTGTATCATCAAATTTTCTCATTTAATATTAGAGTTCTTCAAATGACTTATGCATCTTCAATTGTTTTATGACCAGTAGCAACCATTGAAAAATGGTGATGTAGGTGGTCTGCTTGGCACTCATTGTTAACAGGAAGAAAAGTTTGCCAAACCACTTGTCTCTGTTGATGGTATTCAGTTAAATGAATTTTATTTTATTGATATAGGGCAAGTGCTGCGGTCCACTGGGGCAGCACCTGTTGTTATCAAGTCACTATTGTTGCTAGAACATGAGGTCGGCGGCAGTCGAGCTAGAAAAAGATGTTAAATTTTCTGAAGATGCACGAGACGGTTTGTTTGGAGAGCCCGGTACAAACCCTCACACGGTTTAAGGAAGCAAGATGACAAAATCTCCATTGCCCATTGTTGCTTTGTCCAGCGGTGATCCTGCCGGGATAGGGCCAGAACTTTGCATGAAGGCGGCTCTCTCGAGCGACGTTACGTCGATTTGTCGGCCGGTTATTTACAGTGACCTGCAGGTATTAACATGTCACGCAGAGGCATGCGGTATCGGTATCCAGCTTGATGGATATAAAACAGTTGCTGATATTGATTGGTCCTCTTCTAAGGTCAAATTTAGTGAACTTGATTTATTCAGTGCCAAAAAATTCTCGATTGGCAAAATCAATGAAGATAATGGGCGCGCCTCGGTCGAATGTGGTGCTGCAGCTATACAAGCGGCTATTGACGGCTATGTAGAGGCCGTGGTTGCTGCCCCTCAAACAGAAAAATCTATTCATTTGGCTGGTATTGAATTTGATGGCTATCCATCCTTCGTAGCTAGCCAAACCGGGCTAGAGCTGGATGATGTATATTTAATGGTTTGTTTCGATAACTATCGAATTGCCCATTGTACGCTCCACTCAAGTGTTCGCCAATCTCTGCAGTTAATTACTAAAGGGCGCGTGTGCCATGTTATTGGAGCGGTAAATGAAACACTTGTTAGAATTGGTATTAATAGTCCAAGAATTTTAGTCGCTGGACTTAATCCTCACGCAAGTGAAGGAGGTTTATTCGGTAGTGAGGAACGTGATATTATTGAGCCAGCAATTGCCCTAAAAAAATTAGAGGGGATCAATGTTGAGGGGCCAATTGCAGCTGATTTATTGTTGCATGAGGAGGGATATGACGCCTTTATTGTAATGTTACATGATCAAGGGCATATTCCAGCAAAATTGCTTGCTAAGCACCGGACGGCTGGCCTTTCTATTGGAAGCCCAATTTTATTCTCGTCGGTAGCACACGGCAGTGCCCTTGATATAGCAGGTAAAGGTATTGCTGAACCAACGGCCGTTGTAGAAGCCATTAGACGTCTTGTAGGGTAATATGCAAAGAGTAAAACTAGGAATTTAAAATGACTGATATATCTTTAACATTAGCCATAGAAGATTACGACCATGTACGTGCTTTGACGACTGGAGAAATCAAACCTAAGGGGATTGAACTTACTTGTTTGCAGTTTCAGGTGGAGGAAACCTTTTTTCGGTTTGCTAATGCTTATGAATGGGAAGTCTCAGAATTATCTCTTGCTAAGTTTTGCTCTTTACGTTCTCAAAATAATTCTCCGGTTGTTGGTATTCCTGTATTTATTTCACGTATGTTTCGGCACTCAGCTTTTTATATACGGAGTGACGGAAAAATCAAAACGTCTGAAGATCTTAAGGGTTGTCGAATTGGTGTTCCCGAGTGGACACAAACAGCAACGGTCTACGCAAGAGGGTGGCTTCATGATGAAGGTGGTGCCAAGCTCAATGAGGTTGAGTGGGTACAAGGAGGCGTTAATCAAGCAGGCCGTCTTGAAATGGGTAAAACAAAAGTTCCAAAAGGAATTAAAATTACACCGATTTCTGATCGTTCCCTCAGTGACCTGCTATTGGAAGGCGAGTTGGATGCTATTATTTCCGCTCGCCCACCCAATGTTTTTTTGTCTGGTGACGGGCGATTGCAACGACTTATGCCCAATCACCGCGAAATTGAACTCGATTACTTTCGGCGAACTGGTGTTTATCCAATTATGCATACAATAGCAATCAAACGAAATATTTATGAAAAGAATCCCTGGATCGCTGTAAATCTAATGACAGCATTTGAAGAAGCCAAAGAAAAAATGATAGAGCGGATGTCGGATATCAATGTGTCACGGATTCCGTTACCATGGTT
>DUBF01000009.1 GCA_012960465.1 Rhodospirillales bacterium | reverse complement strand
TTCAATTAAAGACTTTAATAATGCTTATCAACTAATCAAGCTTAACTAATAGAGTAATAAGTATCGTAAGCCCTCAACATATATTCCGGATCATTAATTTCATTATTGATTCGTGCTATGATATTAGAATCAACCAACTTGGTATTTAATTTAAATAAACCACAACCACCCAACACTTCTCTGATATTAATCTGCTTACCTAAATATAAGAATTCAACTCTAGTTGCGGCGGGCATATGTGAGTTTCTGCTACCTACACCCATTGAGATTCCTGATAGCGAATCTACAATATTTCTATAGCTGGGGCATAAGATGGTGTGATGGATAACATTATTAGTTAGTGTTTCAACTTCAGTAATAAAGATTCGATCACCAAGATAAAACACGGCTCCTTTGTATTTAAATCGATTTCGGTGAGTGTCACCATTTCTTTGTCCCATAGATGCTCAATACTTGTTGAGTAAAACTTATTCTCATACTGATAGATATGAATCAGGCTCCGAATTATATAGCCAGGAAATCCAAGCGAATGAAAGTGGCTGTAGTAATAACCTTCGTAGCGTGACAAATCCTTACTGTGACTGGGTATTGAATCAATGATTTTTTCTAGCTCGCTCCTCTCAGGATTTGATTCCGACTGAAGACTTTTAGGAGCAATCTGACGGAATTCACTTGATTTAAGATTAAACTCTTCTTCCGACAATTGGAAATATTGGCAAATTGTATTTAAGTTATATTTTGAGGGGTAAATTTGACCACTTAAATACTTGTTGAATTGCTGTCGATTAATTTCCATCTTTCGACAAATGTGAGCGACCGAGATTTGTTGATTACAAATTATACGTAAATTTATAGAAAAATTTTCATGTGACATGACTTACTCATCAACTAATTAATGCTAATTAAGTGATATAGGATAACAGCATACAAAGCAGAATTCAAATCAGCTTAGGTATAGTTTAAAACCTCTAATACTAAAAATAGTCTCGTTTAAATTTCTCATCCCACACCTTTTTAAATACCTGTTTATTGTTCTCCCACGCAATCAAAACTGCGTATAAGTAAAAATGATTTAGGTCCGAAGTAATTCTAGTATAGGTATGAGTCTTTGTTTGCCAGGTACCACGTCCATATTCCCATTCCCATTCATATTCAGCGATAGCAGACAAAGGATTCGATTCACCAATACTGAAACGATATAGAGACTTTGACCCCATTTCCATTCCACTCTCTTTAATTTTCATTTTTCCATTATCAGCTTTTACTTCAATTACATTCACATTCTGCTTTGTATTAAAACTGAATTTACGATTATGACTAGCTTCTCGCATGGTTGTGGTAAGCTCTTCCTCTACTAAAGTATTTTTACTGAAATCTGTCAATGCCTCAGTAGTCGCATTTTTTCCAAGAACTGGCAGTTTTAATAAGCTTAAGCCTGAATAAATTGTCAAACAAGTGTTAGTTGGAGCAGGCCATGCAATGGGCCAGTAACTCGTCGACACAGCTAGTCGAAGCTTATGCCCCTTAGGCACAACATAAGCGGTATGGTTCAACTCAACCATAACTTCTACAACCTCTCCTGGAATCATTGCCTCAGGATTTGACTTTCCATTTCGTTGAGATAAGTTCAAAATACCACGAGTGATCAATGTGCTCGAACCGTCTGGCCAAAGATCACACAGCCTTACTGCGACAAGCCCCTGCGGCTGATCACTACTCAAATGTAATGTAAGAGCAGCATTGCCCAGAATTTCCAGTGGAAGTTCTAGTGTTTCAGTATCAAAAACCAGTGATCCAGAGTCCTCAATATTCTGATTTCCAGGCAATTCTTCAGCCACTCCAAATGCAAACCAAGGCATGTATTCTCCCGAAAATTGACCTACCGTTTGTGGTGATAAAATTTTCATTGCTTGATTAGGTATTTTTTTGATAGATAAACTCCCTTGATTTAAATAGAAGCACTTAGTTTCGATTTGTTCTGATGGCCAGCTCGATAGACCAATCCAACGACCAGGTCGATTATCATAATAAGTCTTTGGTTTAACACTATCTTGTAAAAATACTTGGTACTTAGCCTCATCCATGATTCCAGTTTCTTTTTCTTTTAACCAGTGATCAAACCAACGAACCGCATCGGAAAGAAAATCCACAGTCGGCCCAGGAATACCAAGGTGTGGATATCGATGACACCATGCACCCTGCAAACCACGAATTGGTACCTTAAGATTCTGCAACAATCGAGCTACAGTATTTGGCCAGCAATCTGCATGTCCACCTATAACATAAACCGGTATTTTGATCATAGAATGATTAACATCTACCGAGTTGTTCAACCAATATTCATCATTATGTTGATGTTTAAGCCAACGCTCAAGATAGTGTGGTGTTTTTTCCAGTCGCTCAAGCCACAGTATTTTCCAATTATCACCAACTAGTTCCGGATCTGGTGGTCGTGAATTAGATCCGAACATAATTGCCGCCCAGCCAAGGGTTTGCCCCACCAGACAACCCATATAATATCCACCATCGTCATAATAGCGCTGATCAGATGATCCTAATGTGATAATCGTTTTAAGCGCCTCAGGCGATCGCTGAGCAAGTTGCATTCCTGTAATTCCACCCCATGAGATTCCCATAGTGCCGACCTTGCCATTACACCAAGACTGGCTAGCAATCCAATCGATTACAGCAACACCGTCATCTATTTCCTGATCAGTATATTCATCGTAAAGAACACCATCAGAGCTCCCTGAACCACGCATATCAACGCGGATGCAGGCATAACCATGTTTAGCAAAATGAGCAATTGTATTCGAATCCCGTTTTACTGTGTAATCATCTTTTCGATATGGTATGTACTCAAGGATAGCTGGGTAAGATTGTTTGCCATTTGGTAGCCATAGTCGAGCACCAAGTCGAGCGCCATCAGGCATCGGTATCCAGAAATGATTAACCTTCATAACTCCCATCATTAATTCTTATTTAAAGGATAGTGACAGGTCAAAATTTGTTCACGATCAAAAGTATGTATTGGTGGAAACTCATTATCACAATGTTTACTAGAAAATGGACAGCGTGTATGAAATTCACATCCATTCGGTCGATTCATTAGGCTCGGCACCTCACCCTTAAGCTCGATTCTATTCTTTAAACTTGCTTCTGGATAAGGTGTTAGATTCGCTGATAATAACGCTAGGGTGTATGGATGTCTTGGCTTTGCAAAGATATCATCTGTTTGACCTTGTTCAACAAATCGCCCAAGATACATTACCGCAGTTCTGTCAGAGATATGTCGTACGATATTTAAATTATGAGTAATGACAAACAAACTGACGCCTAAGTCATCCTTAAGCTTGTTAAGTAAGTTCAATATTTCACCTTGCACTGAAACATCAAGACCTGCTGTTGGCTCATCAGCAATAATTAGCTTAGGATCAAGCGCTATAGCTCTTGCAACGCCGACACGACGTGCCTGCCCACCACTAAGTTCATGCGCATAACGCTCTTTAATATTTGTGGGCAATCCAACCAGTTTTAGTAATCGATCTGCCTCCATTTTTAGATCTCGATCTTTAAGGTTGTGTATTTTATAACCTTCAGTTATTAAAGAGCCCACACTCATCCTTGGACTAAGTGAGCCGATTGAATTTTGCCAGATAAATGAAATCTTTTTTCGATAAGCCATTATTTGCGATGACGTCATGCTGGTAACGTCCTCATTCATAAATTTAATCTGACCTTCTGCAGCATTTAGTAAGCCAGCGACAGCGAGTGCTAAGGTGGACTTTCCAGAGCCACTTTCACCAACTAGGGTAAAGGTTTCACCCTGCTTAATGTCTAATGAAACCTGTCTGACTGCATCTATATATGGATCATCTATTTTCTGAAGCATTGCCTGTAATGGTGACTTGGTCCGAAACCGAACACGTAGATTCTTAATAGAAAGTAACTTACTCATGATTCTATCAAGTGGCAACTAACAAAATGATTCTTGTTAAATTCATTCAATAGTGGGGTATGTTTATCACAGCGATCTATAGATTGATCACAACGGTTTTTAAATATACAACCTCCAGATAGATTTATCAGGTCGGGGATTTCTCCAGGGATTGTAGGCAACAAGCGTTGCTTTTTTGAAATACTAGCAGGATCACATTCCAATAATTTCACAGTATATGGATGAGCTGGGTTATTGAATATTTCGTATGTACTTCCATGCTCTACAATCTCACCCGCATACATGACTACTACATGATCACATAGTTCAGCTATTACACCAAGATGATGTGAAACGAATAATATTGAGCAGCCCATTTCTTCCTGAAGATCTTTCAACAATTTAAGGATCTGAACCTCAAGAGTCGTATCAAGCGCAGTGGTGGGTTCGTCGGCAATCAGTAGAGATGGTCCTGCCTGCAATGCCATAGCAATCGATACACGTTGCTGCATCCCACCTGACAATTCGTACGGGTATTGATTAAGCTGATTACGAGGATCTGGTATACCAACTTTGGTCAACATATCAATCGAACGTTGTTTTTTTCTTTTCTTACTAATCTTATCACGATACTGGATATCTATCATCTGACGACCAATCGATAACACTGGATTTAGTGTGGACATTGGGTCCTGAAATACAATCGACAGCTTAGTGCCACTAATATTACGCATTTTATCCAGTGAAAGCTTCAGAAGATCCTGCTTTTCAAACTCGATCGAGCCATTAGGAATATCGGCATTATCATCGAGCTGCCGAATAATTGACGTAATCAAAGTGGACTTTCCACAACCACTCTCACCAACTACACCGACAATTGAACCCTTTGGTATATCAAGATTGACGTGACGTATCGCTTTCAATACACCTCGATCAGTTTGATAATTAACAGACAAATCGCGTATTCTAAGAACGTTTTCACTCATAGAAACTTCCTAAGTTTGGGGTCGAGCAGATCGCGCAATGATTCACCAAGGAAAGTAAAGCCTAGTGTAGCCAAAACTAATGGAATCGAACCAGCAATAATTGGCCAAGGAGTATTTCGAATCAAAGAGAAGCCATCATTCAGAATACTACCCCAGGAAGGTGTTGGCGGTTTGACACCCATACCAAGAAAACTCAAGCCAGCCTCTAATGCAATAACGGTCGGAATATCCATCGATGCGAGAATGAGGATTGGCCCAAGAATATTTGGTAACACGTGTATTGACAGAATTCTTAGTAACGAGGCACCCATAAGCATTTCTGCCTTTACAAAGTCCTTCGATTTAATAGTGAGTGTTTGAGTTCTAACAACTCGACCATAATTTGGGATCGAGCTCACAGCAATTACGAAAATCACCGTAGTTATCGATGGACCTACCATTGCAACCGCAGCCAGTGCCAACATAATTGTCGGAACTGAACGAATAGTATCAAATAAAATCATAATGGAATTATCTAGCCAAGTCGGACCATAACCTGCAATCATTCCTAACACGACTCCTATGATAAGCGCAGATCCAATCGTTAAAAATGCAACCTTTAAAGCAACCTGACCACCAAAGAGCACTCGCGAAAATAAATCCCTTCCAAGTTGATCAGTGCCCAGTAGATGGTTGGCCGATGGCCCTTGAAGGCGATCCATTATATTAAGTTGAATCGGGTCGTAGGGCGCAAATATTGTTGCACCTAATGCGCTGACCACTATCAAGGTAACTAAGCATAGTCCAAGTAAGCCAAGTGGATCTGAAGAAATTCTTTTGATTGCAACTTTCATAACTGTCTTACAAGTTAGCTCGGATTCGAGGGTCTAAAGAAGCATTAACAAGATCTGATATTGTTGTACTAATGACAAACAAACCTGTACTGATCAACACGGAGCCCATAACTACGGGATAATTTCGGGTCGTAATCGAGTCAATAATTAACTTACCGAGGCCAGGACGAGCAAACACAACTTCAGTGAATACTGCAGCTGAGATTAGAAAACCCATGCCTACTCCGATAACTGTAACTGTTGGTAATATCGCAATCTTTAAAGCATAACGATAGACTATAGTAAACTCAGTTAACCCATATGCCCGTGCAGTTCGGATATGATTTTCACCTAACACTTCAAGCATCGATGCGCGAACTAAGCGTGATAAATAGCCTACCCAAGATATACCGATTGCAAATGCTGGCAAGACAAGATGAGTCGCCTGATCAAAGAAATCTCCTTTAACTCCAGCCCCTATTGCAGGAAACCACTTAAGGGTGACGGCAAAAATAAGCAATGAATACAATGCAACAACAAATGAAGGTGCGGTAATGCAAGCGACAGAAATAACACCAGTAACGCGGTCTGCTAGAGTGTTGCGATGTAAGGCTGAGTAACAACCAAGAGGGATTCCAATAAGCATGGCGCCAAAAATGGCAGTAAAAATAAGCCAAAGAGTATAAGGTAATTGACCAAAAACAATTGCTGTGACCGGTCGACTAGATATCACATCAATTCCCAAGTCTCCTTTAAGAATATTGCCTAAAAACTTCATGAGTTGAATTACTAGGGGCTGGTCAAGACCCATCCGCATTGAAATATCAGCGATCATTTCGGGAGTTGCCCTAGGACCAAGCATAATTCTGGCTGGATCACCTGGCACAAGATGAATCATACAAAACATTAGAGTCACAGCCACCGAAATAATCAGAATGCCGAGAAAAATTCGTTTTATAAAATAAAGTAACACAATATTCCTTTTATTTAGTTAAGAGTTTAAGGAAAATGAAATTCATTATAAAACAAGTTCAAGATTTAAACTCAAGACTAAACTGAAGTTACTTTTATCAACTCCTTTTAACCCTATTTATTTCTATGAAAATAGGAAGGCCTGAGGATACAGGCCTTCCCAGTAGACTTACTAGTTACTAGAAAAATATCGGAAAAGTGGGAGTCCGTCAGGCCTGAATGCAGGATTAACTGACTTACTGTAAATAACAGGTGTCGCCTCATGAGTTATGAAGCGATATGCTCCACTGTTTTCCATTATATCCTGCATACGCTGATACATTTGGTCACGCTTCGTATTATCAACCTCCGACTTCGCTGCAGCCTCTAACGTGTCAAATGCAGCGTCACTAAAACGCTCCCAATTCCAGACACCCTTTTGCGAGGTAACAAACCAAGCCGTTGCATATGAAGGATCTGGCCCCATTGAGTAGCGATTAAGGATTAACTGAATATCCTTGTATCGATCACCTGCAGTATGATCACCAAGTGACCAGAAAGCACCGGATTCATGCAGATTAATGTCAAGAGTAATCCCAACCTGGGCAAGGTTCGCCTGGATAACTTGAGCAGTAGTCACATTGGCTGTCTTACTTAAAATATCAAGGGTTACCCTAACATCACCAGACAACCCAGCTGCAGCTAAGTATTCCTTTGCCCTAGCAACATTCGCCTCAGGAGCAACAAGACTTTCATTTCGATGACCAATCAGACCTGGGGCAATAATGCCAGTCGATGGAACTGCTGCACCAAAGTAGGAAGCCTGCATAATTGACGGTACATCAATAGCATGTTGAATCGCCTTTCTCAAGTTCTGATTAGACAAGAGTTCGTTTTCAACATTCATTCCGACCCAAACATAGTAAAGTGATGGGTATTCTTCAACTATTGAGTTTGCTGGTGGAGAAGCTTTCAGTTTGGCTACTGAGCTCATAGGAACACGAGTATAGTCAATATCACCCGCCTCAAATGCCATTTGCGCCGTACTTTCATCATCTATTGGGATAATCTGAACTTCAGCAAATGGTGCCTCTCCACCATGCCAGTCTGGATTACTTACAAAAATAGTTTTCTGCTTCGGCTGCCATTCTTTGAATAGATAAGGTCCTGAAACACTAGGTGTTGTAGTACCTACTTTACCGTCGACAGATTCCCAGGCTTTTTTACTGATAATGTTGCCAACAATGTAAGGTAAAGCAATAGTCCAAGCAGGTGGATAAGGCTCGTTAAAAACAATTGTGCCTTCATATTTGCTATTAACAACTACTTCTTTAAGCGGACCCCAATCGGGTGAGTTTGTAGATTTAACTTCGCTATCTATAATGCGCTCGTAAGAATACTTTACATCTTCGGCAGTCATTTCACCAAAACCATTGGTAAACATGATGCCTTCTTTTAATTTGAAATCGATTGTAGTCGGACTAGTCTGCTCGATTGATTCAGCTGCATCAAGTGTATAACCCCACTCTCTGCCAGGTTTATATTGAATAAGCTTACTATATATAAGAGCTTGAATTTCTTCATCAAAGACACCTCCAGAATACGCTGGATCTAGACTTTTAAGATCTGAATATGCTCTAGTAGACACGATATTATATCCAATGTTTGGAACTCGCCTATAATAATTGTCATCGTCTGATTTTACTAA
>DUBF01000008.1 GCA_012960465.1 Rhodospirillales bacterium | reverse complement strand
GGTGACACTATTTTCAGCCTCATTTCGTATTGGAGAAGGCTACTGCTTGTTTAGGTTTAAAATTATCTTTACAATGTAAAGATAATACAAACCCACACAAAAGTTCATAAAAATTTGATTGATTTAAGTAATGAGCCACTATTCCGCTTGATATTCAATGGAAATAAAAAATCGGTCAGATTGACAATCATTCTGACCATCCTTTCCTCGATGTCCAGTATCGGTATGATTTTTATCATTAATATGGCGACAGAAAATGCTTCAGACACGGAAAGGAATGTAAGTTCATTTCAATTTGCCCTATTTGTGGTGGTATTTCTGCTGTACTTTTTTGTCAAACGCATCTCTTTCGTCAGATCAACGGCAATTGTAGAAGGAATTGTTAAAGATTTACGCATCAGAATTTCAGATAAACTTCGTTTCGCAAATTTAGAAAGTATGGAAAAATTGGGGCTGACACAGATCCAAACTCGTCTTTCTAATGATACACAGGTAGTTTCAAATTCAGCCTTTGTTATAGTCTCTGCAGCGCAAAGTATATTGATGCTTTTTTTTGGCATGCTTTATATTCTTTACCTGTCAAGGCTTGCTTTTTTCTTATCCTTAGTATGTGGGATAAGCGCTATTTTAGTGAACAGCTACTACAATGATACGATAGTCGAACAAATCGATATATCCATCAAGCATGATGATACTTTTTTTAAATCTCTGATGAATATTATTAAGGGTTTTAAGGAATTAAAAATCAATGGCAAAAAAAGTGATGCCGTCATAGAACGTCATTCAATTATTGCCAGGGAAAATGAAAAAGTCAGAATGGCTACTAATTGGGTATTTGCTAATAGCTCGACGTTAATCAATTCATTCGCTTATTTCTTACTCGGTTGTATCGTCTTTATTGTCCCTCAGTTTTCAGATCATCAAAGTGAGGTAGTGACTAAAATTATTGCGGTATTAGTTTTTATGATGAGTCCGATTGATATGATAACGGCAGCCGTGCCTAATTATTCAAGAGCAAATCGTTCGGCATTTTTTCTAGAGGAATTAGAAATTGAAATTGATAAAATGGCTAATTACAGTAATTATCTTGTCAAATTTGATTTTAAAACCTTTGAAAAAGTTCAGTTAAAAGATATTAAGTTTCACTATAAGGGAGAATCAGGCGAACCTTTATTTGGTCTAGGCCCCATAGATTTTGAGATAAATCGCGGTGAATTGGTCTTCATTAAGGGTGGTAATGGTAGTGGCAAATCGACTTTTGTTAAGATACTTACCCACTTGTATAATCCTGACTCGGGTACCATCATGGTTGATAATACCCTAGTCTCTGAACATAATATCAAAAATTTTCAAAACATGTTTGCCATTATCCTCACGGACTATCATCTGTTTGACCGCTTTTATGGAATCGAAAATATCGATTTTAAACGCCTTCAAACTTTGCTTGATATGATGGGCCTGAGCAGTAAAGTAAAGTATGAAAACGGTTATTTTAGCAATATAAATTTGTCTACAGGTCAACGAAAAAGATTGGCTTTGGTGATGGTACTAATGGAAGATAAGCCTATCTACTTATTGGATGAATGGGCTGCTGATCAGGACCCTCAGTTTAGACAATATTTTTATATGACACTTCTTCCCGAATTAAAGTCTCAGGGTAAAACGATTTTAGCCGTGAGTCATGATGATCATTATTTTCATGTGGCAGACCGAATATGTAACATGAGGCTAGGAGTGCTTGAGAATCAGTAACTACTCAGCGTAAATATATAAAATAGTTCTTGATAGGGTTTTAGTCATAATTTTTAGTGAACTAGGCTCTAGCCGAAAAACAGCCTGTTTCTCGCCTCTTTTTTCATCGTCATCCAGAAAATCTTTCGGTTAAACAAGAAGCATCAATGGTAGAAATGATTCCACTTTATCCAAAGCTAGGTGAAGCCTATTGACTGAAAGTTCTTTCGCTGAAAATCCTGGAAACGGAGCTTAAGCGAAGTGAAGATTTTTAGTCCCTGATAGCGATAGGGCCGGGTGTTTTCTCGAAGCGTTTTTTTGCGCAGAGAAATTACAAGGCAGTCCGACATCGCGTCCAGCCATTTGAGGTCACTAAATAAAAACCACTCTAGGGTTGTTATAAGTGGATGCAGGCTGAATCAATGCATCGTAGATTTTATTCAGCCCCGTTAAGCTTTTGCCGCATTGTGGGCTTGGATGCCCACAATGCGTTTCGGAAAGTAGGGACTCTTTGCAATAGCAAGGTTCAATTAGCCAAAAGACGCGCTAGGAGTTACCGCAATACGATTTACTTTCTCTGTGGAAAAATGAAGTTTGATTACTCACTGTATTTCATATAGAACCGTAAATATTTAGTTCAATATAAATGATGTTAATTATGTGTAACGCGTTTAATTGCCAGAAGCTGGTAAGGTCAGCACAGGACCCGCTGTGCTACTATCACTCTCTCCGGCTTGAAACAGAAGGGCTAACAGCATAAAGGACGATTGGGATTTTAGATCTTTATTGGAAAGATAAAACCAATTGTCGAGATAATAGACAGACAAGCGAGCATTATCCGGTTTTGAACTGCTACTGTATATTTTGAAAAATGCACCTGCTGGCGTTTCGCTCCAATCAAAAATTTTACCATCTTTGGTTACGGTACTATTAACTAGGTTCCTTTGTATATGTTCGGCTGGGATGTCTATATTTTGAGATAAATAGGACATCATGTCGTAAATAGAGCGTAAACGTACATTCCAGACTGTTGGGTTATGAATGATCATGCCACCACTAGTTGATATCGCATACTGATTAGAATTATTTAAATTAAGTAGATGGCGTATTGTTTGCATTTCAACCAGCGCTTGTTTGTCTTCGGTTGGCTGAAAGTGAACTTCTCTTACCGCTTTACCCTGCCTATTTATCATACCAATATCAATAAGGTCATGATCATTTAAATAAATATATGATGTCAAAAATTGCTTAAAATCTTGGTATTTAGGTTCTGTATCTGGTGTTGGGCCAGAACCTGTCGGCGCATTCATCAGGTCATTTATGCTTTGGATGCAAATACCTAAAACAAGCTCTGGATTCCAGCCGGATTGTGACATGACTAAAATATTATTAAACTGAACTGGAGAAAGCACGCTGTTAAGAAAACCTGGACCACTTAAAGGAGCATAAGAAAGGGTCGGGGATTGCGAAAAACTTACACCAAGACTAGGCGTTACACCAAGACTAGGCGTGTAATATTGTTGGGTGGCCGTAATACCTACAGTGGAATTAATTGACATAGAAGCCGTGACGCTATTAATCTGTAAAAAATAAGGTCGGTCACGGTATCTTAAACGAACTATGTTTAACAATAGCTCCTGATTAAGCGAATGGCTAATTGCTTGGTTATATGCCGGATGTGTGTCAGTTAATGCGCTCGGACCATACCATGACTGGCAACCGCTGAGCAGTGAATTGCAAGTCAACAGGAGTAATGTTCTTGCGAGACGCTTTGTGCTGCGTGACACAGAGAAAAAATAAATATTCATTCGAAATATAATTAGTAATTATGCTTTGGTTAAGGCAATAACAGATCAAGCGTTTATTTAAATCAGTCCTGAATTCAAGTCATAAGCGCATATCCCAAAACTTTGTTAGACTTATCTTAATGATTCCATTAACGAGCTCTATTATCCGGTAAACATCTATTCTTCTGTACTTAGGCAAACTAGGAAATTTTATTTTAAAGGCTTAATTTTTCAAAGGAATTATAGTGCAGAAACTGTTCCAAAGCCTAGGATTCATAATGCCGTATATTACAGATAAATATTAAATGAAAATCAGGTCACTGTCCATCAATAAATATCGTCATACACTGAAAATCGTGGAAGTGTTCCACAGGCACTCAAAATAAGTGGCATCGGTGTTGAATCGATAGAAAATGTCTCTTTTGAAGAATTAGCATCATTATATATTTTGCATATTAAACGAATTCAACCTATTGGGCCGTATCAGTTAATTGGATGGAGCTTTGGAGGCGTATTGGCTTTTGAAATAGCAAGGCAGCTCATAGAAGATAGCAACTTGGTTTCAAGGGTTGTTTTGATAGACTCATATTTTAACCATAAACAAGCATCGTCAATGGCATTAAGTGACACACTGAATCAGAAACATAAAAAAAATATAAATCATAAGTACAGGCCAAAGAAAAAGTTTTCTAGCCTCCATTCTGAGATTATTTTATTTAAAGCCGGCAAATTAGAAAATATTGATGAGGCTACCTTTCAAGATCAACTCAATATAAATGATATTAAAGAGGCTATATTAATGGATGAATATTATGTCACACAAACATCAGATAATCACTTAAGAGAATATTTAGGCGATGATTGCAATTTAATTATAAAAAAACTTAATGAATCACATACTGGATGGCTTAAGAATATAGACGATGTAAAATTTATCTCAGATTCTATAGGCTCCTAATCCACCTAGATTAGATATTCAAATCTATTTTGCATAAAGCCGACTATAGTGACCTATAGTGGATCCCGAAATCAAGACAATAGTTTAAGCTAGACTCTATCAAAAAATACGGGGAGTCGCTATTTTTGCGAAAGCTTGTTTTGGGCATCCCAGCCCATTTGCTTTAGCTGTTTCTATTAGACTGTAATGTATTGCACTGGCACGAGCACCTGCTGGGGTATCAGAAAATAACCAGGCCGCCTGGGATTGCCCTGAGGCTTGCCAGTGCTCTATGTGAATAGGCCAGAAAGTTCTAACCTGTATTTTTTCTAATGCCGTCATTTAAAAATCCCCGTGGTATTTAACGATGGGAATAGTGTGGCATTGATGTGGGCTGCTGTGAATTACGCTGACAATTAATCGCTTACTAAATACTTATACATCAGAATTTAAAGAATCTGCGGTTAACACACGCTAGACTCTAATGAATCGATCCCTCACATCGCTAAAGATTTGGGTATTATACTTTTTTAATTATTTAGGCTGAGTAGTCACTTCAATTCTTTAAATAGCCCTTTCTGTAATTCTTTAAAAACGATAAAAGGTTTTTTTAAATTACCTATTTCATCAAAACTATATGCCTGATTGGCCCCTTCCCAAGTATTGCCATAGCGCAAACCAGATGCCAGATCAAAAGATAAAGTCGAAGTTACTACATTTATACTGTTGGCTATCAAATTAACAGCATCATAAGCTACGGCTGCATGCAAATCAGGAGTAAAGCCATATTTTTTTTGATATAAGCTAATAAAAGATACATTTTCATTTGCTTTGTTTGATTTATTAAAAACGGAAGGGACAATTAAACCATTAGTGGTTTTTCTGTATTGTGTCAAAAAACTTTGTTGTTCCAATGATTCAGTACCGAGAAACTTCAACGAAGAAAACCCCATCAATTTTGCTTGCTTCATGATCTCCACCACTGGCTCAGGGTGTTCTGTCGCTATGTATATAGCGTCTACACTAAGTTCAGCTGAATCCAAAATGATCTGAGTAAAATCTTGAGTTGTTTTAAAAAAGCTGTTCCAATAAACAACTTCAACACCAAGCTTCTCCGCATGAATATAAAAGGCTCTGGACAGCTCAAGGGCTGCATCGGAGTCAAAATCAGTCAAAATAGCCAACTTGCGATACGATTTTTTAGCACAGAATTTTGCCGATTCCTCTGCCAGCGCTTGGTTAGTAGCTATTAATCTGAAATTTAACCGCATATTCTCCCGCAGTATATTGTTTTGCGATGTTGAAGTTAATAAATGCAGTAAACCTGCCTTCTCGTACATTTCAGAAATTAATGGGCTATATAGACTTTGTGTGGTATCAATCACCGCTATCACAGACTTTGTATTTTGAATTTTATTCGATAGTCTTACCAAATAGCCAGCATTGCGTTCAACTGAATGCCGAATAAGTCTTAGCTTTCTAGTTTTTAGTTCGCCATGGTCATTATACAAATCAACTGCTAATTGAGCGCCATCATAAAATGATTGCTTGTCTCCATCGTTTGCTACAACAGCTATATCAATATAACTTTTCTGTGTTAGGAAGGGTTTACTTTTCCACCATAGTCTGTTGAAGTAAACTCCCATGAATGAGAACAATTGTTTTGCAACCGGGCCATCAAATTTGATTAATCTGTGGTTGATGAACCATTGTTCTTGTTCATAACCTTTCTGACAAAGCCTGTCTAGATTTTCGTATATTTGACATTGTTTTTTTTGAATCAAATCATAATCGTTAAAGATTGATTCACGCTTTTTATAACAGGTAGATTCATCGAGGCAGTCTTCAATATTAACGAAGTCAATATTGCACTTAGCAAACACAGTTTGAAAAGTATTATTATTAAAATTAACTTGGCAAGAGGAAAGTTTATCTTGAAAATTTGTGTAGGAATTTCTCGACTTCAGTGATAGATCAACATCATCGCTACATCCAAGGAGCAGAAAAACGAAGCCAATTACAATAAATCGCACAACGTTTCGCATCAGATTGAAGTTCACACCGTGTAATAGCATGAATATCCGCATCATTGGTTACCAAGAATTATGGGCAAACCATCTTTACCAGCTCCAATCACGACGACCTTAGCATTTTCCGATTTTGATAAGGACAGAGTTGCTTGCACACCCTGCCATTTTATAAGTTTATCTGTCAAGCTGGTCGAAATAATTTTTTGATATTCTTTGATACCATTCGCCTCGATCACTTTTTTTAAAGCTTCTTTCTTTGCAACCTCCAGAGAAAAAACATATTTATGCAGTATTTGCTGTTCCACCAATTTATTTTCTATTGCAACTTGGACTAATTTAGGTAAATCTATTTCCCGAATAATAATGGCTTCGACGATAATAAAGTTCCGTCTGGTTTGGGAAATGGCCGTATTTAATATTTTAGTCATCACACCTTCAGCATTAGTATAAACATCTTCAGCACTCACATTTCCAACTTTAATTCGTATGACCGATTCAATTTGCGGCAATAAAATTCGCTGGATATATTCAGGGCCTACTCGTTGTTGCAGCAGACCTAGCATTTCATACTCAGGGCGAAAACGAACAGCCAATTTTAAAGTAATGGGCAAGCCTTTCATGCTTAAAACTTTCATGTCATGTTTAATAGTTTGCACTCTCATCGAATAAATGAACATTTTATTCCATGGCAAGATAAGGTGTAATCCCTCTGGAAAAATATAGCCTACCTGGGTGCCCTTAGAGCTAGAATCAAAACTAAAACGTCGATAAAATACACCCGCCTCACCTGAATGAATGCTAATAAACATGTCTTTGGCAAAAAACACAACTATTAGTAAAATAATCATACTCATCACAACAAGTATGGGTAATTGATCTGTAATCCAGAGCTTAAAGCGTTTAGCAAATGTTTTTGTTTTAGACATTGGAATTTACTAGCTAATATTTTTTATTGAAAATTATTTGTTAAGCATAACACCTAAAATCATGCAAGCCCATATTTTAAGGTCATTAAAATATAAGGCTCTGTGTGAAGTACAGTGGGCAATCAAACTTCATTTTCTACAGAGAAAGTAAAGCATATTGATAAAGTTGTTGATATTGCAGTAACCCTTAGTGCGTTTTTTGGCTAATTGAACCTTGCTATTAATGCCTTCCAATAGTCCGTTTGTGATGTGTAATTCAAAGAAGTGAACAACGTCAGACCAATGCGCTTTAACTGTTTTTGCAAAGGTTAATATGGCGGAGATTACAGACTTCTACTTCGTTACACCATTGCGCCAGGATGGCTCGTGTCTTCTTTGTGCAAAAAGCCGAATAAGAGGCGCATTTATTCGTGAGCAACAGAAGGCATACCCTGTGACCGTAATATGTTGCGCTATGAGAGTCAGTACCCGTGCTTATGATGCCTGGACAAATAATTCTGACAGGCAGAATAAAACCAAAGAAGAAGCTGAACTTAAAGAGAAAGTTGAGCAGATTTTTTATGAAAATAAACAAGTGTATGGAAGTCGTCGCATGGCAGATGCACTCAGTAAAATAGGCGTTAAGGCAGGGCGTTATCAAGTAACGCGATTGATGGCAGAGCTTGGAATAAAGTGACGACTGACAGCGATCACAATGGTGCGATCTCGCCAAACGAGCTTGACCGTCAGTTGACAGGTAACGTGTCAAATAAAGTGTAGACTACCAATATTACCTACGTTGGGATACTTAAAGGCTGTTTTATGTCGCTGTCGTTATCGTCTTGTTTTCACGCCAAGTGGTGGGATTGGAGGATTAATGATCATATGCGTACCTCGCTATGTTTAGATACCTTGCAGATAGCTTTTTGGCGCAGAAACCCCAGGCCTGGACCACTATATCATTCGGATCGTTGCAGCCAATATGCGAGTAAAGAGTGCCGCAATCATCTGGATATCATGAAAATGCAGCAAAGCTCAGTATGATTGATTACCTAGTTTTTTTATAATGGTAAGTGAACGCACCTAAATTGCGCTATCAATCACCTTATAGAGTTTGAGCGTGAATTCCATAGAAAAACAGTCTAAGAATGTGTCCTGTTTTACTTGTCCATTACGCACATACACACAGATGGCTGAGTATTATGGGGCAAGGTGGAAAATCGAATCCAGATTCAAAGAGCTCAAGCAAGAAATGGAAAATCAGAAAAGCCAGTATTGAAATGCACAAATGGCGACCAACTACTTGAACTTCTGTATGATGGCAACAATGGTGGCATGGGTTAATGCTGATCGTCTAAAAATCAACCCGGAACGTCGGCATAAAGTGAAGGGGGCGAACCAGTTTTTCCTTTTTAGATGTCCGACGCATCATCGCCGAAGCTATTTTTGGCCCTGGTTTTGATAGGGTGTATCCAAAATATATTAGCTCCTCTGTGAATTCAGTAGTCGGGGTTTTACTACGCATAGTGGCTTTATGAGATTTTAGTAAACTTCAGATTATCTTAACTTAGGAAAAAATTGGTCTGGACATCGGGGAGGCAATACACTACTCAGTAACAGCAACAATTTTAAAACATAATAACAATGTGAAATCATAAAGGGGTTAATACGTGATAACAATTTACTTAGCTATTGCGCTGATAATAATCAGTGCAATAGTCGCATATTTAGGGAGGTACCGGGTAATGGGGTTTTGGGGTTATTTTTTTGCATCTTTGGTGCTTACTCCGCTAATCGGTATGTTATTAGTATTTGTATCTAAGAATAAAAGACCAGATGACTTATGATATTTCGAGGGAATAAGTAAAAATAACTTAATGTGTCAGATTTTAAACTTTTAATTTATTGCTAGTTGTTTTATTCAGAGGCTATGCACTTATTATACGAATTGAGAGTTTGTTTTGTATGCGTGCCGATAAGTTATTAAATAATAATGGTACTAAGTAAAATGTATAATCAGTTTAATTATTGTATATCTCCTGATTTTGATATTGAGAATATTTCACATGTGCAAGGTTGTGATGTTGTTCTGATAAATTTAAATAAGAACCTATTTATTGAAAGTACTATAATTCCATTGGTACAAAAAAAAGAAATTAATAAATATAAATTAGAAAGGGATAGGTTAAAACGAATATTAGCTCGAAATTATTTATATAACTATTTATATAAATACTACGGTATTACAGATTTCAGTATTAGTTTCAACCAATACAAAAAACCTTATTTAAGTAAATATCCAGATTTACATTTTAATATTTCATATTCAATGGAGTATATTGCAGTGTGTATTTCTGATCGATTCCCTGTTGGTATTGATATTGAGTATATAGATTTACAGTTGGACGTTTCTGCATTATCGAATGAAATTATGCACCAATCAGAACAAGTTCATTTCAATCGATTAAAATCCAAAGGAGAGCAGCAGGAGTTCTTCTTTAAAGTGTTTTCTGCAAAAGAAGCTATTATTAAAGCAATGGGAATGGGTTTGTACTTTGATGTAAAACAGCTTAATTTAATTGGTAGTGATGTCCTTTTTAAAGAACTAAATCTTATTGAAATGGTTTCAATAATTCAAGGCTATAAATATTTTTTATGTATAAACACAGAAAAATAGGAATCTTAAGCCATAAAGTCAAGGAGTTATTAGATCCCAACAAAAAAATCAGCCTATCAACGTAAGCGTCAATAAAACCACACATTCAAACCCACTTAAAAAAAACGGCATTACGGGGAGTCGCTATTTTTACGAAAGCTTGTTTTGGGCATCCCAGCCCAAGCAAACGGTAAAAACTTAACGCGACCGCTAATGCCTTCGGCGTCCTCGCGTTCGCTCTCCATGGCTGGCAGCGGTTGTTCAAGCACTACCTAATAATATCTTGACTTTGTAAATTTAATTTACTACCCTAAAAATGCATAATGAATTTAAATTAAATTCCTGGGCGGGTGGATTTATTTTATCTAAATACAATTTCTTATTTTAATTTTTACATAAGTAATCTTTTATACACAATTAAGGTGATTAACTATGACAACAGAAGATGCAAGTGCCGAGCTTTCTGGATATTCGGTAGTAAAGGACGAAGACTCTCAGGCTAATATGGTTGTAAAAAACTATGTAGTTTACAGTATGGGAACGGGGATTATCCCGTTACCGATTGTTGATTTTGTTGCTCTTATCGGAATACAAGTCAAGATGGTACATTCGCTTTCTAAAATCTACGATGTTCCTTTTTCAGAAAAACGTACCAGAACTATCCTGTATGCCTTATTAGGTTCGATTGTTCCTATTGCTGGTCTAGGCTTGTTATCCAGTGTGGTAAAACTAATACCATTTTTTGGGCAGGTTGCAGGAGGTATCTCGATGGCAACTCTAGCGGGTGGTTCAACTTATGCGGTAGGTCGAATTTTTGTTAAGCACTTTGAAAACAATGGCAATCTAGATGATCTAGATGTTGATAGTGCCAAAGATGATATGAAAAGTAATATCAATGCAGCTAAAGCTAAAGCTAATAATATTAAGAAAGAAGCATAGTACACATCAGTGTTTCCATTGAAAGCAACAATAGATAAGAAACTTAGTCAGTATGGCTTATTTTTGTGGCTGTATGCGATTATCTTGTTCTACTCTCAGATTTTTGATCAATTCTAAAAAATATTGGCAGGATAAGTACAAAAAAATATTTTTTTAGAACTTTCCGTTTTATAAACCTTATAATCGGAAATTCTCATGTACGAACACCTGACACTGAATGACTTTATCTTTGATCACTGTCACCAGAGTACGGAAAATTCCACGTTCAGCAGAGCGTCACCCTTTGTGGAAACGATCATGCCCCGAACTTAATGATGTTGGCTTTATTCGTCTTGGGATATTGTTTTGTATCAGATCGAGTGATAGTGGTAGCCATTTTCTACAGACATGTGCTTGTTGCCAAGTTAGTTCCAAGGGTAGAGCTGATAGGGGCGTACTGATGTGATTTATAGGGGCGTACTGATGTGATTTATAGTTATAATTGTAAAAACCAATATATAAATATATGTGTTCTACAGTAGAACTTCGTGTAATTGACTCGCAAATTTTTTGCTATTAATACTCCCTTACAATCAATATTAATCAAAAACAGAGTGATATTATGACTAAAAGTACACAGATCAAAGTTAATGCCTATACCATCGATGGCGACTTGTTTAAAGTACTCATTAATAATGAAGAGCAATACTCGATTTGGCCAGAGCAAAAAGAAACCCCTTCTGGTTGGTTTGACGTCGGTTTTACTGGCAGTAAATCTGATGTGAGCGAGTACATTGATGAGCACTGGACAGACATGCGTCCTCTAAGCTTACGTAAAGCAATGGCTGCAAACAACGCCGACTAACTAAAAATTGATAATGAGCGACTTGGAATGCTACACTTTCCTGCTTGGTACTAGATTCTACTAAATAAATAAATATGCATGACCCCCTTGTATTACTGAAGACTGATGTTGTTATTGAGCCTTTAGTTGAGCGTTGGCATGCTTGGTCACATCTTGTGTCACCAGTAACTTCTTCTTTAAATGCAAAGTATCGGCATTTGGCGGTGCTTGAATCTTTTGTTGCGGCACCAGAAGTGCACGTTGCAGCCTGCCAGAACCCGAAACTTAGAGGTGGGCCTTTTGTAGATTTGCCCGTAAGCGATGTTGAGGCTGTTAAAAGGTTGGTTGAAAGCACCAAACTTAAGCAGGGCAAACAAATGGAGTTTGGTGACGCATTGCGTGAATCATTTCGTATGATCATGAAACAAGCGGATGGCTTCAGTATGGAACCGCTTTATGAAAAGTTGCTAGCGCCGGTCAGAGGCTACGTTGAACTGACTTACACCATGTCTGGTTATCCAGACCTGAGGGTCAACGAACCTCTTCTCTACCTTAGTCCTGCATACAACCCTGGCGTGCAAAGTGCAGCTATTTACCGCGCACAGGGTGATAACCGACCGTTTGCATTCAGCACTCCCAAAATACCCAGCCCCAATATTTTCGAGCTTGACACGCCTTTTGACGCTGAAGTTTATGACTATCTTGCGCGGCTTCGCCACTATCCTCAACCGAGGTCTGAAGTCCTTGCTGCCTTGAAGGTCGATAGCCAGTCAATTGATCTCGTTTCTGGTTTTTTAACTGAAACACCTCTCCCTGCTTTAAAAGCCAGCGAAAAAACGGGTAAAACTCGGTGGCGCTATTTTGGCCATGCCTGTGTGCTAGTTGAAGCACCAGATGGTACCAATATGTTAATCGATCCTATTGTCGCTTACGAGGGCAAGTCAGAGGTTGAACGTTTTGTCTTAAGTGACCTGCCAGAGCGTCTTGATTACGTGGTGCTCACGCATAATCATCCTGACCATGTATGTATAGAAACCCTACTAGCGTTACGTTTTCGTGTCGATACTGTAGTGGTGCCTATGGGGGGGGGGGGATTGCTGATCCTTCATTAAAATTAATGTTGAAGTCCATTGGCTTTAAAAATGTCATTGAATTAGATTCTTTGGAGTCTATTGGCTCTGGTGACTTAAGTATCACTGCGCTGCCCTTTTTAGGTGAACATGGCGACTTGGATATTCGAACCAAAGCGGCTTGGTTTGTGCGCTCTGACCAGACCGGCATACTGTTCGCTGCTGACAGTAACAATCTGGACCCCATTCTCTACGATTTATTGAAACAAGCGGTCAGCCAGGTTGATATTCTTTTTATAGGTATAGAATGCGAGGGCGCACCATTCACCTGGCAATATGGCCCCTTGTTGCCTGTTGCTATTGATCGTAAAAAGGACCAAACCCGCCGGTTGAATGGTTCAGACTGTCAAAAAGGATTGAAAGTTATTAAAAGCTTGGGCTGTACAGAGGTCTATATCTATGCAATGAGCGCTGAGCCTTGGTTGCAATTCGTTACTAGTATTGACCCAAGTGAAGACACAGTACCCGCAACAAATGCAAGGCAACTGGTCGAAGAATGTCAGAAAATGGGGGTCAAGGCGATAAGATTGTTTGGCCAAGCAGATGTGACAGTTTAGTGCAGACGTTGCTTACCCTTCCCACCTGCTTGCTTTCAGTGCTTTGTAAACAATCCACTTATATACCTTCGAAGCCACTGTGTACAATGTCATGATTGATTCGCTAAACCCACAGTGATGGCTCACCTGAATCGAGGATGACCTCACTGCATCCACTTTGTCAAAAAATTTAAATCTTAGATTGCTTACATATGTGCGTGCGTTTATGAACAAAAATAATACTCAAGAATCACTATTCCAGCTTTCAGTTTCACAGCAATCTATTTGGCACCACCAGCGGCTCAATCCCAACGCTACGCCCTATAACGTCGGTCAAGTTTTACATATAAAAGGGCCGCTTGATCTTGTAGCGTTTAATCATGCGCACAACTTGATGCTGGAGAAAACACAGGCACTGAGACTACGATTTTCAGTTGTCGATGACATACCCTATCAAACAGTGACCCCCTTCAGGTACCAAGAGATTCCTTTTTTTGATTTTCGCTCAAGTCAAAATATTGCTTCTGATGTCGAACTATTTTTAAGTTCCACCGAGCATACACCATTTAACTTAGAGCAAGACGCTTGCTATCGGTTTGGGTTAATACAAACAGCTGAGGAAGAGTGGTCATTCTTTATGATTTGGCATCATATTGTGATCGATGCAGTGGGTGTGGGTATTCTCATTAAAATGGTAGAGCGCGCATACAACAATCAAGTTGATTCAACTGAAATAAACAGTATTTCTTGGAAAGAATCTGTTGTTGAATATCAGGACTATGCCAATAGCTCAGCATGGGATTCTGACAAGAAATTTTGGGCTGATAAGCTAAAGGGATTGGGTCCACCCGCTTCGCTTTGCCCACTCCCATTGAGCCCAGTAGAGCTGTCGGTTCCTGGTTCGGTGAGTATCCTGCTGACGCGGGAGGAGTATAACAAAACCCTTCATTGGGCTACCTCTAACGGTGGCAGTGCGTTATCCGCATTCATTACCGTCATGTTGGTGTATTTATCTACTATCTTGGGTGAGCGCGACCTTTGCGTTGGCACTCTTTTCTCAGGGCGACATAAAGGGTCTCGACACTTAATCGGAATGCTGGCTAATCACCTCGCTTTAAGAACTCAGTTAACACCAACAGACACCATTTACGATATAAATCGATCCGTCGCAAGCGAGCTTCGCTCTGCGCTTCGACACAGAAAATACCCCTTCGGTGAGATTACCTCAAGCCGCCGTCAAAGCGCCCTTGAGGCACCATTTGCAACCATTGTTAACTATCTTCCAGGTGATCGTACACCACAATTTGGTGAGTCGAACGGTGACATCGAAATTCGAGGTTGGGGGCCTGTAGCCGATTGCGAATTGCGTATTGTTGAAAAATCGGACGGCCAAAGAGTTGAGATTCGGTTTGATTACAATATTGAGCGCTATTCAAAAGTAGAGGCCCGCGCACATCTTGCAAGAATTATTGAGTTAATTAAAACCCTACCCAGCCTAGCGGATACGCCACTCGCAACAGTTGATATTTTGCAACCACAGGAACGTCAATCTCTAATCGCCCAGTCTGCAGGCCCAGTGATGGCCTTGGAGCCCAATTTACTCACGCTACCCGCGTTGTTCGAAGCGCAAGTAGCGAAGACCCCTGAAGCCACTGCACTCATCTTTGAAGATCAGCATCTTAGTTATCAACAGCTCGATCAGGCGGCTAATCGTCTTGCACGCCATTTGATTGCGCAAGGCATCGGTCCAGACCAGATCGTGGCGATCTTGCTAGATCGCTCACCTAAAATGATCATTAGCATGCTTGCCGTACTCAAAGCGGGGGGTGCCTACTTACCACTTGATCCTGAGTACCCGGCCGAGCGCCTGAGTTGTATGCTCACAGATAGTGGTGCCCGCGTGTTGCTGAGCACGGCACCTCAACTTAAAGAACTGATGAGTGATGCGCGTACAGATACACTTCAAGTGATTGATATCAGTGCGCCTGCTGTGCAAGCGCAGCTGAGCGCTTTAAGTCCTAACTCGGTCACTGATTTTGAACGTAGTAACCCACTGGATTCACAGCACCTTGCTTACCTGATCTACACCTCTGGAAGTACGGGAACCCCTAAAGGAGCAGGCAACCGACATGACTCAATATCCAATCGATTACAATGGATGCAACAGATTCTTAAGCTTGACTCTACTGATCGAGTGATACAAAAAACTGCTTGCGGGTTTGATGTGGCTGTTTGGGAGTGGTTCTTACCCCTGATGGCTGGGGCAAGGCTAATTATTGCTCATCAAGGTGGGCAGCGAGACCCTAACTATTTACGTCAAACGATCGATCAGCAACAGGTCACTGTGCTGCACTTCGTGCCTTCTATGCTTGACGTATTCGTGCAAAATTTATCACCCTCGGCTTGCCCTTCTTTAAAACAAATCGTCACCAGTGGTGAGGCTTTAAGTGGCGCTTTGCAATTTCGCACATTAAGGGCATTCAAAGATCTTCAGTTATGGAATCTATACGGACCAACAGAGGCTGCAATAGATGTGTCTTACTGGTTGTGTCAGTTAGACGATCACTATCAAACGCCTCCGATTGGTGTTCCAATTTGGAATACTGCCCTTTATGTTCTCGATCACCGACTTGAGGCTGTGCCTAACGGTGTGGTCGGTGAGCTGTATATTGCAGGCGAAGGTCTTGCTAGAGGCTATTTAGGTCGAACAGGATTAACCGCCGAACGCTTTATCGCCAACCCCTTTGAGCCCGGTGCGCGCATGTACCGCACGGGCGATCTTGCTCGTAGACGTGAAGACGGCAATATTGAGTATATCGGACGTGCCGATTCACAAGTCAAGATCCGGGGCTATCGGATTGAGTTAGGTGAGATAGAGTCTGCACTTCTCCTAGGTTCAGACACCTTGGCGCAGGTCGCCGTCATTGCGCGCGCCCATTCCAACGGCGATACCTCGCAAGACACTCGTTTAATTGCTTACCTCGTGCCTCGTGAGTTAGGAATACTGCCAAGTGATGCTGAGTTACGTACTCAACTTGCCCGAACACTGCCCGATTATATGGTGCCTGCAGCCTTTGTTGAGCTTGAGCAACTGCCCCTTACCCCGAACGGTAAGCTCGATCACCGTGCCTTGCCAGACCCAGACTTTAGTGCCGATGCTAACACCTATCGCGCACCCGTGACAGACAATGAGATACTGCTTTGCTCACTTTTTTCTGAAGTTACCGGGGCTGCCCGAGTAGGCCTCGATGACAGCTTCTTTGCCATTGGTGGACATTCGCTTTTAGCGATGCGTCTGATTGCACGCGTGCGCCAAGCAACAGAACTTGAGCTACCGCTACGCACATTGTTTGAGTCACCAACTCCGGGTGCACTGGCAGCCCAACTTGACAGTACTCAAATTGAGGCAGGTGTGCCTTTAACCCCTGGGATGGGACATCTCGCCGATCAACACGTCGTGCTCTCTTATGGTCAAATCAGACTCTGGTCACTGGACCAACTGCAAGGAGCTTCGGCAGCCTACAACATTCCACAAGCACTGCGCTTACACGGCAAGCTCGACACTCAGGCCTTAGCACAATCGCTTTCACTACTCATTGCCCGACATGAGTCTTTGCGCACTGTCATCCGCGTTAATGAAGATGGCGAGCCCTTTGGACTCCTCCTCCCTGCACCTGAGCCTAAAGTACAGCTGTCTCAATTTTATCTGCAGACAAGTGATCTGCAATTGCTTGACCCTAACGCTCAAGAAGGCGCACTCGCCCAAAACATTCTGAAAGAAGCAGGAAGGCCCTTTGATTTGGGACAGGACTACTCCCTGCGCGCCCGTATTATCAGACTCAGTGAAACCGAGTGCGTATTACTGCTTACCCAGCATCATCAAGCAAGCGATGGTGAGTCAGCAGGCGTCTTTATACGGGAGTTAAGCGAAGCCTATAACCGCTTGCTTAATCAACAGTTACCCGAGTGGTCACCTCTGGCCATCCAGTACAGCGACTGGGCCGCTTGGCAGCAGCAGACGCTTGAGACCGGTATCGAGGAGAAAATTGAGCGTGCACGCACAAGGCTTGCTCAAGCACCTGATAGCCTCTCACTACCGCTCGATCACCCCAGAGATGCCAACCGGGCACGACGTGCTGCGTATTTACCGATTAAACTATCCACCGAACTGACGCAGGCGCTCAGTACACTGGCGGCTAAAGAAGGGACAACCCTCTTTGCTTTACTGCTTGGCGCTTACGGCGCAACCCTTGCGCGTTTAGCTAACCAAGATACAGTGGTCATTGGCTCACCCGTGACTGGGCGCAACCGCATCGAGACCGAGGACTTAGTCGGCTTTCTGTCCAATACACTGGCACTGCCTATCACCATCGATGATGGCTGTAGCGGGCTCGAGCTTATTGCACAAGCTAAAACAAATGTTGAAGCTGCACTCATTGATCAAGACCTGCCCTTTGAACGACTCGTTGACGGTCTAGGAGTTGTTCGCTCGCTCTCGCAGACACCGGTCTTTCAGGCCATGTTTGCCTACCAGAACGAGGCACAAGAAACGTTGAACTTTGAAGGGTTAAGTGCGCTTGTCGAGCCCGTCTTTTTGCCCACAACTAAATGTGATTTGACTTTCTACACTACACTTAATGCGCAAGCGGCAATCGAGGGCAGCATTGAGTATGACGCTGACTTATTTGATAAAAGTTCCGTTCAATCCTGGGCTCAGGCATTTCAATGCTTGGTACAAGGTTTAGTTCAGGATCCTGAACAATTAGTTATGGCACTGCCCTTGATGGATTCGGATGTACGAGTTCAACTCATTGCCGAGTCTGAGGGCCTCGTGATGACCTTGGAGCAGGATTTACTCACGCTACCCGCGTTATTTGAAGTACAAGTATCGAAGACCCCTGAAGCCACTGCACTCATCTTTGAAGATCAGCAGCTCAGTTATCAACAACTTGATCGGGCGGCTAATCGTCTTGCACGCCATTTGATTGCGCAAGGTGTGGGGCCAGATCAGATCGTGGCGATCTTGCTGGATCGCTCACCCGAGATGATTATTAGTATGCTTGCCGTGCTCAAGGCCGGCGGTGCCTACTTACCGCTTGACCCTGAGTACCCGTCCGAGCGCCTGAGTTTCATGCTCACAGATAGTGGTGCGCAAGTGTTGTTGAGTACTGCAACTCAGTTTCACGACCTCATAACTAATAATTTTAAAGACGCGTTTCAAGTGATTGATATTACTGCGCCTGCTGTGCAAGCGCAGCTGAGTGTTTTAAGCCTTAACGCGCTCACCGATCTTGAACGAAGCAGCCCACTGAATCCACAGAACCTCGCTTACTTGATCTATACGTCTGGGAGTACGGGTAAACCCAAGGGTACCGCAATCAGCTCTCGGGCTCTCCAAACTTTTATCAACGCAATGACACAAGAGGTTGCCCTTGAGCCTTCTGATGTTTTACTAGCGTTGACAACGGTTGGTTTTGATATTGCAGGACTAGAAATCTATCTGCCTCTAATAAAAGGTGCAACGATTGTATTAGCCAGCATCGATGAACAAAAAGAGCCTCAGGCCATTGCAAATTTGATTCATCAACATCAAGTCACCATCGTGCAAGCAACACCCTCGTTGTGGAATGTCCTGATGTCACAAGTCACACTACCAAGCCTTAGAATGCTTGTTGGTGGTGAAGCACTTCCGCGAAAACTTGCAGCTCAAATGCTTTTAATTGGACCGGTCACAAATCTATACGGTCCCACTGAAGCAACTATTTGGGCAAGCACTTACTCTCTGAGTTTAAATGATACTGATACACAGCTAAGCGCAAGTGCCGCCCCAATCGGCAAACCACTCCCTGACTATTCGCTCCTTATCCTTGATAGCACTCTTGAGCCTGTTACAAACGGCGTAGTTGGTGAGCTTTACATTGCTGGCCGGGGTCTAGCTAGAGGCTACCTGGGGCGCACAGGGTTAACCGCCGAACGATTCATCGCCAATCCCTTTGAGCCCGGTGTACGCATCTACCGTACGGGTGATCTCGTTCGCAGGCGTGCAGATGGCAATATAGAATTCATAGGACGCTCCGATGCGCAAGTCAAGATCCGGGGCTATCGGATTGAGTTAGGTGAGATAGAGTCTGCACTTCTCCTAGGTTCAGACGCCTTGGCGCAGGTCGCTGTCATTGCGCGCGCCCATTCCGACGGCGATACCTCGCAAGACACTCGTTTAATTGCTTACCTCGTGCCTCGTGAGTTAGGAATACTGCCAAATGATGCTGAGTTACGTACTCAACTTGCCCGAACACTGCCCAATTATATGGTGCCTGCAGCCTTTGTTGAGCTTGAGCAACTGCCCCTTACCCCGAACGGTAAGCTCGATCACCGTGCCTTGCCAGACCCAGACTTTAGTGCCGATGCTAACACCTATCGCGCACCCGTGACAGACAATGAGATACTGCTTTGCTCACTCTTTGCTGAAGTTACTGGAGCTACGCGTGTCGGCCTTGATGACAGTTTCTTTGCCATTGGTGGGCACTCCCTTTTAGCCATACGTTTGATTGCCTGCGTGCGCCAAGCGACAGAACTTGAGCTACCGCTGCGCACATTGTTTGAGTTACCAACACCCGGGGCACTGGCAGCCCAACTTGACAGTACGAAAATTGAGGCAGGCGTGCCTTTAATCCCTGGTACGGGACATCTTGCTGACTCACACGTTGTTCTCTCGTATGGCCAAATTAGACTCCTGACGCTTGACTTGGTGGATGGCGCCTCGGCAACTTACAATATGGCGGTTGCGGTCTATCTAGAAGGTCAGCTCGACACGCAGGCTTTGCGTCAATCATTGGTCGCTCTCATCTCAAGGCATCAGCCCCTTCATACCGTGACCAGCGAAGATAATGATGGGAATCCGGTTGGTCGATTAGTTGATATTCCATCATCTGACGAAGTTCTTTCTACCATTGATCTATCGGCTGATTTTGCAGCTGATCCAACTCAAACGCAAGCGACGCTCCAAGCAATGATTGAATCTCAGGTGGCCGTCCCCTTTGACTTGCAACATGATATTCCCTTGCGTGGACAACTCACCATCACAAGCAAAGATAGTGCAATTCTTTTGCTAACACTGCACCATCATGCAGGTGATGCGGTCTCCACAAATATCATCGCAACAGAACTCGAACAAGCCTACCTCAGCTATCGGTCAGGTAACGCGCCTGACTGGACACCCTTAGCTGTTCAGTACAGCGATTGGGCGCTCTGGCAGCAACTCACTTTAGAAAGTAATATCACGTGTAAACTTGAGCGCGCCAGACTACGTTTAGTTAACATGCCAGAGCTACTCACACTGCCAGTGGATCATCCACGCACAGCACAACGGAACCGTCGCGCAGGCTATCTAGCAGTTAGCATCTCGGCCGTGATCGTTCAACAACTCGAACAACTAGCTCGCGACCAAGGCACCACACTATTTACCGTCGTGTTAACTGCTTACGCCGCAACATTGAGTAGGATCGCTGGGCAAAATGATGTGGTTATTGGAGTCCCTGTCACGGGTCGTAACCACACGGAATTAGAAAAAATGGTGGGGTTTTTACTCAACACCTTAGCTATACCAATATCTATGGACGGAGGCTGCACCGGCGTCTCGCTCATCGAGCGCACGCGCAAAAGTGTTGAGGCAACTCTAAACGATCAAGATCTACCGTTCGAACGCTTAGTCGACAGTTTGAATCTGAACCGATCACTGATCAATACCCCCGTTTTTCAGGCGATGTTCGCCTTTCAAAGTGATGCAACCCCCACATTTTCTTTTCAAGGCATTGCTTGCGAGTCAAAGATTATCAATTCGTCAACGACTAAATTTGATCTCACACTTCACCTCAATAAGGAGTTGGATGGAACGCTTCAGGGAGACTTCGAGTTCGACCAGAGTATTTTTGAAACATCTAGTGTGGCTCACTGGTTAGATGCCTTTTATACACTCACAGCAGCGTTATGTCAGGACCCAGCCCAACTCATCGTGCTCTTACCCATTATATCTCAGACGGAAAAAACAAAACTCATTGCCGATAGCGCTGGTGAAACCGTGACTATTGACCCTGAGTTCCTTGTCTTCACACAGGCATTTGAAACACAAGTTAGGCGTACACCTGATGCCACCGCAGTGGTCTCAAACCTTGACGTTATGACGTATTCCGAACTCGATAAAGCCTCAAACCAGATGGCCAGACACATACTCGAACAAGGCCTAAAAACCGATCAGATACTTGGTATTCTGATTGATCGATCATTAGAAATGGTCGTTTCCATTATTGCCACCATTAAAGCTGGGGGGGCCTATCTGCCTCTTGATGCAAATTATCCAACGGCCAGACTTTCTTATATGCTGATAGATAGCCAAGCGGTTGCGCTTATTTGCTCACACAATCGTTTAGAGGCGCTCAATTTTGATTCTACAGACCTATCTTTACCGCCCTTCTGGGTGCTTGATGATGCTGATATTGCAAGATCAATCGCTTCAAAATCAACGTCAAGACTTGCCCAGTCAGAGCTTTCAACTCCAGTAAATGCAGATAACCTCGTCTATGTAATGTATACCTCCGGCAGTACTGGAAAACCAAAAGGGGTCAGCTTTTTGCATGGTGCTTTGGGTAACCTGGTGAAATGGAAAGCAACTATTCTTCCAAGCGAAGCCCCCCGCGTTCTTCAATACTCCCCTGTTGGTTTTGATGCTTCGGCACAAGAAATTGCCTCAGCTTTATGCAACGGGTCCCCTTTAGTTCTCATTGATGAGCAAAGCCGTCGCGATAGTCGCGAATTGCTAGAACACATGCATACTCAGAAGGTAGAGCATTTGTATGCACCTTTTGTTGTTCTTTCCAGCCTGGCTGAAGCGCGAAATAGTTTTGATGATCAAGGCTGGCCAGATGAAGTATTTACAGCGGGTGAGCAATTACAAATTACTCCTGAAATTCGTTCAGCATTTACAGCACACCCTAGATCGAGATTACACAATTTTTATGGGCCGACAGAAGCACATGTTGTTAGCAATTATTCGATGCCAGATAATCCAGCAAGCTGGACTGAATTCCCCCCGATTGGCACACCGATTTTTAACACCCAACTGTACGTTTTAGACCCAGTGCTAAACGTCATGCCGGACGGAATGGAAGGCGAACTTTATATTGCCGGTCGCGGGCTCGCTCGTGGCTATTTGGACAAGCCGGGAATGACGGCTGAAAAGTTCATCGCCTGTCCATTTAGTCATCCAGGAGCACGCATGTATCGCACGGGGGATTTAGCTCGTCGACGAAATGGTCAGATCGAATACCTTGGACGCGTAGACGAGCAAGTTAAGTTAAATGGTTACAGGATTGAAATGGGTGAGATAGAGGCTGCTCTGCTGTTATATTTTGATTGCTTCGCTCAAGTTGCGGTCATCGCACGTGAGGTTAATGGGATCAAAAGTCTAGTCACATATTTTGTCGTGTACGCAGGGAAAACAGTGCGTGAACACTCTGAGCTCCACAATATCCTTGCTGTGCATTTACCTGAATACATGGTTCCTTCTTATTTCGTGGCCGTCGATACTCTACCTCTAACACCGAACGGAAAATTAGATCGTCTTGCACTCCCGGTTCCTGAAGGAAGAAACACTGAACAGGCCTACCGCGAGCCTTCAACAGGAAATGAGATTTTATTATGCCAACTTTTTAGTGAGATAACGGGAACAGAGCTTGTTAGCGTAGACGATAGCTTTTTTGCAATTGGTGGCCACTCTCTGCTTGCTATGCGTCTAATCGCCCAACTGCGTTCACGGAGTGGAATCATCCTGCCATTGCGCACATTGTTTGAATTCACGACACCAGAATCACTTGCGCTAAACCTCGAGACCCTGGACGAGGAGGATGAGCCTATGCTTATTCAAGGTGGTGGCCGCATTAGTCAAGAGATGCCGGAATCAGGTGACTAGTTTAAAAATATAAAGGTTTCTTTACATAGCAACAATTTTCGAAATTTCAGTTTTATATCACGAATATGCGACAGGTTGATTGACATTTAGTGTGAGTGAGGAATTAAGCGTCCTCATTTTCCTCCCAGAGCGCATTCAGCTTCTTATCAACATAAGTTTGCTTCAAAGTATACAGCGTTCCGTAAGGAATTTTTTCTTTCTTCTGGGTATTGAGTTGTCATAGATATATTTTCCGTCCCTTGTTTGAAGTTATGTTATTTCAAATAAAGCGAAAACTATCCTGACACAAGGGTGTCAGAAAAATGATTTTGGAGCGGGAGTAGAATGTAGTGTAAAGTAAATAGGCAGGTTATATTTTTATAATCAATGGGTTAATGTCTTTTTTATACAGTAAAACAAGGCGTTATTCAGCATTAACTTGTTGTTTTTTGTAAAATAAAATAGGAATTCTGATAAGAAAAATCCAGTTATAGTGGAGGGGTATTTGTTATTTCTATTGATATGTTCTAATGTTGTTATACGATAAAAACTAAGAAACTTCAGTTATGAACATAAGTAAAGAAGAGCTCGAATCATACTGGAAAAATGGGTTTTTGGTACAGAATAGTCTATTTTCGATTGAAGACACGCAGCAATTAATCGACTCCCTAACTGAGTTTGCAAAGCAAACTCTTCCTGGTCACGTCAGTGAAAATGGCAGTTCAATATACCGTGCGTTTCATGGCTGTCATCTTTATGACGAGACCTATGATGCGCTCATTAGGAAACCTGAGCTGCTGCAACCTGCTCGTCAGGTCCTGAAAGATGAGGTGTACATTCATCAACTCAAGGTTAACTTAAAGCATGCCTTTTCAGGAGATCTTTGGCCTTGGCATCAAGATTACATTTACTGGCGCAATGAGGATAAGATGCCTACAAATGCCTTGGTAAACGTTATGATTTTTCTTGATGACGTAACTGAATTTAATGGCCCACTTTATTTCATACCAGGCTCTCATCAGTACGGTTGCATTGAGGTTAGTAAAGGTAACTCTTCTGGCGGTTGGGAAGACAATGTCAGCGCATCATTAACCTATCAAGTGGCTGAAGAACAAGTTTCATCACTAGTTAATCAA
The DNA here is from genome assembly GCA_012960465.1 of Rhodospirillales bacterium. Classification (GTDB taxonomy): domain Bacteria; phylum Pseudomonadota; class Alphaproteobacteria; order Rhodospirillales; family UBA2165; genus TMED23. Next base: position 23,077 of record DUBF01000008.1, on the reverse strand, counting down.
GGTGGTTTATTTTCTGCAAAAGGGAAAAAAGGCACAGCAATCTGGTTTGATGGAAATTTAGTGCATGCTTCGCCGCAAAATATTTCTCCCTTTCAACGCCGCATTGTGATACTGACCTACAACGCAGTGTCAAATTCCCCACTAGATCAAAATATTGTAGCCCGGCCTGATTTTCTCAATGCACGTGCTCGTCAACCACTCAGGGAACGTCTATCAGGGGTATTATCCGATATGGAGAATAATTAATTGGCTGTTAAAATTACCCTGTCTTATGGACAACGTCGACTCTGGACATTGAGTAGAATCGAGCAAAGTGCTGCTACATACAATATGCCGATCGCGAAGCGACTCCATGGAGCGATCAATAAGGACGCGTTAGCTTTAGCTCTATGCCTTATCATTGAGCGACATGAAACCTTGCGCACACTGATTACTGAAAGTGAGAATGGTCATCCTGTTGGCATTTTGGCTGCCGCACCTAATCAAAGTGATATTCTGGAGATTACAGATGTATCGCTTTTAACGCTGTCAAATTCAGAGGAATGCGCTGATCTTGTTGCCAGATTGATCAGTGAGGAGGCCTCTTTACCGTTTAATCTCGCGACTGACATTCCCTTTCGTGCACGTTTGATCGTGATCAGCCCGACTGAGCACGTTCTCTTGCTCACTATGCATCACCATGCCGGTGACGGTACGTCTTGGGCGATTATCGGACATGAGTTAAAGCACGCTTATGCCGCCTTTAACTTGGCCCAATCACCCAAACTACCTGAACTACAGATTCAATATAGCGATTGGGCGCATTGGCAAGAAGCAGCGCTTAAAAAAAAGCTTGAAGCCAAGCTTAAACGCTCTAAAGAACGCTTATTAGATGTACCCGAAAGGCTGACTTTGCCAATGGATCACCCGCGCAACCCTGATCGGGTACATCGCGCTGGATACGTCCATATTAATATTTTAGCCAGCACAGTTCATGGAATGGAAGCTTTAGCGCGTGCGTCTAAAACTACTTTTTTTACAACACTATTAGCTGCCTATGGTGTTTTAGTAAGCCGCATTGCTGGACAGTCAACGGTTGTTATCGGCTCACCGGTCTCAGGTCGGACACGCTCTGAGACCGAGCCGCTTGTTGGTTTTTTTCTCAATGTTCTTGCAATCCCTGTCGTCACGAATACTCAAAGTACGATCCGTGACTTGATTAACCAAACTAAAATACAAGTTGAATCCGCCATCGTTGATCAGGATTTACCATTTGAATTACTCGTTGAAAATATGGAGGTTTCGCGCTCACTTGATCACACCCCAATATTTCAAACCATGCTTTCGTATCAAAATCAGGGCCATGCTGATTTTTATTTAACAGGAACAAGCACAGAGTCAGTGCAAGTTGGACAAGCGACGACAAAATTCGATTTAACTTTGGCACTTGAACCGCAAACCTGCGGAGACGTTTCTGGTGTTTTTGAATATGATGCCGACCTGTTTGATCAAGCGAATGTTGAGCACTGGGCGCAATGCTTTGTTAATCTAACAAAAGCAATGATTTCTGCACCTGAAATGCCTGTTGTGTCACTTCCCATGACAAGTCACACAGACCGAAAAGCGATTCTTGATGCTTCGTGTGGCCTTCAAGTCAATAATAGTGCTCAGCCACATAATCTGGCGGGACTCTTTGCCAGACAAGTAGGACTTACACCTGAGGCAAGCGCGCTGTTCTTTGAGTCACATACAGGCCATGACAGCATGACCTTTGAGCAACTCGATGTAAAATCCAATCAACTGGCGCATTATTTGCTAGAAAAAGGGATAGGTTCTGATCAGGTCGTCGCTATCCTACTTGTCCGCTCCCCTGAGATGATTGTGGCTATGCTCGCTGTGTTAAAAGCTGGTGCTGCTTACCTACCACTAGACCCTGAGCATCCAGCTTCGCGCTTGCAATTTATGCTCACCGATAGCCAGGCGAGCTTGTTGCTCTCTACGAGCACCCGCGCGCATATGCTGTTAGAACATGTCCGCGAACTCAGCTCAGTTGTCGCTATGCCAGAGTGGTTAGACCTGTTTGATACAGAAGTTCAACAGACCCTGCAAGCTTTGCCTTCGACAGAGATCTCTGAACACGCTCGAACTTGCTCGCTACGGCCTGAGCAGCTTGCCTATCTCATCTACACTTCTGGCTCAACAGGCACCCCCAAGGGCGTTGGTAACACTCACCATGCTGTGGTCAACCGGCTCGTTTGGATGCAAGACACCCTGCGGTTAGATAGCAATGACCGCGTGCTGCAAAAAACGGCAATCGGCTTTGATGTTGCGGTCTGGGAATGGTTTCTGCCGCTAATGACGGGTGCAGCGCTGGTCATCGCTCGACCCGACGGGCAAAAAGACCCTTCCTACCTTAAATCTGTTATTGAGCAGCAGCAGGTCAGTGTGCTGCACTTTGTACCGTCAATGTTAGCAGTGTTTCTCGAAGTCATCGATGCGGGCGACTGCAGCTCGATTAAACAAATTGTTGCCAGTGGCGAAGCCTTAAGTGGCGTGGTGCAAGCACAGACATTTGCACGTCTGCCGAACACTCGCCTATGGAACTTGTATGGTCCAACCGAAGCAGCGATTGACGTCTCATTCTGGCCTTGCAAAGAACAAGAAGGGACCCTCACCCCCGCAATTGGCCACCCAATCTGGAACACGCAGCTCTACATTTTAGATGGCACGCTCGAGCCCCTACCACAGGGTGTTGTGGGTGAGCTTTATATCGCCGGCACTAATTTAGCCCGCGGCTACCTCGGTAAAAGTGGTTTGACTGCTGAGCGTTTTGTTGCTTGTCCATTCGATGCATTAGGCGCGCGTATGTATCGTACCGGTGACCTTGCGCGCAGACGCATGGACGGGGCAATTGAATATTTTGGTCGGGTTGATGATCAGGTCAAGATTAGAGGGTATCGCATTGAGCCAGGTGAAATCGAAAGCGTACTGAGCACCTCATTTAGTGCGTTAACGCAAGTTGCTGTGATTACTTCAAAAATAGGCGATGATTTGCGTCTGATTGCGTATACGGTTACCCGATTAGGAGAGCAGAGTCCCAATGTCGCTGAGATGAAGGTCGTATTAGGTAGCAAGTTACCCGAATACATGGTGCCTGCACATTTTGTATCTCTTGAGACGTTACCCTTGAGTGCGAATGGCAAGCTCGATCGAAAAGCTTTGCCTGCACCAGAGGCCGATAACAGTGACGGCAAGTATCGCGCACCACGTGACTTAAAAGAAGCCATACTTTGCGAACTATTTGAGAATCTGACTCACACGACTTTGGTGGGAATTGATGATAATTTCTTTGCCATTGGTGGTGACAGTATTACGGCTATTCGGCTGACCAGTCGGGCCAAAACAGCGGGTCTAATGTTTTCTGTCCGGGATGTTTTTAAACACCAGAAGCCAGAAGCACTTGCTCGAATTGCCAGGGATGTATCAGATCTTGGTGCGCAGCAACTTTGGGTAGAAGATGGTCCAGTGCGCACATTACCGATTTTGCAACAATACTTGAACCTTAATACCTCACTAAATCGGTTTAATCAATCTGTCTGTTTGCAGGTGCCTTCAAACGTTACGCGTGACATGGTGACTGCCGCACTGAGTGAAATTTCATCACATCATGGCGCACTGCGTTTGCGTATGAAAAGGTTTGGTTCAACCGTAAAATTTGTTATTGATCCATTCAGTGCGGTCCATGTGCCAGTTATGCAAGTGCTGGATTTGAGTGTACTCACTAGCCAAGAAGCCGTCGGTGTCAAGACTGAGTGCTTAAATAATCTGAGTCTAGAGCTTGATCCCGAAAAACCAGCAGGAATGTTGCGCGCACTCTGGATTGAACGGCAAGACCAGCCTACAATCCTAGCACTAGCGATTCACCATTACGCAGTGGATGGTGTGTCTTGGCGTGTGCTAATGGAAGATTTAAGTAGCTTGACAGTGGATGCCCAGGTGACTTTGCCCGCTCGAACTATGTCTTTACGCGCATGGTCAGAGAATCTTGCTGATCAGGGTGAACAAGGGGCAAGGCGAGGTGAAGTTGATATCTGGCTATCACAGTTTGAAAAAACACAGGCACTACCTCAAGATTTTGAAATTGATAAGCATCAGAATACCATTGGAAATACTTCTCTTATTCGCAGCAAACTGAGTATTGGTTCAACAGAGCGTTTGTTAAAGGCTCCCCCAGTTTATCACGGTGCAATCAATGACCTCTTGCTGGCTGCATTAGGGCTTGCTTTACGTAAATGGAGTGATTCAATCTATGGACAAGAGCTGGGTGATCCGCTGATAGCGCTTGAAGGGCATGGTCGTGAGACAGAAGAAGATCTGACACGAACCATTGGCTGGCTCACGAGTATGTTCCCTCTTCGCCTATCAGTTGGTGGTTTGGATCTTAACGACTTAGCGAGTGCGGGGCATGCAATTAAGAGAATAAAAGATCAGTTGCGAGCCTTGCCCGATAAAGGACTTGGCTATGGAATCTTAAAATACCTGGATCCTGAGAGTCGTCTGGCGCAGGCTACCTTGATCGAGCCTCAAATTGTGTTTAATTATCTTGGCCGCTTTGAAACGGGAGGTGCGAATGATGCGAATACGTGGCATGTAGAAGGGAATATGGAGTCCTTTGCTAGCGACGATGCATCCAGACAACGCTTACACTTGATCGAAATCAACGCGATTATCGAACAAGACAATAGTCTATATTTCGATTTGACCTATTGCAGAGAGGCTTACACTGAACAATCCATTCAAAGTCTCGCAAAAGAATTCGAAGCGCAATTGTTAGCAGTGACGGAGCATTGTTTGAATGCACCCTTGGCAGTTACTCAGAGTTTGTCAGATTTTGCACTGTATCGCTTACCAGGCTTTGGACACACTAAACTGACGCAAACTATTTTTGAGTCACTGACTGAACTGTATCCCGCCTTGCAAGATATCGTTCCATTAACGCCATCGCAGCAAGGGCTTGCTTTTGAAAGCCTGAGTCATGCTCCTGATACTGAGGACCCGTATCATGTTCAGGTCACGCTCATATTTCAGGGTGCCCTAGATATTGTTGCGATGCAACAGGCATGGCAACAAGTTGTTGCAAGGCATTCCATTTTGAGATTGGTACTGGCGCCCGTTGCCATTGCACCTGGCGTGGGTGTGATTTTGAATCCTTCGGCTTACGATGTTGATGTAATTGAGCTGGAAGGAACATATCAAGAGCGTTTAGATACTCTTGTAAAAAATGACCTGCTTGCATCCTTTGATTTTGAGCACCGACCTTTGGTCAGAATGCGCATAGCGCAACTTGCCGAGCAACGATTTGCAGTATTGCTATCCAAGCATCATTTAATCTTGGACGGTTGGTCCTTGCCTGTGATGATGACTGAATTTGCGAGGCTATATGGTTCGATTCATGGAAATCAGTCATTGACCTTGGACGCTCCTTTTGTTTGGACGGATCACTTAACTTGGCTAGCGCAACAAGACATTGCTGCCGCTAAACAATACTGGAAAAAACACCTCATTGAATTAACAGAGCCTAGTCGCGTTCAGTTGCCAGCACCGACCCTGTCAATCGCTGGCACGGGTGCTATTTTTGTAACGCTCGACGAAACAAAAAATACGCTGTTAGATCAGTTTGCACGTAGCCATAATTTAACGCAAGCCAGCATCTTGATGAGTCTCTATGGGCTGGTGCTTGCAAAATTAAGTAACCAGGACAATGTGGTTATTGGAACTGTTCATCACGGTCGATCCAATGAACAGTTCAATATTGATAAGGCGGTTGGCTTATTTATTAGTACCTTACCGTTATACATGGGAATAGACGCAGGGCAATCATTAGTTGATTTCATTCATCAGCAGCAAATTTCCCAATCTGAACAGGATTCATATGCACATCTAGGTTTATCTGCTATTCAGGCGCAGTCAGGTTATTCAGGCGTGTCAATTTTTGAAGCATTGTTTGTCTTCGAAAACTTTCCTAAAGATAACGATACGGTGGACGTTGGCAATTTAAAGTTGCTTGAAACTCTAAGTCATGATGGGACTAATTATCCATTGGCCCTAGCCGTCATTCCTGGAGCCACTACGACCTTGAGATTTACTTTTGATCGCAAGAGACTAGATCAGGAGCAGGCGCAGCGAATTTTAGATAGCCTAATGCAATTGGTTGTCAGCCTACCATCTATTTGTAACGATTCTATCGCCTCAATTAGTTTGCTAAGTGAACGCGAGCGTCAAACCTTGATCGAGACATCAGCGGGGCCTTCAATTGAAATGAATGCTTCCGAGTTGACGTTTGTTGATGTATTCGAGCGTCAGGTTCACCTGCATCCAGAGACTCAAGCACTGCTTTACAGCGAGGGCTCCGGTATAGAAGTACTTAGTTATGCTGACTTAGATGCTAAGTCTAATCAACTTGCGCGTCAGTTGTTAGCTGAGGGCGTTGGTGGGGATGAAATTATTGCCGTAATACTGGAGCGTTCGGTTGAATTGATTGTTTCAGTCTTGGCAGTACTCAAGGCGGGTGCGGCATATTTACCGCTTGACCCAGCTTATCCGGCTGCCCGTTTGGCCTATATTATCAGTAACAGTCAAGCTAAGATGGTGTTAAGTAGTGCGGCGCTCTACGACAATTTACAGACTGCTGTTGATATCCAATTGCCTGAGCTATTTGATGTGGAAGACGATTTCACACAGATACGTTTGTCTCTTCTATCAATTGCAAAACTATCCGATCAAGAGCGCCAGAATGTGCTGCACCCAGAAAACATTGCTTATCTAATTTATACTTCCGGTTCGACAGGTCGGCCCAAAGGTGTCGGGATCTCTCATCGTGCTGCGGTCAATCTGGTGTGCGCGCAGCGAGAAGGTTTTCAACTAACGCCGCGCGATAGGGTATTGCAATTTGCTTCGCAAGCCTTTGATGCAAGTGTATGGGAAATGCTTAATGCCTTTGGTTCCGGGGCTGCACTGGTATTGCCCTCGACTGCTATCCGCGCAGATGCCGCGGCTAATTTAGGTGAATTTCTAACAGAGTTTAGTGTGACTCATGCCACCTTACCGCCCGCTTTAGTGAATGCGTTAGAGACTAAAGCACTGGCGTCACTTGAAACATTGGTTGTTGCGGGAGAGGCTTGTTCTCCAGCTATTGTGAGACGCTTCGCCGTCAATACAAAAATGATCAATGCCTATGGCCCAACAGAGGTGACTGTTTGTGCGAGTATGAGCCATCCCTTGGATCCTGCCATAGATGGTGACCACAATATGGGTCTAGTTTCTATCGGTTTTCCATTGGCCAATACCACGGTATTTCTGCTTGATGCAGCCCTTGAGCTCGTGCCGCCAGGGGTTACAGGCGAATTGTATGTGGCAGGTTTAGGGCTTGCCAGAGGCTATATCGGACAAGCAGCAAACACCTCAACAAAATTTATAGCCTGTCCTTTCGGATTGCCTGGCCAACGTATGTATCGAACGGGTGATCTTGCGCGACGTCGTCCAGATGGCTCAATCGAATTTCTTGGTCGCACTGATTCTCAAGTAAAAATGCGTGGCTATCGGATTGAACCCGGTGAAATTGATGCATGTATAGCTGAATCCTCCCCTGAAATTGCGCAGGCAGTGGTTGTTTCCCGTCAATATGGGGCTGATCAACGACTGGTAGCTTATATGGTGTCTAAGCCAGACAGTGAACAACTATCTGATGATGCTTTGATAGAACGCCTTGCTGTTAGGTTGCCTGAATATATGTTGCCAGCACATTTCGTGTGGCTTGATGAACTACCCTTTACCCCAAATGGAAAGGTTGATCTTCGCGCACTGCCAGCAGTGTCAACTTCATCCAGTAGCAAGTCTGCACGTACGCCACGTAATGACAATGAGCGGGCGCTGTGCGAGATATTTAGTCAACTCACGGGTGTAGCCATTGTATTCATTGATGATGGTTTTTTTACAATCGGTGGCGATAGTATTTCAGCTATTCGTTTGGTCAGTTTGGCTAAAGATGCAGGGATGTTATTGTCTGTGAATGACATATTTTCAAGTCAGACGCCTGAGGCGCTTGCTGCGATCGCTCGATCTATAGAGACTGATGTCGATGCAACAATCTGGGTGCACGAGGGTGAAGTCGTTCCATTGCCGGTTTATAGGGAATTTTGGCAGGTGGGTGGCCACCTCGATAGATTCAATCAGGCTGTTTTGCTCGATGTGCCCGTTGGAATCTCTCAGCAGGCGGTCCACATAGCATTAAATAAATTAGTCACTATGCATGGGGCATTGCGATTACGGGTTGAGGGACAGGGTCCTGATACGAAATTATTTATTGATGCGGATGATCTGGTTCCAGATATTAAATTGCATGAACTTGATTTAAAGCAAGTGCCTAAAAAGCAGATCCGTGAGACGTTGTTAAAGGCTTTCTTGCCTTTGAGTCATGAGTTGGCAATACATCAAGCGGGTGGCATGATGGTTTCCATGTGGGTGGATTATGGTGAGGCGCGCGCCCAATTAGCACTGGTGATCCATCATTATGCCATTGATGGAGTATCCTGGCGCATACTGCTTGATGACCTCAAACTGTTGACAAGTGATGTGGATGCAAATCGGATCAATAACTCGTTGCCACTACGTTTATGGGCTGAAACCTTAGCTGATCAAGGTGCCAAAGGACTACGACGTAATGAAGAAAGCCTTTGGTTGAGTCAGGTTTCTGAGCAATCCAAACTGCCCATTGATATTGATCATACGTCTATTGAAAATACGGCGGCTAACGCAGCACATGTTAGAGGTGAATTGACCACCTCTCAAACCCAATCTCTTCTAAAGGCACCAGGCGTATATGGAGCGGGAGTGAATGAAATATTACTTTCGGCTTTTGGCTTGGCTTTGTGTAAATGGAGCAGAGATCAGTTCAGTTACACGTTAAGTCATCTGGTTATTCACCTTGAAGGGCATGGGCGAGAAGGTGATGTAGATCTAAGTCAGACGCTAGGTTGGTTAACCAGTGTATTTCCAGTCAAACTTGAAGTCAGTGATTTATCTCCAGACAATAATGAACACCTAGGCGTTGCGATACGTCGCGTTAAACAGCTCATTCAATCTATGCCCGATAAAGGTGTCGGCTATGGTGTACTAAAATATTTGGATCCTGAAAGCCAAGTCGCCACTGCCAATACTGAAACGCCGCAAATTGGCTTTAATTATTTAGGCCGTTTTGAGAAAAGTCAGAGCGACCATTCACAGTGGGAGATGGCAGAAGGTGGTTTGATCGGGGCCGATGATGATATGACTCGTCCTCGTATGCACCTGATTGATATCAATGCCGTGATTAATGACCTTGGCGCCTTTCAGTTCAATGTAACTTATGGTCTTAAGGCATACCAACTGGATTCAATCAATAAGTTTGTGGCGTGTTTTGAAGATATGCTGATCAAAATCACACACCATTGCCTCAATGCACCATTGCCTCAAATTAAAACACCGTCTGATTTTATATTTCTTGCACAACAGGAAAAACAGACTGATGGGGGTATCAAGCAGCAAGCTTTAGATCAGCTGTTTATCAAATACCCTGATTTGACGGACATCGTGCCGCTTACCGCTCTACAGCAGGGACTGGCATTTGAAAGCATTGCGCGTAAAGCAACCGAAGATGACCCATATCATGTTCACTTACTCATTACCTTTGAAGGGAGTTTTGACAGTTCTGCGATGCAAAAAGCATGGGCTACGCTTGTAGGAAGATATCCCGTGTTACGCCTGGCATTCGCACCTAGCGACATTGCGCCAGATTTCGCCGTAATTCGAAATGAATCAGCCCTTCATTATCAAAAATTAAATGTATCGGGATCAAGAGAACAAAAGCTTGCTGCACTAAAAAGTTATGACTTTGCGCGTCCGTTCGATCTTGTGAATGGCCCTATGATTCGTTTGTATGAAGCGGACCTTGGAAGCAATGCCTATGCTCTGCTCATTGCTAATCATCATTTAATACTAGACGGCTGGTCTATGCCAATTTTGACGAACGAGCTGACCAAACTATATGTTGCAGAATGTGCTGGTTCTCCTATCTTGCTAGATCCGCCATTTTCTTGGCAACAGCACTTATTATGGTTGGGGCAGCAAGATAAAGTAGCTGCCACCACTTATTGGAAAGATCATTTTAGATTTCTTACAGAGCCAAGTCGACTGGAGTTTGCAGCGCCTGAAGTTGCTGCTCATGGGATGAAAAATATTGAAGTTGAACTCGAACCCTTTGTGCAAAAGACATTTGAGGATTTCGGTCGTAAGTATGGTTTAACGCAGGCCTCTTTATTGCAAGGTTTATATGCGCTACTAATTGCGCGATCGAATAGGCTGGATGAGATTGTGATTGGCAGTGTGCGGAATGGTCGCTCAAGCATGTTGCCCGGCATCGATCAGGGAGTGGGTTTGTTTATTAATACTCTCCCGCTTTATGTGCGACTTGAGCCACAGGTTGAACTGTTGGATTGGTTACGCTCACAGCAAGCTGCTATGTCAGAGCAGGATGCGCATGGGCATCTTGGACTGCGAGAAATTCAGACCGTTGCGGGCTTCGGTGGGACTTCTTTATTTGAAGCGATGTTTGTGTATGAAAACTATCCAGTGACCGCAGAGGAAAAAACTTTTGCTCAGGTCAAGGTAACGGACGTACAAGCGGAAGATGGAAATCATTATCCGATTGGTTTATCTGGTCTGACTGGAGAGAAACTTTCTCTTCGTCTGAGCTTTGATCAAGCGCGTGTTGATCCAAGAGATGCGCAGCTGATGTTGTCAAACTTAATTCATTTGATGACATCTCTGCCGAATATTGTTCATCACAGGCTTGCTCAAGTGCCCATGTTCGATGCAATGCAGCGTCAAGTATTGGTTGATCAGTCTTCGGGACTTCAGCGCAACATTGCTCATGAGAATGTCACCTTAATCGCAAAGATTCAATCGCGTGTGGATCAGCAACCTCAGGCCTGCGCGCTGAGCTATAACGAAAATGGTATTGCGTGCTCGATGTCGTATCAAGAGCTTGATGTGCGCGCAAATACGCTCGGCCGTCATTTGATTCGTCTGGGTATTGGTCCCGATGATATCGTGGGCGTGTTGCTTGAAAGGACACCTGAACTCGTCATTGCGTTGCTTGCAACGCTACGAGCAGGTGCAGCCTATTTACCGTTAGCCACTGATTATCCGCCTCAAAGATTGGCCTTTATGATGCGTGATAGTGGTGCCAAGCAGCTATTAACGACACATCAGCTGTTCGATCAATTTAAAACACATCTAGATGTGGATGCGACAACTGGACAAAGCGGAAAGATTCTCGGTTCTGCTGAGGTTAATGTACGCCCGTTACCTGCAATGATAGATATGTCAGGAGAGGGGTTTGCACAGATGCTGGAACAATATAATTCTTCTAAGATTACTGATCAGGACCGCCAACAGCCCTTGTGTCTCGAACACCTGTCTTATTTGATCTATACCTCCGGTAGCACCGGTATACCTAAGGGTGTTGCATTGTCTCATTATGGATTACTTAATTATCTGAATTGGGCATTAGATACGTATGCACTTGATCAGGGACCTGGTGCACCGATCAATACGTCGATCGCTTTTGACGCGACAATCACAAGCCTTTGGTTGCCCCTTGCAAGCGGACGCACCGTATTTTTATTGCCTCAAGAAAATGAAATTGAAGTGCTTGCTGAGCATCTAGAGAAGCAACCAGGCTTCTCATTAGTGAAACTTACACCCGTGCACCTTGATGCATTGAGGCATTTGCTTTCCCCTCAGACGCTAGCTGGACAGAGCCATGCTTTTGTAATCGGTGGTGAGCAACTGAATGCAGCTACCGTATCTTACTGGAGAGAATTTGCGCCCCAAACCCGTTTAATTAATGAATATGGGCCAACTGAAGCTGTCGTGGGTTGTTCAGTCTATGAGGTGAGTGAACAGACAACGCAGGATGGGGTTATTCCAATTGGACTGCCTATCTGGAATACACAGCTTTATCTACTAGATCCAAATTTGGAACCTGTTGCAAATGGAATGGTCGGCGAGTTATACATCGGTGGTAATGGACTCGCTCGCGGATATTTGGGGCGTACGGGATTGACCAGTGAACGTTTTATTGCCTGTCCTTTCGGCGCTGAGGGAGCACGCATGTATCGGTCAGGCGACTTGGTTAGGCGCAGACATGACGGCGTACTGGTCTATTTCGGGCGTGCAGATGACCAGGTGAAAATCCGTGGCTATCGTATTGAGTTGGGTGAAATTGATGCAGCTTTACTGAATACATTCAGGCAAGTGGCACAGGTGGCGGTGATTCCTAAAACAATTTTGAACGAAACACGTTTGGTGGGCTACCTTGTTCTGCAAGCAGGTCAGATCGTTCCGGATAGTGATGCAATTAAGGAGGCACTCGCGAGTCATCTACCAGAGTACATGATTCCTACCTATTTCATGGCCATGGATCATTTGCCACTGACACCGAATGGAAAACTCGATCGTCGTGCATTGCCTAGCCCGGAAATTCTCATCAGCGACATAGGATATCGGGCAGCAAAAACACCGGTAGAGATCTTACTATGTGACATATTTTCTGAAGTGACAGGCGCGCCTCGAGTGGGTCTCGATGACAGTTTCTTTAAAGTTGGCGGCGATAGTATTTCTGCAATGCGATTAGTCAGTAAAGCACGTCAGGCTGGCCTGACGCTGGCGGTTAGAGATGTGTTTGAATATCTGACCCCCGCTGACCTATCGAATGTCGTGGGACAGAATCATCAACCTGCTCCTGTGAGCTTCTGGACACAAGAAGGCGTTGTGCCCGCGCTGCCTATCTATAAGCAGTTTCTTGCAACTGGGGGTGATTTGCGTCGTTTTAATCAAGCGATGAAGCTGGAGGTTCCGTCTGGAGTGACATCTGAGAGCATGCTTGAGATGATGGCGCGATTACGTATGCATCATGGCGCATTACGTTTGCGCACGTTGAGTAACGTATCAAACGACTTTATGATTGATGTCGCAGATACTTTACCTTCCTTTGTGTGTGAGCGTTTTGATCTTAGTGCACTCTCAGCAGAGGCACAGGGGCAAGAAATAGAAAATATTTTTGAAAAACAATCACTGGCATTACATCCAGATCATTCAGGTGCAATCCAAGCTTTTTGCTGGATTGATCGCGGTCAAACTGCAAGCTCTATTTTGTTATGGGTGATTCATCACTTTGCAGTTGATGGCGTGTCTTGGAGAATTTTGGTTCAGGACTTGAATCTATTGACTCGAGCTCAACTTGAGTCAGCGACAGCCTATGCTGAGCGTGCAACGAGTGATATCTTACCTGCAGCAACTATGCCGTTACGGCAATGGGCCTCAGTACTTGAAAAAGAGGGGCAATCAGGACAGAGACGCCATGAAGAGTCGCTCTGGCTCTCACAGCTAGCAGGTGCGCATGCACTGCCGCGTGATCACAACTGCGACGTGATTGATAATAATTTTGCTCATGCACGCACACTAGTTGAACAACTTGGAGTTGAGCAAACCAGCGATCTCCTTAAAGCGCCAGCGATCTATCAGGGGCAAGTCAACGACACGTTGCTGACCGCATTAGGAGTAGTGTTGTGTCAATGGAGTATGGATCGATTCCAGACTGACTTAGGCAACCCTTTAATCGCACTCGAAGGACATGGACGTGAGCTCGATGCCGATTTAACGCAGACAGTCGGTTGGTTTACGACAGTGTTCCCAGTGCGACTGCCTGTAACTCAGTGGGTAGAGGATGGACATGTTGAGTGGGGAGAGGCATTCAAGGCAGTTAAAGAGCAGTTGCGCTCATTACCAGATAAGGGTTTGGGTTATGGGGTATTGCGTCATCTGGATACAGGTAGCGAACTTAGTACTGTGTGCAGCCAAGAGCCCGAGTTAACCTTTAATTATCTCGGCCGCTTTGAGCAGTCAACAGAAACCACTGATGGCTGGCAACCTTATGAGGGCGGTCTGTCTGCCTCAGGCGAGTCGGCATCTCGCCTGCGTACGTCTTTGTTGGACATTAATGCTATTATTGACGAACAGGGTGCATTGAAGTTTGCAGTGACTTACTGTTCGCTGGTTTACAGTGAAGCATCGATGCATGACTTGTTGTATAGATTTAAGTCAGCATTAATTGCCTTGACGCAACATTGTTTGCTGACGCCTATGACGAACCGCTTTAGTCCGTCAGACTTTAGTCTGGCACAAAAAAGCTTGCGTAAAGCTGACTTACCTTCGCTGAGTCAGTATGCATTAGATAAAACCATGGTGCTATATCCTGATATGCTTGATCTCTGGCCATTGACCAATTTACAACAAGGCCTGGCTTTTGAAAGTAGAGCTTTGGCTTTTGGTGAGCCTGATCCTTATCACGTGAACTTATCCATGCGCTTCAAGAGTCGTTTGCCTTTGAAGGTGCTTAATGGGTGCATGCAGAGTGCGTGGTCTAAGCTTGTTATGCGCCATCCAATTCTCCGTATTAATCTTATCTCAGAGGACTATTCCACTGGCCTAGCTGTAGTCCGTGGGGTGGATCATTACAACTATCGAGAGATTTCGCTCACAGGCACTGCCAGCGCTCGCTGTGATGAGTTGATTGCAATGGACCTGAGGGAACCATTCGATTTGATGAAAGATGCCCTGATTCGACTCTGGCTGAGCGATTTGGGTGTCAGTGAGCAAGGCGAACATGAATATGTCTTACAACTCTCTAATCATCACTTAATCATGGATGGGTGGTCCACACCTATTCTTCTCAGTGAGTTACTCAAGCTCTATGAAGCAGAGTACTTAGCGCTTTACCCAAGTTCAATCACGACGGTAATAGCTCAAAAATTACCGGCAGTGTTTGATTGGGTGAAGCATTTAGCTTGGCTGTATCAACAAGATATTGAAAAGAGCCGTGCCTACTGGACAGAACATCTTGGAGAATTAACAGAGGCTATTCCTCTTAACTTGCCTAAGCTCGCTCATTCAAACGCTGATGGCAGGCTTAGTGGACAGTCTGAAATCTTTATGTCACTTGAATCACAGGAAACTGCAGCGTTTGAAAATATTGTAAAGCAACATGGATTAACGCCCGCAACGGTACTCCAAGGACTGTTTGGACTTTTGTTGGGGCGTCTCAGTGGTGCAAATAAAATTGTATTGGGTAGTGTGCGCAGCGGACGTACAAGCCCCATTCTTGGTGTCGAGCAGGCGGTTGGTCTTTTTATCGAGACATTACCACTGTATATCTCTTTGGCAGTGCAACAGCCGATGACCGCCTGGCTCAAAGAGCTACAAAAGGAATTGGGGCAACAAGATCAGCATGCGCATCTAGGACTGGCAGAAATCAAGCGTTGTACCTCTCTGCAGGATGAAGCATTGTTTGAAGCAATATTTGTTTTTGAAAACTACCCTATTGATCGACAAGCACTTCAAAGCAGGCAGAATGAGGGCGAATTAAAGGTCCAGAGTACAAAGAGTCTAGATGGTACGCATTATCCTATCACCTTAACCGTTGTGCCTGGCGAGGCAATGCTCATGCGTCTTTCGTTTGATCGCAGTCGTCTGGATCAGGCAGGGGCTGAACATATCCTGACGCGCTTGAAAAGCTTAATTCTCGACTTGTCCATAAGCCTTAATGGTCTCTTGGCAAGTGTGAGGATCACGCAGAGCAAGGAACGTGAATCTTTGAGCTCAGATTCAGCGGGCCAAACGGTCGAACTGTCAACGGAACTTCTCACAATGCCCGCACTGTTAGAGGCTCAGGTAAATCAAGCTCCAAACTCAATTGCGCTTGAATTTGGAGCTACTAGTCTCACTTATCGAGTGCTTGATGATGCTTCTAACAAGTTAGCGCGTTATCTAATTAGCAAGCAAGTAGGACCGGATCAGATTGTGGCGATCATGCTTGATCGCTCGCCTAAAATGATTATTGCTATGCTGGGCGTGGTCAAGTCAGGAGCTGCCTATTTGCCCTTAGATTTGACCCATCCAGTGCAAAGATTACACGCCGTGCTTGAGGAAAGTCAGGCGGTTTGTTTGTTGACACAAGCTGACAATCTGGAGGCACTAGTATTAGACACGCACCGAAGTGAGATCAAATTGATTTTGCTGGATGATGTGGATACGCAAAGCTTGATAGAGGCCCAACTGTCAACCTGCATTTTAGATGCTGAACGCTGTTGTATGCTTAGGCCCGACCATCTACTCTATGTGTTGTATACGTCTGGCAGTACAGGGATGCCTAAAGGGGTAGGGTACTTGCACCGATCTTTAGCTAATCTCATTCATTGGCAACAATCCGAAATCACCTCTTCACCTACGCATGTTTTACAGTTTGCCCAGATCGGGTTCGATGTATCAGCACAAGAAATTTTTAATACGCTGGTACGCGGTGCAGTGCTGGTACTCGTAGACGAGGATACTCGTCGTGATTCCCGGGCGTTATTGATGTATCTAGCAGACAAACAGGTCAATAGTATTTATACTCCTTTCGTTGTTCTAGATAACATGGCGCAGTCTAAGATAGACTTCAATATTGATTATTGGCCAGAAGAAATTTTTACCGCAGGCGAGCAATTACGGATCACACCTAATCTAAAAGAAATCTACCAGAGCAATCCGCATGCTCGACTCTATAACCACTATGGGCCGACAGAATCCCATGTTGTGAGTACGTACTCAATGCCTGAGGATATTACACGATGGGATCAATTACCTCCTATTGGCCAGCCGATTTCGAATACGCAGCTCTATATTTTGGACCCTTCGCTTGAGCTCGTTCCCCAAGGCGTGATTGGAGAACTTTATATTTCTGGCGTTAGTTTGGCACGAGGTTACCTTAATCGTACTGGTTTGACCGCTGAACGCTTCGTTGCTAATCCATATCGACTTGGTGAACGAATGTATCGTACCGGGGATCTCGCACGGAGATTGTCTGATGACAATATAGAGTTCATGGGCCGCTCTGACATGCAGGTGAAAATTCGTGGTTATCGTATTGAGCTAGGTGAGGTTGAGGCGGTATTACTTGGGGTCGCAGGAAATATCATTGTGCAAGCTGCAGTGATTGATCGACACGTATCTGGTGAAAATTCCCTGGTGGCTTATCTCGTAGCACGTGACGGTGAAGCGCCGCTTGAGCTCCTTGAACTGAGAGCGCTACTTGGACATATATTACCTGATTACATGCTGCCTTCAGCATGTGTATGGTTAGACGCGTTACCTATTACGACTAACGGAAAGCTAGACCGTCGTGCGTTGCCAGATCCTGAATTAAATGCCGCAGTGTCGAGCTATCGAGCACCTGTGCTCGCAATGGAATCTGTACTGTGTGAGCTTTTTTCAGAGGTCACTGGCATATCTGGAGTTGGATTGGATGATAGTTTCTTTGCAATGGGAGGACATTCTCTGTTGGCAATGCGTCTTATAGCTCGAATCAATCAGGAGACACAATGTGTCGTGCCTTTACGTAAGCTATTTGAATTCCCCACTCCAGGCCTACTTGCAACCTGTATTGAGGATACAGATTCTGTTGTTTATAGTCCTATGATGCCCTTGCGCCAAGAAGGAATACGCCCAGTATTGTTTTGTATACATCCTGGCGGCGGCAGTGGCGCGGTCTATCAAAACCTGACGCGAGCGCTTGATAGCGAGCTACCTGTATGGGCATTGCAAGCGCGCGGTCTGGAGGGTGATGAAACATTTCACACATCTCTTGAGGAAATGGTCAAAGACTACGTGGCTGCTCTTCGTCAAGTTCAGCCTAAAGGTCCTTATCATTTATTAGGGCAGTCATTTGGTGGTACGGTCGCACAGGCAATGGCTTGTTTGTTAGAGCAGCAGGGGGAGTTAGTTGCCGCGCTCTTTGTACTCGATACCTCAACTATATTTCCGACATTTGATTCTGAACAGAGCGAACAATCAGATGATCAACGTCGTCAAAAAGTGCTCGTTGATATTGCCAAAGAGTATGGTGTCGCTGCTGAGTCAGCGGCAATAGACAATGAAGCGCTGATCATGAAAGTGAAAGAAAAAATGGTTAGTGTTGGAATGGTCCCTCAAGAGACACCAATTGACATGCTCAAACGCATGTTGACGCAGACAATCAATTGCCATGTATTAAGGTCTGGCTATAAGATGAAGAAATGCCATGCTCCTGTATTATTATTTATAGCTGAGCAGGAACCTCACACCGAGGGAGTAGATTGCTATAATTGGGCACCCTATTCTTCGGCTCTTGTCGAAGTCATAGGTGTGGATGCAACGCACATGGATATGTTGTGGCGACCCGCGGCCATCAAACTGATGGCTGAGAAAATCGAGCATTATTTATTTCAGACATAACTGGTGAGAAGCTTAAAAACTATTGATATTGATATTGATAGGAAATATTTTGAGCCTTTTTACGCTCAAGCTTTCGATTTAGCCAAAAAAGGAAATAAATCCATCCAAGAAGCCCTTTTACGACTGATATAAGGGCGAGAATCAAACTTATTTGAGTTTCCGGCGGAGCTGACTGAGCTTTGCGAGAAGTAAAAAAAATCCGGCTTCTGGTGCCTTCGCATAGCGCCAAACCGGGTCAACTGTCCAAAAACGATTAATCGAACAGATATAGTCAGTTTCAATTGCTTCGATTTCATGCCACCAGCCAACTGGTATATAAAGCGTTTCACCTTCATCAAGAATGATGATTTTACGATGCGCGAGCGCTTCAGTCAGTCGTGGATATTGCTCAAAATTGGGCTGGTCAATGTAGGGTTGACTAAACGATGGTGACATTTTTCCTTGCGAAATGGGAAAAGGATAGAGATTTTTTGTTTGTTTAGGACTGAATAGAGATACACGTTTTGCACCGCGAAATTGGGAAAGTGTGCCATCCATACCGTCATAATGCAACGGTTCGACGTGCCCCCCCGGACCTACCCAGAGATTCATATCGAACTCTGGATGTTGCAGCAGTCCGGTACGATTAGCAATTAACTCAAGGCATGGACCAACCACTGAGCGCAAGGCCGTATGCCCCATTTCAACCAGCGCCAGATACCTGTGATGACGTTTCGCAGAGCCGTCTTTCAAATGGTCACAATAGCGAGAAATTGTCATAGATTGCATTTCACAATATGATTTCCACTCAGCCTTGGGGCGTGAGAATCGATCTTCACCATATATGCGAGTGAGCACCTCAACCTCCCCTACAAGTGCAATCAACTTATCTATGCTAACAGGAATGGAGCTATCGAGTGCGTGGGTGATCACTACAGGTTGATTAGGTAATTGAAACTCATGTCGGAAAAATTTGGGGGTCATGTCATGAATTGATACGCGAGGAACTCCACCTTGTTCTATAAGCCGATTGGTAGGATGTGTTTCGTACGAGGACTTATTAGGCTGTATTGTGGTCATGTAATTTCCAAGTAAATTAAACTAGTAACTTATAGGTGTATAGTATTATAGTTCTTTCTATATTATGAGAGCAAAAATTGAACATTAGAGTCAAGCCAGTATTTTTCAACTAAAGTTTTGGGTCTAAAAACAAAAAAATACTACAACCAGTTGAATTAAAAATAAAAAATATCTCTCCTGAAGGGTGTAATATTACTGGTATCACCAACCACTCTTACTAAAGGAGACCCTACGTGAATACTCCTCAAAAATCACTGAACTACCAGTATTAACTGCAGATTTACTTCAAAGCAATGGCTGTATAATAATTTAGGCGACAACTAGCTTGAAAACAGCGGGTTCTTCCTTCATAACTTCACAACTTTGAAAAAATCGATCATTGCAATGCTAGGTGAAATACTTTCCCTTGGCGATGAAATTTGTAATATCTTAAAAAGAACCGAAGTAATATGTATTTAATTATGCTTAATCTGAGCTAATGTTAAGTAATCACGTTTTAAAATATTTTTTAAAATTTTTCCTGAACCACTCATTGGAAGACTTTTTAATTGCAATATTTCTAGAGGAACTTTGTATTTTGATAAATTTTTCTTGCAATAAACTTTTACAAGATCCCTATTGACGACACTTAATGAGGTGACAAAAGCGACGACTTTTTCACCTAATCTAATATCTGGAATTCCAATAACCGCAACACCACTTACATGCTTTAACTCCGAAATAACTTTTTCGACTTCTGCGGGCCAAACCTTGTTTCCCATAACATTTATCATCTCTTTCTTACGACCTTTAATATAATAATATCCATCCCTATCCTTATAACCGAAGTCTCCACTATAAAGCCACTGATTCTTTATAATTGTTTGCTCGTGATCACCTAGATATCCAAGCATAATATTTGGTCCTTTAATCAAAATCTCACCTATTTGAAAACTATTGGCCTCAGTTCCATCTTCTTTTTCAATTTTCATTTGGACATCAATAATAGGTTTTCCGATACTACCATGCTTATAATATTTCCCACCATTATAGGAAGCAAATGGTGATGATTCTGTTAGCCCATATCCCTCATATATATTCTTATTGGTAAGGGATTTCCATTTTGTTGATAAAACTGGGTCTAATGTATCAGCGGCAGAAAAAAATAATCTGATATTTTTAAATTTATCTTTAATATTATTTTGGTTTAATAATTTTTTAAATATAAAAGGAACAGCAAAAAAATGTGATATGTTTTCACTTTCAATTAAATTAAACATTTCTTTTGTTTCATATTTTTCCATGATTACTAGCTTTGCCCCACTCATTAAACATGAATTCATTATGAAATTCTGCCCAAAACAATGTGTCAATGGTAAAAAAACCAACAGTGAATCATCATCCGAAATTTCTAAATGGTGAATAACTGATTTTGAATTAGTGATAATATTTTTTTGATTTAAAATAACCCCTTTTGGATCCCCCGTTGTGCCTGAAGAATATAATACTGAATGAGTGTCATTTAATTCATTGTTAATATTATTTTTAAAATCTAATTTTTCTATTTTGTCAAATTCATTTAGGTTAATTACCGAACAATTTAAGTTCGCGGGAATCATCTTTTCATATACTGAGTTGGTAATGACAATCGATGATTGACTATCATTTAATATATGAGAAATTTCTCTAGTAGTAGAACGTGAATTAATGGAAATAATATTTGAACCTGCTCGATGGATTGCGTAATAGCTATAAACAAATTGAACTCCATTAGGTAAAAATATGGAAATGTTTGAACTCCTGCCTTTTGTAATCTCTTTAATATATTCAGCAAGAGAATGAATATCTCTACCGAGTTCCTTGTACGAAATTGACTTATTTAAATATTGAATTGCAATTTTATCTTTTAATAAAATATTTTTTGAGTTTTCAATGATAAATTTTGTTATATTCACACAAGTCTTCCAATTTTATCTAAACTAAAATGTGACCAGTTTTCTAATTTTAAATCAGGGTCTAATTCATTCTGCTTAAGAAATGAATACGCACGTAATGAACTAAATAATGAACATTTCAAGACATTTTTTAAGTCACTTAAAAGGTTTGAAACATTATTATGTATTGTCATTCCACATGGTACCAAGTCTTGATTATTCCCCTCGCAAGAAAAACTTAAATTTCTTCCCGGAGTTGATTGACATTTTATTTTTTGTACTATCGAAGAAGTTAAGATATGAATTCCCTTTAAATGACCTGCCCCCTGAATGTTTAAATTATCGGGAAGGCCGCTATTTAAATGAGAGGACATTAATATAAGGTTTTGTCGATCTAGCATCTCAGCTATTTTATTAATAATATCAACCATCATATCACCTGCGGTTGCTATTCCAGATGCGTAAAAAAGACCTCCATGCCAAACTTCTGCATCATATTCCCCTTCGCTATTAATAATTAATGGATTATCTGCTATAGCAACTGCCTCCTCTATAATTTTTTTCATGGAAAAATCAAGCAGGTCCTCACAGTTCCCCATTATTTGTGGAGAGCATCGAATTGAATATCTAGGCTGAATAGTAGAAGATTTTTTATTATTTTTATTGGATAGAAGAGAATTATATTTATTTAGTATTTTTCTACCTGCATTTGCATAAGATTTTGGTACATTCCCGACTTCCAATCCTTTTCCAAGAAAACAATTAGTAGGCGTTTT
Organism: Rhodospirillales bacterium; assembly: GCA_012960465.1. Lineage (GTDB taxonomy): Bacteria > Pseudomonadota > Alphaproteobacteria > Rhodospirillales > UBA2165 > TMED23. The sequence continues at coordinate 942 of DUBF01000008.1, read as the reverse complement.
AGTTGATTTTGCTACTAATGCAATATTTAAGTAGGAAAAATCCATAAGTTTTTTTAATTCGGATATATTTTCAATTGCCAATGATGACATCATCGAATTTGTATTTACCATGCAAATAACATCTCGTGGACCTCTGGGGATTCGATTTAATAAAGGAGCTATGGCATGGGCCATACTGATTAAATCTCCGCTTGCTCCTAGGCTTCCTTGTGATGGTACTTTTGGTAATTTTTTGTCATCTGATAATGCCAAGAGATCAGCAAGTGAATCTGGATGGACACCAGAAAGACCCAGTGAAAGCTTCTTAATTTGTAATCTTAATGCCCTTCTAACAACTGCTTCTGGTAGATGATCACCAATACCAACATGTAAAAATGAAAATAAATCTCTTTGTGTGTTTTCCCATTGAGCAGGGTCAATTTTATTGCGGGCATTTTCTCCATAACTGGTATGCACACCATAAATAGGGTTCTTACCCCTTTCTAATACGTCAATTAATTCTTCATATGAGTTTAATATTCGTTCATATTGAAAATGTGACAATTTTATTTTATTTTTAATTGTACCCAACGATTTTAGTTCTTCTAATTTAAGCCAGCCTAATTCATTTTCAGATAATTGCTGTGAATGGATCAATTGTTTATTGTCTATTTTATTTACCATTATCTCTGTCTTCTTTTTTAGTCACGCTGTTATTTTTCTTAGACTTTGAGGCGTTATGAACCCAAGTATAAAGAGTGTTGGAATTCGGATGTATAAGTATTTAGCTTTTTCTTAGGCATTTTAGGGGCTCTATATTTAGGGGGTAAACTTTAGTTTTTGTGTCCTAAATAGTGTAACCACATCACTCATCAAGTGACCTGTGTACTGGGCATGTGGATATCTGAAAATGAAGGGGCTAAATTTTGGTTAAGTGTGCTCACCGAATTACAAAACAGAGGT
>DUBF01000007.1:7766-8499 GCA_012960465.1 Rhodospirillales bacterium | reverse complement strand
ATAATGGTTCTTGCGAATATGAAGGAGATTCATGTGATGATGGTAATTTTACTACACTGAACGACTCCTGGAGTAATAACTGTGTTTGTGAAGGTGACATATGTGAAGGTAACATATACCACGACGGCTATGAATACTCTATAATTCAAATAGGGCAACAATGTTGGTTTGCTGAGAACTGTCGTTACCTCCCTGAGGTTTCACCTTCAAGTGAAGGCAGTACAACAGAACCTTACTACTACGTTAACGAAATCGAAAGCACAGATTTAGAATATGCTCTAGCAAGTTCTCCTTACGAGACTTCTGGAGTGTTATACAATTGGCCTGCCGTGATGGCAGCAGGTATTTGTCCAAGCGGATGGCATATACCCTCAGATGAAGAGTTTACTCAATTAATTGACAACTTTTTAGGTGGAAGTGATGTAGCAGGAGGTAAGATGAAAGAAGCCGGTTATGACCATTGGCCATCGCCTAATACAGGTGCTACTAATTCAAGCGGATGGACAGGCTTGCCAGGCGGCATAAGGTCGTTCACTCTCGGTTTCCCTAATCAAGACTACGGCCAATGGTGGTCATCCTCAGAGTACGATTTTGGCAACAACAGCGACTCATGGTCTTATAAACTGCACTACGACCACGAATGGATCTCCCGAAACGACTACCACAAAAGCTACGGCTTTTCTGCTCGTTGCGTCCGGGATTAAAAATTTGTACTTAAACAACGCAGTTGCGT
>DUBF01000007.1:0-7708 GCA_012960465.1 Rhodospirillales bacterium | reverse complement strand
GTCCTCAGCGCTGATGGACACTCTGCAATTTAGTGTATGTCTTGCAGATTCCCTCCAAATCCTCCTCAAACTCGTTCGACCTTTGTCCTGTTAGCTCTACTAAAGTTATTTTATATAATAACTTTTAGACCTTTCTAAAGATTACCCCTCTAATATTCTAAGCAAATCATTATTGATATAAAACACCTCTTTTCCATCATCTTTTGATGATAGAACTCCCAATTGAATCAGTTCTTTAACATATTTGGATAGAGTTGTCCTAGACCTAATGCCTGTAGCCACTCCGATGGTTTTTTGTTTTATATATGGTTGAGAAAATAAAGCCTGATTTAATTCCTTTGAGTACCATTTTAATTTAGGATTTACAAATTCATATGTGGCATTCATTTGACTTAAGATATCATCGATCTTTTGGTTTGTTTGCTTAGAGGTTTGTAGAACGGCCTCTAGCATATACTCTATCCAGCTACCCCAAGAGTTTTGTTGAGTAACCGCAGATAGCGAATAGTAATAGTCATCCTTGTGCTCAATGATGTACTTACTCAAGTATAACACAGGATGAGAAATTAATCCTTGACTTACTAAATATAGTAGATTAAGTATTCGACCAGTTCTCCCATTTCCGTCTGAGAAGGGGTGAATAGCCTCAAATTGATAATGAGCAATAACCATCTTTAATAGTGGATCGGTATTCATGTCATTGTTTAAATAATCTATTAGATTTTCAAGTTTTTGCTCCACAATTCCCTCTCCTCTAGGTGGAGTATAAACGATTTCGCCCGGTCGCAGTTCACTTTGGCCTCTTTTGATAACTACCTGGGCTTGGGGAGATCTAATTTCTTGATTTGTGTTCTTAACCTTTTGATAAATACGAATAATGAGTTCTTTATCAATAACACCGTTTTCTTGTATTCCTTTAAATCCTTCCCAAAGCGCCTCTCTATATCTTAAAACTTCTTTTGTGGAGGGGTTTGCAGACTGCTCTTTTACAGCGTCAGAAACTGCTTTATATAACTCATCTTCAGTTGTAAATATATTTTCTATAGCAGTAGAGCTTTGAGCTTCTTGAAGTGCTATCGTATTAACCAACATTGTTGGATTAGGAATTCGCAAAATATTCTTGTTCAATTCTGCAAGTGCTCGTGAAGCAAGGCCCCATTTTATTAATATGGCTTTGTCAATGACATCATCCGCAATCGGAAGTGAAGGCAGTTCATTATATGGTTTTATTCTGTCAAACATGATGTGTCCATTTTTCTGTGATAATTGAACATGACTACAAGATATGTCCATTTATCTATAAAACCCCACAACATGTTCACTTTTTCGAAAAAACTGGACAAGTAGTGATGATGTGTCCAGTTTAACCTCTATAATTCCCAGCAAATCATTTTCAAACTCGTTCGACCTAATTCCTCTTAGCTCTACAATTTTTGTATCAAATCAATTCCAACCCCTAAAATTGCTGCAACAATCCAGAAAGTTATCATACCCAACAGATAAGATAAAAGTCCTTTCAAATAGTTTACTTTTTTGGTTTTGTCAAAGAATCGTCCAATTGCCCAAGAAGCATATGCTAACCCAATAATTCCTCCAAAATGTAGTACACTTATTTCAGTAACACTTTCGGCGATTCCGAATATCGTATAAATCAACATACCTACCCCCATCACAAAACACAATAAGATTAGAATTTCGACAAAATTGTAATTATACTTTCTAAAGAAAAGTTTAATCCACATTGCAATAACAATTGCCATTAAGATATTTGCATAACCATAATTTGTTCGAATCCATTCGAAAACTTCTGTTACCGCTGACTCTTCAAGCTCTCCGTAATCAACATACCCTTCTTCAAAGTGTAGTAAATGTTGGGCCACCGAATAAATCAGGGAACAGATTATGATAAAGATTAGCGGTTTTACAAGTCTATTTCTATCTTCATGAATGAAACATTTTACGTTTTGGCCAGGTCTTATCAAGAGCTCTTTAATTGTCAATAGTATTCCCTTATCAAAATTCAATACACTAGTAATTTCATTGAAAATATATCGCCCGTTAATTCTAGGCAACGTAATTGGGATACCGCAATTTGGACAATAATTTTGGTTTACCTCTGTTTTGCAGTTTTTACAATTGTTCACCATATTCTAATTTAAGTTTAGTCCTTTCAAAACTTCTTCTCTTCAGATCCATCAGCTTAGATATGAAAGAGTATTTGATTAGTTGTATGATTATACTAGATAAGTGTTTCCTAAAAAGATTAAAAACAAAATCCACATAATTATAAGAGGATATTGAACAAATTTGTTTTTTAATATATTCCCTTTAGACCAATAAGATGTAGTCGTTATTAATACAAAATATATGGGGAAAATAGTGCTGTCAAAGTTATCAAACCTTTTAAGCATGCAGATTATTACATAAATAATGTTTATTATTCCTAGTAATGAGAAACATATAACAGTTACTTTTTCTAATTTATCTTTATTCATAATACTGAAGTTAGACTTCAATGTACATCACAGCTCACTTATCTCTTGAGATTTTCGCTTTTAAATTTGATCAACTTCTCCAAAGCCCAATCTAAAGAGCTCTGCTCTTCAAAAGCTATTTAAAGTTTTTTTAATACCCTCTCTGAGTGGTGTGATTTTTAATTGTAGTTCTTCAACAGCTTTGTTTGGGCTCACCTCCCAATCGTAATTGCAACGGTGAACCCATTTTGTTGTAATTGCCGGTTTTTTATTCCGAAGTATCGAGTAAAACTCATTTAAATGTGCAAAAATCAATTGTAAGCCAACATTCGTTTTTATGAGGTGATAATCAATACCGGATTCCTCTTTCAGTATTTTGAAGAACGCGTTGTAACTGTGGTTTTCTCCGCCCAAAATGTAGGTTCCTCCCTTAACCCCATTTGCCATTGCAAGTATTTGACCTTTAACAACATCATCAACGAAAACGTAGTTACCTATTTTTGAACCATCACCAGGAATGATTCTCCACTTACCTTTTATGTATTTAGAGATTAATTTAGTTATAGAGGCCGGTTCCCCACATAATACAGGCCCAAAAACTCTAGTTGGAGAGACAATTACAGCATCTAGACCTTTTTCAAGAACATAACTCTTGACAAGAGACTCAGCCATTGCTTTAGATGACTCATATTCGATGAGAAAGTCAATATTTCTGCATTTTAACTCGGTAACGATGCCACCATATGATGGGCCTAGTACTCCAGCAGTAGAAGTGAACACAACTCTCTTTACCTTATGTTCAAGAGCAGCGTCCAGAATGTTCCTAGTACCATCAACATTTATGGTGTAATATTTTGAATGGTCCTTTTCCCATATTGAAGTGTTCCCTGCCACGTGATAGACTTGGTCACAACCGTTCATTGCTTCTTTGATGCTTTTTTTGTCACTGAGATCTCCTTTGAAAAGGAGAAGCCCCTCTTTTGGAAGTGGAGCAGCCTTTTCAATATCCCTAACCAAAGCATGAACCTTATGACCGTTCGAGATTAATTCCTTGATAAGGTGAGCGCCTATATATCCTGTACCTCCGGTAATGAAAACATTCATTTTACAAACTTCATTTCAGGGTTGTGGTATATTGAAGAAAAGCTATTTGTTAAAGCTATTATGATGTGGACAACAATAGCTACCCATAGAGTTCCGGTTATTAGTGTGATTATGCATAGGACGACCCCTAAAAATGCCGCACATATCGTTTCATCTAGGCCTTTAGGGATGTGCGTCGCAGAATACATCGCGGTGTTTATAGCAATAGCAGGCCAAACCCCAATAGCATCTACCAGCGGGAACAATAAGATTCCTCTAAAAAGAAACTCATAACCCAACAGATAGGCTGACCAACCCAAGCAGTTTTTCAACACCAAACTCCTGGTCCAGTTCTTCTCTCTAATTTGAGGGTAATTTACTTGGTGAGATGGTTTTTTGGCTATTATAAACACAAGAGGCATTATTAGCGCAGCAAGAATCAAGATCGCTAAAAGAGAATATGTTGTAGAGTTAGAGTTGTATGTTAGTCCATAGTCTGCAAGTGCGTACTGAGGCATTAGTTGTAGTGCGATTACTGCGGGTATTATGCCCATTGTGCATAGCCCCCAATACTTCGTTAACAAAACATTTTTTACTGATCCATCATTGATTTTGGTTGCTTTTGAAACAAACCAAAATGTTGCAAATCCAATAAGGCACAGAATCATAGGTAAGGCTATGATCATATCGCCTTCCATCCATGCTATATCAATTCCTGTTGAGTTCATCGTTGCTCTTTTGCTTTTTGTATTGGTTAATTGCGAGTAATGCGGAGAGCCTATGCGGTAGAGCTGATATCAGTTTTCTAATTAATCCATTTTTTATACCCGTAGTAATAATTATCTTTCCTTTTAATGTTTTGTCAACAGCTATTCGAGCAACTTCATTCGCACTCATAACAGTAGCTCTTGCAGCATAAGCTCCTTGTTCTATTTGGTTCGATACAACTTTGTTTGTGGGAGTAGCTCCTGGAAGGAGTACGCTGACAGAAATACCCTGTTCCCGTAGTTCATATGCAAGACTTAAACTAATATTTATTACATACGTCTTTGTTGCAGCGTATAATGATTTGTAGGGTGCAACTAGATTGGAAATAATACTGCTTACGTTTAAAATTCTAGATGGTGAATTTGATTTAAGAAGGGGCATAAACTTATTCATGACATGCGTAGTAGCCTTGATGTTTAGGTCGATCATTTTATTAATGTACCCTTCCCCCATTTCATCAAATGACTTTGTTCCACCAAAGCCAGCATTATTGATTAAGAAGTTTACATTAAATCCATTCTCCTCAACCCACTTAACCAAATTATTAATGTCACTAATTTCTGTAAGGTCACATTCGAAATGTTCAGCTTTGATCTTGTACTTAGTTGCGATTGAGATTGATTTAGCCTCTAAGTCTTCCTTTGGCAATGAAATAAGCAATAGATTCATACCTTTTTCAGCACAGACTTTAGCCATTTCTAGGCCTATGCCACTGCTTGCTCCAGTGATCAAAGTAAATTTTATCATTTTGCAATATATACATATTTATTCACCAGTCAGACTTTCCTCGTTTGAGGCTTTGAAATTTGTGCAGACATGCAACTCATCTTAAATTTATGCGTCTTAATGTAGTTGCATGAAAAGTTCTGCTCTCATACTCGCTTGTATTTTGACAGTCTTTGGGATACCTAACTCGCTAGCCCAATGGCTGGAATGGGACATCCAAACCGAAAGCCGGATGGACTTGTACACCGTGGCGACCAGTGACGAAGAAGAAAAGGATTTGTGGCCAGCGGACTTGAACAAAGACGGATGGACGGACGTGATTGTGGTTAGGAAAGAGCCGTTTTCCGCATCCTCCGAACCTCCCAAATCCGATTTACTGCTTATCAATCTGCAAGGTGTGCTTGTAGATATGACGATAGAGCTAGCGCCAGAATTTATTTCCAACCCCAGTTTTGCACGTGATGTCTATATCGTTGACGTGGACGGAGATTCGTGGGATGATGTGGTCATTGTCAATACCTTCAGCCAACAACCCATGTTGTACATGAATTTAGGTGAAGATGGCTCGGGAAACTGGTTGGGACTTGCTGACGAAAGCGCATCGAGGCTTCCGACGTTGATCTCGGATGACCCTCTAATTTGCGCTGTGTGGTCGGGTGATTTGACAGGCAACGGTGCGGAAGATTTGTACTTTGTGAACTACCGAGTGAACAGCGGAGGGGGCACCGCTAAAGATTTCTTGTTGATCAATGACGGAACGGGGCATTTCACAGACGAAGGTGAGTCGCGAATGGGCGACCTACGTAACAGCGCCTTTGGGACGGCTGGTCAAATTCACGACATGGATGGAGACGGCGATTTGGACTTGATCAAAAACACGACGCTCTACGACGTGTCGCCCTGGAATGCGCGAGGCGTCATCGTCCTGTTCAACGATGGGACAGGCAACTTCAATTCATGGGATAACCTCGTGCCTAGCGCATCTCCGTACATGTTTGAAATCGCGGATTTCAATGGCGACGGATTGCTAGATGTGTACGTCGTGGACGACAATAGCGACAAATTATTGACGGCGACATCTCATACTGCTGATGTGAGTTTGGGCTTCAACACCGTCAACCTCGGGTTCAGCTCTACGAGTGGATTTGGGGGTAACGTACATGCCGCCGATTTGGACCTAGATGGAGATTATGATGTGGTGGTCTCCGATGTGGATGTGGACATTCCGCCGTGCAACAGCAGCCGACGCATCGCCATCTATGAAAACGTCAACGGCACCTTTAATGATCCTTACGGCAATACCAACTTAGACTGGGTCACCAACAGCTACGACGTGGCGCTTTTGGACATAAACAATGATGGTCTCATTGACATCCTCAGTGGCAAATGCAATGGGTACGATGTTATCATGTCTAACAATTGTGCACTCGTAGCCACATCCGCGGATTACGACTTGGACGGAATTCCAGATGCGTGCGACGTGTGTCCTACCAACCCCAGTCCCGATTGCACTGAAGAGGTGGACTACCCCGTAATAAGTACCGACAACAGTATGGCGCGCCAATGGAACGAAATGCTCCTTGAGAGCATCAGAGGCGACTTCGCACGCCCCACGGTGCACGCACGCAACCTCTGGCACAGCTCCATGCTGATGTGGGACGCTTGGGCCGTCATGGAGCCCTCCGCTTGCCCTGCATTTTTGGGGCAGGATTACGCAGGATTCCAAGCGCCGTTTGACGGATTCATCCCATCCACAGACATAGTCATTGCGCGGGACGAGGTAATCGCGTTTGGAATGTACCGGCTGCTTCAGCACCGGTTTGCCAACGCTCCGCAAGCCGATGACCTAATGACGGGCTATGATGTGCACATGGAGACGTTAGGCTACGACGTCAATTTCAACAGCACGGACTACAGTTCAGGCGATGGACGAGCCCTTGGCAATTACTTGGCGTCGCAACTGATCGCGTTTGGTCTTCAAGACGGGGCCAACGAACAAAACCAATACGCTAACACGTCCTATACGCCCATCAACCCGCCCCTCATTGTGGAATTACCAGGAAACGCGACGGTGCTGGATTTGAACCGTTGGCAGCCACTCACCCTTGACTTGTTCATAGATCAAAGCGGAAACACTATCCCTGGCGAAACCCCCGATTTTCTCTCTCCAGAATGGGGGCAGGTAACATCGTGGGCCTTGACCGACGCGGACCTCACATCGTACACACGAAACGGGTTTGAATACAAGGTGTATCACGATCCGGGCGAACCCGCCTTGCACGCCATGAACGGGTTAGGCACATCCGACATCTACGTGGGCAGCCACAGCATGGTGGCGCTTTGGTCCGGCATGTTGGACCCTACTGATGGGGTAATGTGGGACATCAGCCCCGCTTCGATTGGAAACCGTGACACCTACCCCACGACATTGGAAACGTACGCCACGTTGTACGACGCCACCAACGGCGGTTCCCCTAGCCCAGGCCACAGTATCAACCCCTCTACCGGGTCAGCGTATACTCCCAACATGGCTCCTCGAGGCGACTACGCACGCGTACTTGCAGAGTTTTGGGCAGACGGGCCCGATTCGGAGACGCCCCCAGGCCATTGGTTCACCATTTTAAACTACGTTAGCGATCACCCGCAACTAGTTAAGC
>DUBF01000006.1 GCA_012960465.1 Rhodospirillales bacterium | reverse complement strand
GGTTGGTTTCAATACAAATACACAAAACAAACACAAAGGCCTGGTTTCTCCGCAACAGGTGACATATCACACAAATATAACACCAATTGATAGTACAATAACACAACCAACAAAGAATCAAAACTAATAGTTTGTCCATTCTCACCAGCGAAAATATCTGAGTATACCGAAGGCCCATGAACGACGTCAAATCCATTTGTTGTTGTCATACTAACGCTCTTTAACTGTAGAGAGTAACTCCCATGACTCTGATCAACGGTATTTACGGGTGCTGTCCACGTTCCTTTTGTAGTTGGCACATCACTATCACCCCCAGAATTTGGGGGATCACTTGAATCGCTCGGCGTTGTTATACCAGCAATAGTGGTAGTTCCTATTTTTATTTGCGTAGCTGTATCAGCAGTCCAACCGGTTAAATCTCCCGTCTCAAAACTAGCATTACTAAAACTATCACTGAGGAAATTAATTTGGAGACTATTGCCATTCTCGCCATTATTCGTACCATCAATTGAACCAATAACATTGGCGCCACCACCACTTCCGAGATACAAACTTGAACCAACCACTGAAACTACGTTATTTGCCGTCGTAGCGGATGAAACTTTAGTCAAACTCAAAGTCTCCGATGTATCAGCCGAAGTTACCGCAACGGTTAAACTGCCGCCACCGCCATAGTCTCCTCCATTTGTTATTGTCATTCCAGGCGACACGGCAACAGCTTCCGCATCCGTAATGTAACCTGTTCTGCCGCCGTCTGGTACGTTAGGTGTAGTCAATAGTCCTGAGAAGCCCGAATATTGGTTAAAGAAATTGGTATCAGACTCAATGGGGCCACTTTCTACTTCAAGCAACCAGTCACCCCCTGCATCAATACTACCGGTCAGATTGTTGGATCCAGCGACGTCGGCACCTGTTACGCTCGCAATGGAGGCTATAAAATCGCGTCCAGTTGAATTAGCCACATCACAACCATATAGGAGGATATCGCCATCATCACTTAGAGCCTCACCTATCCCGGTTAATTGATCTCCATAGAAAGACAAATTCCCATTATTGAGGAGAGTATTACCAATATTAATCTGTCCCTCGGAGCCATGGGAAATTATATGAATACTTTCAATACCTTGCCGTCCAACAAGATGCTCTGAAATCTGTTGCACACCGTCTACTTCGGAATCTAATGTAAAAACTTCTGATGTGACGTCGAGATCGCTATTAAAAGAGCTTGATGTTGGAATATTGCTATCGATAAATATAATCCGCTTCACATTAGTTGATGTTGTTACGTCATTCTCCTGCTCAGCCTCAATACTATTGACCTCATAATTTAGGGTAACATCAACTGCATCAACAACAAGGGCTCCATCAAACATAATACGTGGTTCAAGCGCCAGCATTTCTGGACAATCATTACGCAAACTCACGGCATCCTCGCCTACTTTTATAATTTATTTAATACTTCAAATCAAAGCTCAGTAGCCTCTTTACAATAAGAGAACACTGTTAACCAAACATTTATTTTTATAGAAGCTAAATTAGCGAAATTTTATATTCATTTGTACGTAATTTTAAAACTGGACGAGGTTAGACCAATCACGATCTGAATTTACAGTTAAGTTTGCAAAAATATCCCTAATAAAACTAACGCTTGACTAAAATCTAACTAAATAATTTCATGATTGTAATTAATTAATTTCCCTAACAACTCGGAACCCATAAAATTTTGAACGCACCCTTGGCATGCTAGCAAAACGGAACGATGGCTCAATACCAATTGACGCCACATCCCATCCACCTCCCCGTAAAACGCGACTACATTTCTCATGCTTCTGAAAATTTTTCACTATATAAAATGGTTTTGGGTACTCTCTATGTGTTTGATATGAATCTTTATTATAACAGTCTTCAACCCATTCCCACACATTACCCGAGGTATCAAAAAGACCAAATTTATTCATAGAAAAACTGCCAACGCGTGCTGTTTTTTCACCATCGTATATACTACCGCAATCTTGACAGACCGCCTTATTGATCCCTGATTTTCTCCCCCACCAATATGCCGTAACCGTCCCCGCTCGCGCCGAATACTCCCACTCTGCTTCTGATGGCAGGCGATACAATTTACCAGTTTTTTCCGTTAACCAATTGATATAACTTAGTATATCGTTTCTATTGACATTGATTACGGGCCGCGCGGCCCTTCCCCAACCTTCATCTGACGGCCGATATCCTGAGCAACCCCCATCAGCAAGACATGCATTCCACAAAGCAAAGGTAATTTCAAATCGGCTTATAGAAAATGATTTTGGTATGGTTACATTTATCGCGTATGCATCTTCAGAAATCCCCCCATTAGCTTCCCCCATTATAAAATCACCCGCCGGAATGACGACTTGCATAGGACACATCTTGCAATCCGAGAACGTTTTCCCAGGATAATATCCTAAAATATCACTCTTCTTTGACGCCACACCATCAATTTTTGAACCCGAGATAATTTTAATTGTCGGCTGTGGCTTTGATTTAACTTTCGATTTTTTAGAATTACTGTAATCGATTTTCTTATAGACAATATTCGCAAGGCCATTAATTTTTATTAGCCAAAGATCATTAACACGTGACCCAATCAAAGACATTTTCACTTTCTTTTTATTTTTATTAGTAATCGGCCCAACGATAACGCGATAAAAAACGTTATTCTTTTTTTTCACTAATAAGATTAAGGGTTTGAACTTTAGGTGGCGTGCTTTCAACTCATACGCATTTTTAATTTCACGAAAAGTCCCAATCGAATAATAAGATCCATCCAGAGCGACATTTTTATAAGAATATAATTTTGGCAATATACTAGAAATTTTAGTTTTATCTTCACGTGCATATGCGTTGGCCGCCGAAAATATAAAAATAAAAAGGAGCGTTAGAGATAAACCTTGCTGTCGATGCAACCTACATCCTCTCCATGTATTTTATGAGGCTTATTGCCATCATAACTAACTAAAATCAGCTATAGAAAACCGTAAACTCAAGAAAGAAATCTTTATCCTGAAACTTTAAATTTCAGGATAAAGAATACACAAATATAAATATTATATTGTAAATCTTCAACTAAACTGTCAGTTATTAGATGACCCTAAATAAAATAAAATCAATAATTAAAATAACTAAAATTTTATATCAATTCTACCAGTAAAGAAAATCTTCATTTAAACTGTAGGTTTTAAAAAAGTGGATGACTAAAAAAATAAAAACTTAGGTAAAATTTTAAATGAAAAAAAATACACTTTGGGACGCAAGTAATGATAGCTGTAATATAGGAAATTCAATTATAAAAAGGATTGTTGACCTTGAACACGTTTCATTTGCCGCTGATTTAATTTTTCCAGACGTAAATCCTGAAACCATCAAACAACTATCAAATCGTGTTGGCTTGCAACACTTTTCTGATAATACGCTTGATCTTCTTTTAAGCTTTCACTCATTTTTAATCCAGACAAAGAAGTATAATATTCTAGTCGACACCTGCTGCGGGAATGAAAAAGAAAGACCCACACGTCCAGCCTGGCATCAACGTAACGGACCTTTTTTAGATAATCTAGCAAATGCTGGATTAACACCCTCCGATATTGATTTTGTTCTATGTACACATCTACACGCAGATCATGTGGGTTGGAATACAAAACTCATTGGTGGAAAATGGACCCCAACATTTCCAAACGCACAATATTTATTTACCCAAAAAGAGTTTGAGTATTGGAAAGCAGAAGATCAAAAGAACCCCTCAGAGCCTATAATGTATGGATCTTATAATGATAGTGTTCTCCCCGTAATTAAATCTGGTCAGGCTGTCTTAGTTGAAAGCGATCATCAAATTGATAATGGCATTCAACTGGAACCCGCATATGGCCATACGCCTGGTAATATCGTGGTTAATATTGAGAGTGAAAGTGACCAAGCCATTTTATGTGGTGATGTAATTCATCACCCACTTCAACTTATAAAACCAAAGTGGTCTACTAATTTTTGTTATGATCCTGAACTTTCTCGTCAAACAAGGTTAAACTTATTAAACAGATGCGCCGAAACACAAACAGCAATTCTCCCAGCACATTTTCATTCGCCAGATTATGGCTATATTGAAAGAGATGGAGATACATACCAATTAATCAAATAATAAATTATACCTCATTTTAATCCACTCCATCTACTGAAGTTTTTAGAGTATTTAGATTATGAACAATCAGACTGTCATCGTAACTGGAGCCGCTAGCGGCATTGGTCTAGCGTGTACAAAATTGTTACTGGAGAGAGGCGCGCAAGTCACTGCGTTCGATATCCAAGAAGATAAAATGCGCTCTAGTTTACCCAAGAATAACGCAAATTTAATGCAAGTTTCTGGCGATGTATCAGATGCAGACGTGTGTCAAAATGTTGTGATCAAAACTATAAAAAAATTCAATAAGCTGGATGCCCTTATTCATTGGGGAGCGGCTCATTCTTCTGCCTGCTGGGATGAACTTGACGCTGATGAATGTAATAATATTATGAAAGTGAATGTGACAGGAACCTTTCTAATAGCCCAAGCTGCCGCCAAACCAATGGTGGAGAGAGGCAAAGGCGCGATTGTACTTTGCACCTCAACTTCAGTTCTTCACGGAGTAACAGGAGGCGAAGGACAAGGCGGCCCAGCCTATGTCGCTTCCAAAGGCGCAGTAATCGCGTTAACACGTTCACTGGCCCGTGCTCTGGGTCCTAAAGGCGTGCGCGTGAATGCAGTAAGCCCAGGCATAACAGAAACCGCAATGATTAAAGATTATAGCGAACGACAACGCAACGCGATGAAACAGCGTTTTCCCCTAGGACGTTTCGCAGAGCCAAATGAAATTGCCGAAGCAGGACTGTTTTTAATATCAGAAAAGGCAAGTTTTATGACGGGAGAAACCATGCATGTTAATGGCGGCTCCAACTTTGGCTGAGGATTAACTCATATCAACCCCAATGAATATTGACCTCATATCAATTCCTACGGATACCCATCAACTCGATGGTTTGCTTTATACGCCTGAAATCAATTCTAATAGCCGAAATGTTGCGCAACTATTTCATGGAAACACCATGAATTTTTATACTGGTTGTTCAAAATTCCTGCCCCCAGAATTAATTTCAATGGGGATAGCCTCTCTCGCTTACAATAGACGTGGACACGATATTTTAGCTATTAGAAATAGTCGTGATGTAGAAGGTGGTGCTTTGCAACTAACATCTGAGGCTATCGCAGACAATTCGTACGCCAGAGAGTGGCTTTTAGAAAAGGGATATTCTTCACCCATTTGTATTGGCCATTCAAATGGCGGTGTTTTAGCGACAAAACATGCAGCAACTCACCAAGATACTCCTGCCCTCATCCTTTTAAGTGCGCACATCGGTGGCACAAAAATGTTGCCAATAGCCAGTTCAAAAGGCTTATTCGGTGCAAACCAGTTTCCAGAAATTATAGATATTGCCAAAAAAATGATCGCTGAAGGACAAGAAGATAAAATTATACAAATGCCGGGATGGTACTGGATAACGACCCCACGAAGTTTACTGGATTTAGCTGAAAACCTTCCCGATTTAATTGAAGAAGCCTCCAAAATTAATTGTCCGGTATTATTTATTCGTGGCGAAAAAGAGCCAGAAGATTTATATCCTACTGAGGCCTTTAAAAGCGAATGCAATGCTCCAGTTGATGTCGTCATTATTGAACAGTCTAATCATTTTTATGTGGGCTTTGAAGATTTAGTAATAAAGGTAATTTGTAATTGGCTAAAAACTAACAAAATTATAGGGACCTAAAATTACTGATAATTAAAAATCTATAAAATTATTTATTTCCCAAAGATTGTATTTCGAGAACTATGTAATCTTTGATTTTCTTGCGAACCCAGTTTAAAGGGCCATCAGAAGGTTTTGCCAACATTTTACGATCTGGATCGAAATTTATTATTTTCTGTTGCTCTTCAATAATATCCTTATCCTCTTTGAATGCCTCTGCGACAGCTTTAGAAATATTGCTGGCCATAGCTTTATCTTGTAGAGAAAAATTTCTCGTATGGGCAAAATAATAATGAGTGGTAAGCTCGGTTTCGGGAGTTAATGCTGACAAGTGCCTAAATTCAATAGCATCAGAGCGATCGCCTTTATGCCCTTCGCTACCCGCCGGAGCTGATCCAGAATCTAATATCAGCAAATTACCCTTTATATACCAATCATAGATATTCCATCGATCAACTTTACCACTGAAATTACCTGTTTTCTTATGGTGTGGCGGAGGATCATCATTTTTCCAAAAATCTTCTACATGAAGACCAAAATCTTTTCTCGTCACTTCTGTAGGTACTTGGGTTTTAGGATCTGAACCAATGCTATTTTCATGCACATAATTAAGGTGCGATGCATCTAGCAGATTATCCACTATTAGACGATAATCACTCTGGTAGTAGAGATAGTCTTCAACGTATTCCCATTTCACATCATCCAAAAATGCACAAGTGATAATATCCTTCTGGTTAGCTACTTTCGGGTCACCCACCCAAATCCAAACTAAACCATCTTTCTCAATGACAGGAAACGTTTGTACACGCATATTTTTTGGAATGCGATCTGATCCAGGTATTTCAGTACATTTACCAAATTTATCAAATTTTATGCCATGATACATGCATCTAATATTATCACCCTCAAGTTTGCCTTTTGATAGAGGGGCATGGCGATAGCAACAACGATCCTCCATCGCAACCACTTCTCCGCTCAAATCCCTATAAAATATCATAGGTAAGTTTAAGATTGTTCGACTAGTTATATTTTTTACCTTTATCTCACTTGACCAGCAACCAACATACCAAGCGTTTTCAATCCACAATTTTAGCCTCTCTTTTTGTACAAAAATTCCTTTTCACTAAAGCAAATGTAAAGAACTAATGTAGACTGCAACAGCAAAAAATTTACCTAGTAAATAATATCCAAATTAGACAAATTACCAACACTTTAAGCGTCGCAAAAGCCAAAAAGAACGCACACTAAAACGTTACATTCGTATGCAATTAACTACTACTAAAATACTTATTAAATTAAGGATTTTCCACATGAATGGGATATTATTATTTTTATTATCAAAAATATAATTGTGTTATAGGGCTAATTATAATTTTTCGGCTTTTTGAAGTCTAACCTTAAGGAAATTAGTGTGCCTATCATTGAGCCAATGGACAAATCACTCAAAAATTTAAGTGGCCTCCATCTTTGGCATGGTGAACTATCAAGTTGCTCACAGCGGGTGCGCATAACGCTGACGGAAAAAAAGCTCGATTGGCATAGTCACTTAATAAGCATACCTAAAAATGAGCATGCTACACCAGAGTATCAAGCTATTCATCCACACGGTCTCGTGCCCGCATTGGTCGATAACGGTACGTTATTAATCGAATCTTGTGATATTATTGATTACTTGGATGAAAAATACCCTGAACAATCTTTGCGACCAGGTAATAGTAGTGATCAGATCGCCATGAATGATTGGTTAATCGCCGCAGATAAAGCACAAACAGATTTGAAACTTTTATCGCATGAGTTTCTATTTCGACCTCGAAAAAAGATGTCATCAGATGAGTTAGATACCTTTTCTAAAAGTCATAACAATCAAACTTTGGTTGCGTTTATAAAAGAATGGCAAATAAGAGATGTATTTCCGAAAAAAAAGCTAGATCAATCTGTAGATCGTACCCATGCCGACTTTACAAAATTAGATAATATACTTCGAAATCAGAAATGGTTAGTCGGTGAGAAAATGTCACTTGCTGACATTGCGTGGATGCCTAATATTCACAGAATGAGTTTAATGGACTGGCCATTAGACCGTTATCCTAATTTAAGCCGCTGGTTCGACCAAGTGCAATTACGCTCAAGTTATCAAACAGCACTTGTTAACTGGGAAAGTGAGGGGCAGGCACACAGGTTCCAGACTTATGTTAAGCAAAGAAAAATCGAAACCGGTATACACGTAACAGAATTCGGCACGCTCGCGAAAACGACAGCTTCGCTGCCGAACAGTTGTAGATGCTAATATGTATAAAGATTTTTAATCCAGACTTATTTTTTTGCTCTGGGCTTTGACTTTGGGTCAGCTTCGCCTTTATTCAGGTAGAGAACCAGGGAAATAATTATCAGCAGAGCAACAATTGTATTTTCACCAGCGGACTTAACAAATACGCCAATATTTTCAATTACTGAAAGAACAAACGTACCTGATGTTTGCCCCAGAAGAAAATATAGAAAAATAATAAGGACGAGGCCAAGACTGGAAATCTCAACGAGAAACCAAAGGACTCTTTTTAAGAGAATTAATTTATCCAAAATTGACCTCGTCCATTATATTAATAGGTTTTCGTTCTAGGCGGATCTGCCTCTAAGCAGCCATATGATAATGCCTAAAGCAATTAGGCCTACCAAACCAGCACTTCCGAGCTGGTTTACGAGCCCAATTAAGTTGCCAACAACATCTCCAACAAAGGCAAGCTTATTACCAATTAAAACACCTAATACGATACCGAGTGCGATAAGTGACAGACCGATATCGGTAAGTGCACCTATCCACGCACGAGCTTGATTTAGCATAAGTACTTTCTCCTAGTAGTTTCAATTAATGCCTTCATCCGCCTATATCTATCTGTGGATAAAAAACATGGACAATCAACTACCATGATTTTGCACCTTAACCCAGAATTCATGTTCACGTTTTCGTGATAATAA
>DUBF01000005.1 GCA_012960465.1 Rhodospirillales bacterium | reverse complement strand
GATTCAGGTAAGGAAAAGGTTTTCTGTCTTTAGCTATTTTTTATCCAGAAAAAAAGTTTTTTGGCCAAGATTAAGGCAATACAGCAACCCGGATCGCCTCTCCGGATTCAGCTATCTTCATCCCTTTTGTGGTATCTGCCAGCGACACTCGGCGAGTTACGATGTCTATAAAAGGAAACTGATTTCGGGTCATGGACAAAAAATCCACGGCCATTTGAAGATGTTTGGTGTCATAATTGTGAATTCCTTTCACAGTGAGTTGTCTCCGTACAATATCGCAGGCATCGTAACTAAAAGTTGCTCCAGGTGAAACGGTGCCGACTTCCACAAACCGCCCCCCGATCCTAAGGCATTTTAGTCCTACAGGAATCAGAGCAGGAACACCAGCAACTTCCAAAACTCCATCCACACCAAAACCACCAGTTAGGGTCCGCACCGCCTCCACTACCTGTTCACCCGTCATACATTCGGTATTTAGAGTATCAGTGGCCCCGAAGCCTTTGATAAACTCGAGTCGGTGGTCCAGAATATCAGTTACAATAATCTTGCGGCACCCATAGTGTTTCGCCAAAGCTGCCGCGTAGAGCCCGAGGGCTCCGGCTCCCATGATCAACACGTCCTCATAAGGTTTGATGGCTATGGCCTCCCATCCGGCCACCACCGTCGAAAGTGCACAATTAGCTGGCGCTACGATTTCACTGTTCAGGTCATCCGGTACTTTGATCACACAGGTCCCCGGAGTGATGTAGCAGTATTCGGCAAAACCGCCCAGAAAATGTGGCGATTGCGCGCAACTGTCATGACCGTATTTTTTCAAGGAACGACACTTCATCATTAAGCCCTTTTCCCGGCAATAGTAACATTTGCCACAGTTGTCCATGATGGTCCAGGTAATCCGATCCCCCGCTTTTAATGGGCGATCTCCGGAATCGTGTGTCACGCCTCCTCCCAGTTCAACAATTTCTCCGACGATTTCATGCCCCAGGATGCACGGTACCGGACCACTTCGCCTCCCCAACCAGGTATGCAGATCAGATCCGCAGATGGTACAGCAGGTCACCCGTACTAATATGCAACCCTTCTCCACAACTGGAAGTGGATACTCAATGATTTCCAGATCCTTGTTGGCGGCCATCATAACGGCCGCTTTCCCTGTTTCTCTCATGCAAATCTATATTTTTATTAGCCTATTTCCATGGTGACTCTTTAAACTGTGCTAAAATTGAAAACCGATTAGAGGATTTTAGGCAGTTAAATAACGATACGGCCAATACCTTTGGACGCTAATTTATACTGAGCGATTAGGCCCTTGATTTGGGCTCATACGGATAAACCGAGTTATCCAGAAAATTGTAAAAATGAACTATGGTTTGTTCCGGCTCTAAAAAAATCACTGCATATGATGGAGGTTCGTGATTTTTAGGAACCACCTCAAGCGCCTTGAAATCAAAAGGAACTTGATGGTTAATTCCACGCAAAATTGAAAACGGAATGCCTTTCCAGCTTCCCGATACAGGGCGATGTACGTGTCCTAAAAAGATGTGTTGTATATTTTTGTGCGGTTCAATAATTTTGTGAAGGTGATGTCCATCATTGATCAATCGGATGCGGTCCAGACAGGGCAGGCCAATCTTAAAGGGTGGGTGGTGCATGAACAGATAGACTATTCGCTCTCGTGATGCCGCTAGTTGAACATGGAGCCATTTTCGACGTTTTTCGCAGTAGGTTCCCCAGTTTTGCCCGTGTTCAACGGTGTCTAAAAGCATCAATCGACCAACTGCCGTATCGACTACCGATTGTATAAATCCGTTTTCGTCACATGGAGTCTCCGGAAAAACCTGATGAAAATTTTCACGATTATCGTGATTTCCTATCAAAAAATGATAAGGAACCGATAGCGTTCGCAAACAATCCCGCAGACTTTCATATGTCTCAATTGAGTCATTATGCACCAAGTCACCCGTTATAATACAGTGATCAGCATCTGCGTGGTTTGTATTAATATCAGAGATGCATGATTTCAGCCGTTCCTCCGGATAAAGGCCATGCACTTGTTGTCCGCTATTGACATAATGAAGATCTGTTATCTGAATGAGTTTCATATTTGTATGTCTCCTAAGTTGTGTATCGGTATTGGCGCATCGTTTTGTCTAGATGCAGCCGCTAAAAGCAATTGGGTGTATTCGTCTTTCGGTTTAGCGAAGACATCTTTTGTAAAACCAGCCTCGGCTACAACCCCTTTCTGCAATACAATAACGCGATTGGCCACCTGCTTGACAACACCTAGATCATGGCTAATGAACACGCAGGCGACTCCTGTCTTTGTTTGGATCGCTTTCAGTAGTTCCAGTACTTTTGCCTGCACGGACACGTCAAGTGCCGAGGTCACTTCGTCACACAAAATCAGATCGGGTTTGGCTGCAAAAGCGCAGGCAATGGCAATTCGCTGCTGCTGTCCGCCGGACAATTGTCTGGGAAACCGAGAAAGATGATCAGGAACCAATTCCATTGATTCCAACAACTCCACCATACGATCACGGGCCACCCGACCTTTAAGACCGAAGAATATTTTAAGAGGCCGGGATAGTATGGTTTCAATCCTGTGACGTGGATTGAGAGAGGACAAGGGATCTTGGAAAATAATTTGAATACGTCTTCTCAAATCCAGTGACCGTTTCTCACCCGCTTTATTAATGGATTGACGATCGAAATTGATGTCTCCAGAAGTTGCAGACAAAAGACCGCAGATAATATTAGCGATAGTCGATTTGCCGCTGCCGGACTCACCCACCAGTCCTACGGTTTCACTACGCTCAAGATCAAATGATACATTATTGACGACAAAGGGTTCCTTTTTGGGTTTGAAGGTAGCGAACAGTGAACCGTGCCTGCCATAACGGAATTTAAGATTCTTAACGCTCAATAAGGGCTCTCGATCGGGAACAAGCAGTCGAAAAGAACTGGATCCATTTTCCGAATCCACACGAGGAATTGAGGAAATCAACATTTTGGCATAATCTGTTTGCGGCACCTTGAAAATGCGTTTAACTGATCCTTTTTCCACCACACTGCCATTCAGCATAACCAGCACGTCTTCGCATATGTAGTCAGTGAGAGTGAGATCATGAGTGATGTAGACCAGTGCCATATTCCTTTTCTTCCGCAGTTCTTTCACTAGCTGCAGAACTTGCATCTCGGTAGTTGTATCCAGCGCGGTCGTCGGTTCGTCGAGGATCATGATGGCGGGTTGGCAAGCCAGTGCCCCGGCAATCACAACCCGTTGTCGCTGTCCGCCGGAAATCTCATGGGGGTAGCGATCATAGATCAGCTCTGGATCAGTCAGGTTCGTACCGCTAAAAAGTTCCAAGGTATGATTGCGGGCAGACCGACTGTCCATTCCCTGATGAATTCTTAAGATCTCATCCACTTGGGGCCCCACCTTGATATGGTAGGTGAGCGAACTCAAAGGGTTTTGTGGTACCATGGCGATGCGCTCACCCCGCAATTTGAGCAATTCCAAGGAATTCATCTGCAAAATGTTCAGATTGTTAATCCGCACTTCACCATCCATAATTAGACTTCCGGGTCGGCAGTATCCCATCAGCGCTCTGGCCAGGGTAGATTTACCACAGCCGCTTTCTCCAACGATGCCCAAAGTTTCACCTTGTTGCAGTTGAAAACTGACATCATTAACAGCCGGTACGATTTGCTTAAAGCGATCGTAATAGCCGACAGAAAGATTTTTTACATTGAGTAGGTCCATTATCTCCTCAGTCAAGGCCTCGAGCGGCATCCAGGCCAAGGGCATTGGCCAGTCCGTCAGTAGCAAAGTTTAAGCCGATCACCAATGTGCTGATTAAAAAAGCGGGAAACAGCACGAGCCAGGGTGCAAAATAAATCTGTTGGATGCCTTCGTAAACCATTAGTCCCCAATCCGGTGTAGGCGGAGAGATACCAAGGCCGAGAAATGACAAAGCACTAACGGCCAGAATTGCAGATGAAGTCCTGATGGCGAACTCAACAACCACTACTTCCAGAACATTGGGACAAAGTTCACGAACGATCACCGACAGCTTTGAATCTCCTCGCAAACGAGCGGATTTGACATAATCCAAGGGTACTTGGGTCATAGCCTGTGAACGAATGATCCGCAACGCACCGGGCATATAATTGATAGCGATAACAATTGTAAGCACGGGAATGGATCTACCGAAACCAACCACACACAGCGCCACAAAAAGGATTCCGGGTATTGAGAGCTTGATGTCAACCAAACGCATGATCACATCATCATAGAAGCCACCAATGTAGGCTGCTGAGACCCCAATTAAACCTCCGCTGACTACTGCGATCATGACGCCCAGCATGGCCACAAATATGGAGGTTCGACCTCCCAAAACCAAACGTGTTAGATAATCGCGTCCGATGACATCAGTACCAAGGGAGAATCCTGGCGAACCGGGTGCCAATAGGCTGACTCCAGCTAATTCGGTGGGGCCGTAAGGAACAAATAAAAATCCGAACAAAGCGCTCAACAAATGGATTGCTACCAAGAACACACCAATCGAAGTACCCGGGCTATGAGTTAGGACATCCAGAACTGATTTATTACTCATGTTTATGGCTCCGTACACGCGGGTCAAGAATAATGATGGCTAAATCGGCTAAAAGATTCATACCGATTACCAGAACAGCGCCTAGGAATGTAACCGCTTGAACAACGTGCACTTCCCGTTTATCTACCGCCTCAAGCAACTGCAATCCGAGACCCGGATAACCGAAAACCTTTTCAATTACAATCAAACCACTAAGCAAATTGCCAATAAACAGAGCCATTGAATTGAGTGACGGAATAACCGATGCCGGTAAGGCATGCCGGAAGACAATCCTTTTTTCCGGAATGCCAGATAATCTTGCTCGCTCGACAAATTCGCAATTCATTGCTTCTATGAATCCCACACGAAGTAATCGACTCAAGTGAGCCACGTGCCCAATAATGACTGTCACCGCTGGCATCAGTGAAACCTTTAATAACTCCAGAACCGACGCATCGGCAAACACTAAAATAAGGGCTGGAAATATGGGAATCCAGACGGCAAAAAACATGATGAGCAAGGTTCCGATTACAAAGTCGGGAATGGAATAACCAATAATCGCTAAAGAAGATACCATAGAGTCGGCTTTGCGACCGCGATAATAACCGGTTAGGATGCCGATAGCCAGTGCGACTGGAATTGCGATGAGAGTAATCACTGTAGCCAACAAAAGAGAATTCAGCAGCGGATCCCAAATAACGTCTGATACAGGCGTTTTGTCGATAAAAGTGACGCCAAAATCTCCGACCACCACACCTGAAAACCATTGCCAGAACCTTTCAACGGCAGGCTTATCGAGACCATATTCGTGACGTAAGGCCTCGATATCCTCAGCCTCCATGGTCATCAAATCATCTGACGTTAAAAAAACATCAAGGGCATCCCCTGGCAACACTTCGGTTGCTAAAAAAACAAGCACAGCCACTAAACAAATAATGATTAGTGACAACCCAACACGTCTTAAAATTGCAATCAGCATAGCAAATCCTTAAATTCAACTCGTATCTTGAAGAAGTCTCAATGACCTGCTGGCTTTCCAGTTATGTTTTTAGGGGGGGAGGTGGGGGACAAACCTTTTTTCATTGTCCCCCGTCTGCGAAAGCAGTTGATGGTTATGACTTCCAAACTTCGTTGAAACGAAGCGACCAGTGCTGGGAATGTGCCTTTAACCCATGCACATTAGACCTGAAGGCAATGGTTTCGCGGCGACCGGTTAGAAAAATTGCCGGCACATCATTCTGCAATATCCTCTGCATATCATGGTAAATATTTCGACGGGCAATGGGATCTCCAGTTCTCATTGCTTTTTCGTAAAGTTCAATGTATCGGTCACCTTCGGCGCTGGGATGCCAATATCCACTTTCGTTATAGGTAGGTCGTGCCATGCGGAAAAGATTCATAGCTGGGTTGCGAGGCCCCACCGGTCCCATGGCGAAACGGTGCTTGGTTGTTTTTTCCTTGTTCTCAACCCGCCATTTTCGATATCCCGCCATCGGCCTTTCTTCGATCTTCATGGTAATACCCGCTTCCTTGACTGACTCAGCCGCAACGGATAACACCCTCGTAATTTCAGGCACATATGGGGCGTAGTAAAAGGTCGGAAGCGTTATTCCGTTTTCAAATCCTGCTTCAGCCAATAGTTGTTTGGCTTTTGGGATGTTACGGGGCTCTTTGGCCAAAAAATCCTCATTAAATGGAGCCATATGCGTGTCGTTGGATGCCCAGCCGGTTTTGCCACCAAAGACAATACGGATAATGGCTTCCCGATCGAGCGCCAGAGTTAAGGCCTGTCGAACACGCTTATCCATGAAAGGAGAACCTTCATACTTTGGTAACACCATCATAATTTGATCCCCGGCTTTGGCAATATCAATCTTTGTGTTGGGAGTAGCTGATAATTGATTGATTAGGGACGGATCAACGGCGGCTAGTACGTCGAATTGCCCGGACAGGTACCCGTTCAACGGATTAGTACCAGGTAAATTGACACATTCCAATGTATCAAGATAGGGGCCTTTCCCCCAATAATCTTCGTTAGCTTCGTAAATGACTCTGCGGCCGACATCAATCTTGGCAAATTTGTAAGGCCCGCTTCCGATACCCAAAAAGCCCATCTCATCAAGCGGAGCGGCCGGCATAATTGCTTGCCGATATTCTGCTAAATTCCAGGCGAACTCACTGCTGGGGGATTTCAGGAAAAAGCGGACTTTGTTGGTGCTTACCTTCTCAATTTTGTCCACCAGTTTTTTGACAAATGAAGTCCCCAGTTTTTTATCTTTGTGTAAATTATAGGAGGCAATCACATCTTCGACTGTTAATGGTCGGCCATCATGAAATTTGACATCTTCACGAATAGTGACTTCCCATACATCCTGGCCTTGATTGGATTCCCAGTCAGTGGCTATTTCAGGAACAACATTCAGCTCTTCATCGACCCAGGTCAGCGCGTTATATGTGTTTCGAGTCCTGATCTCGATGCCGTAATAGGGGTGCTTCGCATTTTTCAGACTCTTGTGCTTTGAATTAAGATAACTACCAGCATAAACCAGTTTTCCACCTTTCTTTGGCTGAGCTGCCATACTCAGTGATGAAAAAAGCAAATTGCTAAGTGACAAGGAAACAAAACCGGCACCTGCTCCGATCGCAAAATTACGACGTGTAATTCCAGATGCTGGTTGGTTAATTTGGTTTTTTTCAAAATTCTTCTTTTCACTGTACATAAATCATTCTCCTATTTGTGTAATTGTGTTAATTAAACATATTCACAGATAATTACCGGGTCCGGGTAAAAAACCACGTAAATCGATTTCTAGGAATCTGCAATCCGCAATCAATGGAATAGATCCTCAACCGAAACCGATGAACCAAGTCTTAAAATGGAAGTCTAACTTTGTATTAATCGAGAGAACAAAGCAAATACATAATATCAATAGTATCATTGAAAAATAAGATAGACTGCTCGAATTGTGTCGAATTAGTTTTTTGGTGTTTTTGATAGAGGATCAATGAGCAGGTAGGGAGTTTATTCATCACGTGAAGACTTTAAAATATTGATATTCTTTTAAGATTGCATTGAATTTCTTAATCGGGATTGAATTTCTTCTTTCATTTAGATAGATCAAATCAATATTTAGAGATAACCCATCCAGAACTTCGACGTAATTATACTTTTCCTCTTTAACGTCCTTCTCAATACTGTACCATGGCAAAAAAGCCCCACCAATCCCGAGTTGAACCATGTTTTTTATAGCTGGCGGATTTTCACACATGATATAATCGTTCAGTGTGATATCTCGTTTTAGAAATTCCTGGATAATATATTCCCGTGTAGCTGAGCCCTCTTCCGGAAAAATAATTGGGTAGTTCTCCAGATCCTTTAGGTGGGTCGATGGGTTCATTTTATCCGCAGTAATGAAATAGAGTTTCGGATTGAGAACCTGCCTGGCAATAATGTTATCCGGGTATGCCACCCTCCCGATAATACCGATATGATATTTGAATTCTGTCACCTTACTCAGTACTTCTCTGGAAAGACCTGTGTATAGTTGTAACTTAAGATCAGGATTATGTTGTTTTAGCATTTGGATAACATTAGGAAGCATATACCGGGCAAGAGTAGGGGTAGTACCGATTTGCAGCTTCCCAGATCTAAGCATGTTTAAGTCTTCAATGGTATTTTCCAGATCTAAGGACAGAGAAAATATTTTATCGGCAAAAGCATAAATGGTATCTCCTTCATCTGTTAATTTAATGGATTTTTTAGTACGATTGATTAATACCATGTCATATTGACTCTCCAAATTCTGCACTTGAATGCTGAGAGTCGATTGAGAGACACTCAACTCAACGGCAGCCTTGGTAAAACTCTTTAATTTGGCTACTGTGTAAAACGCTTTTAAGTGTGTGAAGTTCATGAAAACAGTAAATCGTGTATTGTTAGATTATTGAATATGTGATGGGTAAATAATAATCTACCCAAACTGATTGAATATACTACATTATTCTGTAGATATTCTATATTTGCTGATTTGCTTACCTTATATAATTTTCACTTTGGAGTCAAGTAGTAAATATACGTAGTACTTAGATGGAAAGAGTGTTAAGAAGTAGTTTAAAAGAATTAGACTCTTTTACCAATATTACCTTTGAGGGCGTTTTAAGCATCTTTTTAGTATAATCATCGGTATTAAAATAAAGTGATTAAGTTCATTATCT
>DUBF01000004.1:522-8841 GCA_012960465.1 Rhodospirillales bacterium | reverse complement strand
CTTTTACTTTGAGAATACCCATGCTAGTTAGCTCTCTATGATAAATAGAATTAAAGAGTTATTATTGGGGGGTTCCGCGAAAGTAAGTCGGCCAAAGAAGGACGAACTTCAAGCCGCCGCCGCCGCCTTGTTGGTCGAAGCTGCTTGTATAGATGGTAACTTCGATAATCAAGAGCGTAAAAGTATTCTAAGTTTAATGGAACAGCATTTTAATTTGAATGGTGAAGAAAGTTTAACATTGATCTCAGAGGCTGAGAAAATAATTGAGAACGCAAGCGATCTTTATGCTTTTACACGTGTAATAAAAGATCGATATGAGCCTGAGCAACGCATCGAGATGGTTGAAATGCTATGGGAAGTAGCTTTTGCTGACCGTACTGTAGATCACTATGAATCAAATTTAATAAGCAGAATTGCAGGGTTGATTTTTGTCAGTGATCGTGACCGCGGTGAAGCTAGAAAAAGGGTGATGGCAAGGCTTGGCATTAACTAAGCTAACGTGTAATAAGGTTGTTACCTATTGGTAAGGTAAAAACTATAACAATCGAAATTTAACGGAGACCAACATGACCTATATCGTCACCGAGAATTGTATTAAATGTAAATTTATGGATTGCGTTGAAGTTTGTCCTGTCGATTGCTTTTATGAAGGTGAAAATTTTTTAGTAATCAATCCAGATGAGTGTATTGATTGTGGTGTGTGTGAGCCTGAATGTCCGGCTGAAGCAATTTTGCCAGATACTGAAGATGGATTAGATGAATGGCTTGAGCTTAATACACGTTTTTCAGAAAGTTGGCCAAATATAACAACGAAAGGCACCTCCCCTGCCGATGGGGAAGAATGGGATGGAAAAGATGGTAAGAGGGCTGAACTAAGTGAAAATGCTGGCACCGGTGCATAATAAATTTGTGCTAAGAAATTAGACGTAAAACTATAAAATTTTATCTTATAGGCAATTTTCTTTCAGAAAGTTAATTTTTATTTGCCACAGTTTGGTATGTATTTAGAACTACATTTGTGTTAATCTTGATATGCCGGTCACGCTGTTAAGCTTGGACCGGCATTGTGTTATATAATTGTTCTGTGTTGGTGAAATTTCCAAAGTTAGTGTAGGTAAACACTCTGAGAAAAATTTTACATCAATAACATTATTTCTTATTGTGAGGTATTTCTGGGCAAGTGTCGAAAATTTCTAATTTGAATAATATTTTTGGAGAAAATAAGTATTATGGTTGCAAAAAAGAATGAAAGGCAAAAAACAACAACTTTCAAAACGGGAGATTTTGTGGTGTATCCAACACATGGTGTTGGTCAAGTTACTGGCATTGAGAAAGAAACTATAGCCGGAGACTCTCTCAAATTGGTTGTGGTTACTTTTGATAATGAACGAATGACCCTCCGGGTCCCCATTAATAAGATGGAAACGTCCGGTTTGCGCAAAGTGAGTTCACAGAAAATTATGGATGATGCGGTTACTACGCTGAAAGGACGCGCTAGAATTAAACGGACTATGTGGAGCCGCCGGGCCCAAGAATATGAAGCTAAAATTAATTCGGGAGACCCGATTCTAATTGCTGAAGTAGTTCGTGATCTGCATCGCAATGTTGGCCAGCCAGACCAATCTTTTAGTGAGCGCCAAATTTATGAGGCCGCTCTTGAGCGTTTAGCCGGTGAGTTTGCCGCTGTTGAGAGAATTGAAAGAGACCAGGCTACGGAAAAATTAGAAGCTGTTTTGCAAGCGGCTTAATTTTTGGCAGAATTTGCCTAAATAAGATTATTGCTGACCTCGTTTGTTTTTTGTATTTTATTGTTATACACACATCGTTTATTCGGAGATGACTTTGATAAGTTTGCCTTGACGCAGGTTTTCTGACGGTTTTAGGCCATTAAGTACTCGGAACGTCTCTTCTCTGAAGTCATTTATATTCATAAATTCGACAAAGCTTTGAACTGAATCTTTAGCTCCAACAGGTTTTACATATATACGGGTTGCTCGGACTTTTTGTGCCTCGGCGAGGGAAATATTTTTCAAACTATATGTTGTCTGACGGAGGCCAAGGTCAAGTTGTTGAGTTTGATTTATACGCGTTAAGAATATAAATCGATATATTCTTGAGTTATTATGTTTGATAGCAGTTAAGCGAAGATCGAAGATGCCATTCTTTTGGCGAACCCGTGTTTTGGTAGTTGCACCCGGCATACCGTTTACGTAAATCCTGTCAACTTTGCCAATATCAGTGTTTAGTGCCCAAATTTTTACGATATAATCTGCCATCGATTTGTTATAAGGCCTTTTTGCCGTGTCAAATTGGATTAGTGCGTCTTTTGGCCCCTTGCCTATTACCGATCGGGGGTTATTGAACAGTTGGAACCCCTTTGGCACTTCAAAACGAAACCGCATTTCTGGGTGAATAAACGATCTTCCTTTAATAAAACCATCCTTTGGATCATCACCGTAGAGCATATTATGCAAACGCTGCAAATAATCGACGGTACCGGTACGAAGACCCGATTTTGTGTGTCTGGTATTAGCGATTGCGCGCTCAACTCGATCAATTGTTCGAGGGTGAGTAGCAAACATATCGCCTCGGTCAATACTGGCAGGATCTTTCTTATGGCGCTTGGCTTCTAATTGGCTGTGCGCTCTTAGTTTATTCAGGAAGGATACCATTGAATTAATGTTATAATTACCCCTTGATAAGTAACGGACACCAAGCGTATCAGCTTCAAACTCCTGCTTTCGGGAATAGGACTGAATTGCAGCTTTACTTGCAAAATTTGCTAAATCACCAGCAGCCGAACCTAGAAAAATACTTGCTGCCATTGAAATTCCCCCCGCTAACATCGAGCTACTATAGCGTTGTGCGGTATGGCGAGCCGTTACATGTCCTATTTCATGCGCTAATACACCCGCAAGTTCAGCTTCGTTACTGGCAAGAGCCATCAAACCACGTGTCACATAAACAAAACCGCCAGGTAGTGCTAAGGCATTAATGATAGGGGAATTTAACACAGTGAAGGTCCATTTGATATTAGGAAGCTCTGACTTGGCTGCAAGTCGATGCCCTATATTATTCACGTAATTTGCAATTATATCATCATCGTAACGACCCCCAAATGATTTCAGAATTTTACCGTGTTCCTTGCGGCCTATTCTTATTTCATCATTTAAAGACATTAAGCCGGTGAAACTTTGATCGCCAGTAGCTGGGTTGACGGAGCAACCTGTAAGGCTGCTCATTGCCAGAGCAATTAAAAAATTTCTGATAAATTTTCTATGGTCTAGCATTACCTTTTTTTCCAACAAAACACTTAGATTAAGAGATTACACTAGTTTTTCTTACATAAAAAGATTTGATAAGTATAAGTAATAAATCTATTTTTTAAGAGATTAACCCTAATCTTCTGGATCTATTAGTTATGGACGTATCCTCTACAATATATCAGCTCTATCCCGATATTGAGACATACTCAAATGGTATGCTTGATTTAGATGGCCATCATTTAATGTACTGGGAGATTTCGGGTAATCCGGAGGGTTTTCCGGTTATTTTTTTGCACGGAGGACCAGGGGCTGGTGCATCACCTTCACACCGCCGTTTTTTTGATCCTGAATATTATAAAATCATTATTTTTGATCAGAGGGGGA
The DNA here is from genome assembly GCA_012960465.1 of Rhodospirillales bacterium. Lineage (GTDB taxonomy): Bacteria > Pseudomonadota > Alphaproteobacteria > Rhodospirillales > UBA2165 > TMED23. The sequence goes on along the minus strand of DUBF01000004.1, from coordinate 5,191 downwards.
GCGGCAGATCAAAGCCGTTTGCTGATATCTCTAATAATACTACTCAACATTTGGTTTCTGATATGGAAATTTTACGTCAGTATTTGGAGATTGAGAGCTGGTTGATTTTTGGCGGATCTTGGGGATCTTCTCTAGCTTTAGCTTATGGGATAGCACATCCCGATCGTGTATTAGGCTTTATTTTACGTGGAGTTTTTCTCTGCACCCGCCAAGAGCTCGACTGGTTCTTAAATGGTATTAAAACAGTCTTCCCTAAAGAATGGCAGGAGTTCTATGATTTTCTTCCAGATAGGGAGCAAGGTGACTTACTTCATTCCTACCACAGGCGTCTAGTTAATCCAGATATTTATGTGCATGGACCGGAAGCCTGCGCTTGGGCTCATTTTGAAGGGTCATGTTCGACTTTGTTGCCTAATTCTCGGGGCCGAGCAGGTACGGATCGTGGCCATACCTTACTAGCTTTGGCTAGAATCGAAGCCCACTATTTTTTGAACCAATTTTTTATACCGGACAATTATTTTTTTAGTCACCTTGATAAAATCACAGATATTCCTGCGACGTTAGTACAAGGTCGCTATGATATGATTTGCCCAATTGTGACAGCCTACGAACTTGCAAATCGTTGGCCAAAAGCAAATCTTATTATTGTACCTGATGCCGGACATTCGGCGATGGAGCCAAGTCTCAAGTCTGCGCTAGTTTCAGCTACCGAACGCTTTAAGATATAGTGATGATTAGGAAAATATTGTGGGGATTATCATCCAGTTTTATTTTTAATAGCTCTAATAGAACTCACTATTTCCTTGCTTCTGGTTAAAACGATTCTAGAATGTATTCACTATTTGATAGCTAAGTGACTGTATAAAACACATTGTGAAGTAATTTTATGTCCCGGTTTATAAATAAAATTTTTTCTCTTCTAGTATTAACTTTGATTATTTTACCACAGGTATGTATTGGTGAAGAAGTTAAGGCTGATACTGGTCAGAAAGATGATCCCGCGTTTCTATCTATTGGTGCAGGTTATTATGACTTTAATCGGAAAAAAGAAACCGGAAAAGAATTTCGCGCTGAATATAGATCTGATAAAAAGCTTTCTATTTTTAGACCTTTTGCGGCTTTTTCTGCTACAAACACCTCTCAGGGTTTTATAGGTGCTGGTATTTTATTAGATATTTATGTTGGGCGAAGATTTGTAATGACGCCTTCTTTTGCACCACATTATTATTGGGGTGGTAATAAAAAATTAGATTTGGGTCATTCGATAGAGTTTAGATCACAAATGGAATTTGCTTATCGTTTAGATAATCAATCTCGTCTTGGTATGGCAATCTCGCATTATTCGAATGCTGGTATAGGCAGTACTAACCCCGGGACTGAGACAGCGACGGTTTATTTCTCTGTGCCACTGCGATAGATGTTACACAAGATTAAATGACTATTAAAAGTTTTGTGATTGAGTTATCTGATCGATACTGCAGAACTTTTCCTATAAATTGAGCAATTGTGTAAAATTCTGAATGGTTGTGTAACTCAGTTGGATAGAGTGACAGATTCCTAATATATCATTCCATCTTACTAACTTTAATAACATAACAATATCAATAGTTTATACTGCCTTAAAATCCCATGAATCTTTATGTGAATGATTTGTGAATAGTATATAACCCATTTCTTGTCCTTATTAGACATTCACATAGGTCATATAATGGTTCTTAGACTCTCATGAGAGTCAGAAACCCTTTCTCCCTTTATATCACTATATCACTTAAAACCTTCTGTGAATGATTCGTGAATAGGATATACACTAGTGCTGGTTAAAGTGTATTTCTTGTTATTTTGGGTCTAAGTGTTATATCAAAAGTGAGGTGAAAGTGGCCCCGTAGCTCAGTTGGATAGAGCACCTCATTCCTAATGAGGGGGTCAGAAGTTCGAATCTTCTCGGGGTCACCACCTCATAAACTCTCATGAGAGTTAGAAAACCCCTTAGTGTATATCTACCAGTTAAGTGTCAAAAAGAAATGGGGTATGGGGGGGGAGTGCCATTTTAATATATCCAGTTAAGTGTAGAAAGGTTGCTCAGTTTTAGGGGGGGGTGTTTGATATATTTAACTAGGGAAGTTCTACATCATATAGATTAGATTTTGTTTTCCAGTTTTAGGGGGGGTAGTCTTCTGTGTTCTGATAAATAGTTTTCCTTGTTTCAGGGTGTTCCAAAAGTCCCAATGAAATAGTCCTCAGAAAACACCAGAAAACCCCCATTCTGATTTTCGGAATTCTGATGTTCTAAACCATTTACTTTTGGAACACCTAAACACCTAAATAAGAGTAGATGTAAGATTCTCTCTTCAGACACAAACTAAGAAACCCAGTTGATTTTGATTAATCAACTGGGTTTCCTTTCATAACAAAACACCCTATGTCGTCATCACAAATAGCCAACAATGTTATGCTCAGGGCGATTAACGAACATAGCACCGTGGTTTTACCTGTCCATGATAGTTTTATCTGTACGATGGAGTTTAAAGATATTCTCCGTGACTTGATGACTGAAGAATACAACGAGGTAATGAAAACTGAGATGCCACCGGGAATTGATATGAAAGAGAGTGAGTATTACTGGGCATTGAAAGATTGGGATGAGGATAATCCATATACACTTTCTAAATATTCGCCTGATCCTTTTCAGAAGATACGGAAACACGCATTGCAAAAACAGGCTTACTCAGCGCGTTTTATACACGGCATTGTGTCTCAAGTTTGGTTTGATCCTGAGAGTAAAGAAGCTGCTTATGCTCCGCAGAATGCTGACGATGTTCTCTAGTTGAATCTGTTGTTTCAGCTCCAAACTTATGACATCCGCCTAATCTTTTGCAATAGCTTCCATTCGTTTAATCAAGTCGGACAAATCTGCAGATGTCTCAGAATTTTCGGTAATTGATGTTGTTTTCTGCTCTGGCTCTACTCATACTGCCCCTTAATAATGGGGCATTACCCTTCTACGTTGATCTAGCAGTCTTCTTTACACGACAACAAATTGGCCCATCATTCCACGATCCTCATGCTCTAGAATATGGCAGTGATACATGTAGGGAATATTCTCATCACGAAATTCGGGGAATTTCATGATGACTTCTACGCGCTCTCCCGGATACACGATTACAACATCTTTAAATCCTGTTTCATGACCGAGCAAACCACCTTTTCGTGCGACAATTTTAAACTGTACGTTATGAATATGGAAAGGATGCAGCATTCGTGATTCGTTGCGTATCTCCCACACTTCAACACTACCTGCTTTCACCCGTTCGTCGATGCGCATTATATCCATCGACTTACCATTAATTGTCATTAAGTCTCGCGACCCTAGAATTGCAGTCGTTATAGAGGTTAGCGGTGAACCTGAATCCATCTTCAGTGTCATCACACGGCGATTGGCAATTGTATGCGTTGATAAATCGACATGGGTCGTGAGTTTATTAGGCACACTTGCATCAGAAGCTGTAGCCTGTCTTGCATCAATTTGCAGGATGTTAAATTCAGTTTTAACCTCATCGTCATTTTCAAATATCGCCATTCCAATTTTCTGAATAATGCTTAAGTTATTCATATTAGGCATCAAATCATGGCCCGGACGGTGCAAAAGCTTCGGCATACCGCCATCACTTACATCAACTACAATCTCAGCGCGTTCTCCGGGAGCTAGTCTAATTGTTTTTGCGGTGACGGTGGTTTCTAACAAGCCTCCATCACTGGCAATGATTTGAAACGAACGGTTATCATCAAATAATAGTTGATAAACCCTAGCATTTGAACCATTTAACAATCTTAGCCGTATTAATGTTTTCGTCGCTGATAATGTTGGCGTGATAACACCGTTCACCAACATCACTTCACCTTTTACGCCCTGCATACCTTTCTCTAAATCAAATCTACCGAGATAGTTTAATGAGCCATCGTCATTAAACTCTCGATCTTGAATAATTACAGGGAAGTCATCGACGCCGTATTCGGATGGTAAGTTTAGTAAATTAGATTGTTCGTCATCGATGATAAACATACCTGCTAAGCCATTATAGACTTGCTCACCTGTTTTGTGCATTTGATGGGAGTGGTACCAGAGCGTTGCTGCGGGTTGGTCAATGTCGTATTCACTTAACCATGTTTCCGAAGGTTTTATTGGCTGGTGCGGACCACCATCAGCTCCTGCCGGTAATTTGACACCATGCCAGTGTAAAGTCGAAGTCTCGGGCAAATTATTAGTGACATTAATATGTACCTTATCACCTCTATTCACCCGTAGCGTCACCCCTAAAAATGGTTGATTTATACCCCAGGTTGGAGTTGTAACGTTAGGCAGTATTGAGATTTCTCCAGATTGTAAGTTCAAATTGAAATAAAGATCAGAACCTTTACGCATACCGCGATCTAATGGCGGCGTGACGAAAGCATTTTTAAAAATCGACATGGCTCTAGCAGATTTAAAAATATAAAATGGTGCGGCTGCTAATGCAAAAATAGACTGTAAGAATATTCTTCTTGAAACCATTGTTGTACCTATTGTTCAATTTTGTCCGTCGTCATGCAATTGGAACAAAGAGTGGGCTGATCTAAAGGAGTATCAGGTTCATCTTGTTGGTTATATTAAGCGGCGTACTTGCGGTATTGC
>DUBF01000004.1:0-512 GCA_012960465.1 Rhodospirillales bacterium | reverse complement strand
TGACATGATATTACTAAGTTTGGTGCTTCGTTTCAATCACGGATGATTGCTACCTCCAAACTGATTTCATTGTTTAATAAATATGGGCTGCAACCTTGGATGCTTATTCCAAATAGCGCTAAAGAGACTATCATTCTCAAAGATTCTAAAGACCCTGCCGATAAGAAGGCACGACGCGTTCCATACAAAGATAATGACTTCACTAATAACGCGAGAGAACAACTTCAATTTATTAATTGTCACCTTGAGGCTGCCGTCATTGATCTTGACCTTGGAGATGAGCAGATGTGTCTGCTTTTGAAAAGATTAAAGAGAAGCTCCGGAATTGAAGACCCTAAACACTTATCCATGTTTAACGGCAAATACTTGTACAGAATCTTCAGCAAATCCAGTTTTAAACTTCATGGACGCTTCTACGGAGCATTCTGGCAAAACTTACCTGAGCGAGACAAAACAGACCCAAAGACAGGTGAAGTCATACTGGGGAAGTATCGTCAGCACATAACGATTAA
>DUBF01000003.1 GCA_012960465.1 Rhodospirillales bacterium | reverse complement strand
GGGTTACACTGGGATGATATTGATTTTGATAAAGGGTTAGCACGACTTACTGATACAAAGAATGGTGAGTCGAGAATGAACCCTATTCCTGAGATAACATTGATTGAATTAAAAAAATTCAGGCAAATAGGAAGCAGTTTAATATTCAACAGTCCCACAAAACTTGATAAACCTTTTGAGTTTACCAAGCAATGGCGCGGCGCACTTAATCGAGCGGGTATTGAAAACTTTAGATTTCATGATCTACGTCACACTGCGGCAAGTTACCTGGTTATGGCAGGCGCGACACTGTACGAAACAGCACAAGTTCTAGGGCATAAATCCACACAAACTACTGAACGCTATGCCCACCTATCAACTAATCATAAAAGCGCGGTAGTTGAGCGTGTGATGGGTGAAGTATTTAATTTATAGATTGATCATAAGTTTAACTAGTCTAGGTTTAGCGGCTGAAAGTAAGGTGTCATTCCCCTTATTGACTAGTTTCTTATTTAAGAATGAAACGCCTTGAATGGAGTGTTGATTGATGGTAAAAAATCCTAGAGACTTAATTATTGAAGACACAAACCTAAAGCCCGGGACAACTATGAGTTTGGCATCATATTGGCTAACAGCAGAAGGTCTAGACAACCCAATATATTTTGAGTTGATAAAACTGTGTATTGGCGGCTTGGCTGATGAAGTAGTTATCGATGTGTTTGATGGAGCAACAAAAGAAGACGTTAGTGAACATTTGAGGCAATGGGAGCTTTGTTTTATGCCATACTGGGGAAGTAAACATCTTGTAAATGCTATATGTTCGGGGACGTATCGAGATGGGGAGCTGGCATTAGATTCTATTGAATTGGCGCAAGAAAAAAAAGAGCTACCTAAGGTGTTCACTCCGAAACAAGGAGTTTTATGGGCTATGAATAATGGCTATCTGTTCACAAGTTCAATACGCCATTGGGTTAATGTCAATAAAAAAGAGTACGCCCCCTACAGTATATTGAATGACCTTGAAAGGGAAGAAAGTGCATGGGGTGAAGCGGATGTTGATTTTAAGGCGTCTGTTAGAGGTTTAATTGAACAAGTCATATCAATCTTTCCTGAAGCAACATCAAAAGATATTATCAGCCACTGTTTTTCTTGCTACTCAAGTAACAATAGGAAAAAAGGTATGCTTAAAGAAATTATGGGTGCAATGAATATTGAAATGGATAAAAGTGCCGGCAAACGAAGCCAAAAATCAATTGATTACTTGAAAAATGCACCTACATATAAACAGCATTTGTCATGACTTAGTCTGTCACTTTAGGTGGAAGAGATTAACTTATATGAACTATATACAGAAGAAGAGTTGGTTGAATTACCACAGATTCAGATTAGCTTTGTGTCACCAGATGATGAAATAACAAGCCCAGGTATCGAAGGGTAGGCATTGTTTAATGAAAAAGTTGTGCAGTAAAACTAAAGGAATCCGATGAGCTCATATAACCTTCTCTCAGTCGGTTTACGTAGCCGAAAATAGTCACGGTCGATAGTCAATACGCCACCAC
>DUBF01000002.1:1490-8986 GCA_012960465.1 Rhodospirillales bacterium | reverse complement strand
TGAGAAGCCTCCCTCTAAAATTCTGTGACTAGAAATAAACTGACGTCGCGAATAACCCGCAATAGATTGCTCAGGAAGTACCTTTTAGTCCTGCACATATGTGCATGGCTGCACTGCTAACTGAACGCTACTCCTAAATTCTCACAGGTATATAAAGAGGCAACTCAATTTTGATTAGGACCAACAACCTCTAACTAGGACTTTACGATGAACAAACTATCTAAAATAGAAACCACCGAAGTAGACGTTACCTACACGGATTTAGCTAATAAATACTACAACGCTGATGAGCCTAAAGTGTCTGAAGCATCTAACACCAACGAGCCAGTTAAATTAACTTTCTTTGCTCATTTCGTTGCTTTCTTCGATGCTTGGACCCAGAACTCTTATGACGCTTGGGTAAAAGCTGGCAGACCTGATCGCGAATTCTAATCCGCGTTGATAGGTATTGATTATGAAAGTTAAACGTATTGTTCTTATCAGCGATAGCACAGAAGAATTAATTGAGGTTTTGGGTGATATTCTGGTTCGAGCATTTCATTTATTAGCATTATTCGCTATTGGTGGAACAATTGTTTGGGCAGCATTTCACGCTTTTATTGCGATGTCGGATAAAGGTCAAGCTTCCATTGAAGATATTTTATTACTATTCATCTACCTAGAACTTGGTGCCATGGTCGGTATTTACTTTAAAACCAATCATATGCCTGTACGTTTTTTAGTATACGTAGCAATTACAGCGTTAACTCGCCTTTTAATAGGAATGGTTAACGTTGATCACGTTCCTGATATTAAAATTATCGTTGTTACAGGCGGAATACTGTTATTATCTGCAGGCGCCCTTATTTTAAGAATGGGTTCGCACAAATATCCTTCCGGCGGCAAGAGCGAAGAAAGTGACCTAGCCGATCCAGATCAAGCTGAATAAACGAATATTGCCGATCTTTGTGGCCTTGATATTTACGAAGTCACAGCAATGAAGCTTAAATCAAGAACTGCTAAAAAATCTAAATCGCTAAATTAATATCGATTTCAATAAAATTACTTAGCGGACCTTAAAGCCCGAGCCACCGCCTTATCCATTTCAATGCCAATGTTCTTCTTTACGCTGCGCTCACCTATTCCATAGAAATCAAACCGTGGTTGATAGGTAACTGTATTCTCGTAAGCGACCAGCAGCTTTAACCCTGATGGTCCCGTCGTGCCATTGAGGTTTTTTCGTGACCCTCAATCTTATTGGCCTTCTCAAGCGCAGTTGTTTTTTTCGGCTGGAGTGGTAGACTACAGCCCCCGTCGCTCGGCACAAAGGAGCCATAATGATAAGGTGTATTTTTTTATTATTATGCATCTTGGCTGTTACCACCTTGGCACAAGCTCAAGCGCCTGATCGGCTGCCTCTCATTGATGCACATAGCCAGATCGATCCAGATGTAGACCAAAGCGAAATAGTCAGCCTGTTGAATAAAGCAGGGATTGCACACGTCATTTTGGCAGCTCGCAATAAAGTAAAACCCCACCACATTGCAGATCTTGCCCGTAAACACCCTGATCGGATCACCGCCTCAATGCGTACCAAAGGAAAAGCTTACAACAATAATCATCCTAAATACTACAAACTCCTAAATAAACAGGCCAACATGTCTGAATTTAATGCAATGGCTGAACTTATAATCTGGCATGCTCAGAAAGGGAATAAAGCGCCGGAAGTTATCCTTCCATTTGATAGCGAGCAAGTGTTGGCCGCCTTTTCAATTGCGAAAGAGAGGGGCTGGCCTTTTGTTGTTCATATTGAGTTTAGAGCGGCTGGCAACGACGGCCCGAAATACCTTTCAGCATTCGAAGACTTAGCCCGCACGAACAAAAGCATGAAGTTTGTGCTCATCCATATGGCGCAACTCAATGCCGGTCAGGTTAGAAAGCTCATACAATCTCACCCAAACGTTTACTTCATGACATCCCACACCACTCCACCATCGGTTCGAAAAACCAATCAGCCATGGACTATTTTGTTCGAAGGTAAAAACTTAAAACCCGAATGGAAGAAACTAATGTCCGAACATTCGGACCGATTTGTGTTTGCGCTCGATAATGTATGGTTGCATCATTGGTATGAAGAATTTCAAGGGCAAGCAAAATTGTGGCGTAACGCTCTGGGCGAACTTCCTCTCGAATCAGCTCACGCCATTGCCCACAAAAATGCGGAGAGCCTTTGGAATCTAACTCCCGTAAAATAGGATAAAATAAGGTGGTGACCGTAACTGCGATTATCGTCACTTGTCTGGGTTCTGCATATTAGTTTATACACTCTTTTTAATAGAAAATAAATTGATACTCTTCAGTAATTCCTTAACTATATTTCAATGATTTTTTTTAAATTTAACTCAATTTAGCATTTTGAAACATATAAAGAGCTGGATCTACGTTAAAAGGTATGATAGCCTTCAACGAAGCTCTTAATTGCCAATAGCTTATTGGCCGATTTACCTAGTATATGGGCTAATTGGAGAGTTTACTCGGTGTTTTTCGGGAGAATTTGCACCGTTTTTTTTGGAGACATTTACAATTTATTTCTGATAGGAGGGATTAAACATGAGCGCAAAAGTAACTTGGCTTTTTACGTTCGTCGTACTTTATTGGGCCTACTGTATTTTCTGGGGCATAAAGTCGGCACAAATGGCAAAAACGGCTGGTGACTATTTTATTGCTGGTCGTCAAATCTCGATGTGGGTGTTTGTCCTTGCGGCAACGGCGACGTCGTTTTCGGGTTGGACATTTATGGGACATCCGGGTCTCGTCTATCGTGACGGGTTCCAATATGCCTATGCGTCTTTCTATACCATAACAATCCCGTTCACTGGTGTGATGTTCTTGAAACGTCAGTGGATGCTGGGTAAACGTTTTGGCTATATAACGCCGGGTGAAATGCTTTCGGATTATTTCCAAGGCGACGGTATCCGTATTCTTACCGTGCTCGTGGCATTACTATTCTCGATTCCTTACCTTGGTGTTCAGCTAGGAGCTTCTGGCTTCCTGTTCAACGTGCTGACTGACGGCATGATTTCGGTTAACGTCGGTATGTGGACCTTGTCTCTTGTCGTGCTGATCTATGTGGGAACTGGTGGTCTTCGCGCTGTGGCTTACGTGGATACGCTACAATGTATCTTGCTTGCCGCAGGCATCATCATCGTTGGCTTTATCGCTTTGAATGCGGCTGGTGGTTTTGAAGCATTGAATGCTGGTTTCGCCAAACTCGGCGCCTCTAGCGTTGGTAAATGGGGCACCACAAAAGGTTATGGCGGTGGCGATTACAATGCCTACTTCGCTATACCTGGTGTTATCCAATTCACGGCTGGCCTTGGTAAAGAAACCCCGGTTGGCGGTCTCTGGACGGGTATGATGTGCTTAACTTACATGTTTGCGCTTATGGGTATTCAATCTGCTCCAGCGTTTACTATGTGGGCCTTTGGCAACAAAGATCCTAAGCCATTTGCAATTCAGCAAGTTTGGGCTTCTTCGTTTGGTATCGGTTTAATTCTGTTCTTCTTCACGGCCTTCCAAGGCATGGGCGCGCATCTTCTAGGTGCTAACCCAGCAGTGACAGAAGCTGGCTTGAACCTTTCAACAATTTTATCTGCCGGAATTGCCAAAAAGCCGGACGCAATTGTACCGCACTATATTAACACAATCGCGGATACAGCTCCGTGGCTGGTCGGTCTTCTCGCCGTCTGTGCCCTGGCTGCGATGCAATCTACCGGCGCGGCTTATATGTCGACGGCTGGCGGAATGCTAACACGTGATCTGTACAAACGGTACTTGAACCCATCCGCTTCTCACGACCAGCAAAAACTTTGGGGTCGTATTGGTGTTGCCTTCATTGTGCTTTCAGCTTTGATGGTTGCAACATTCTCCAGAGATGCCCTGGTGTTGTTAGGTGGTCTTGCTGTGGCCTTCGGATTCCAAATGTGGCCGTCATTGGCTGGTGTAACATGGTTCCCATGGATCACCCGTCAGGGCGCAACCTGGGGTCTGGCTGCTGGCTTGCTGGCTGTGATCTTTACCGAGACCATTGGTCAAAAGCTATTAGGCGGCGCGTTGCCGTGGGGTCGCTGGCCTTGGACGATGCATTCAGCTGGTTGGGGTATTATCTTCAACCTTGCCGTCTGTCTGCCGGTCTCAGCTATGACGCAGGACGAAACTTCTCGTTCTCATCGCATGAAGTATCACAACTTCCTGCGTGAGCATGCTACCTTGTCACCAGCGAAAAAAGGTCTGGTGCCATGGGCTTGGGCTGCTGCTATTGCATGGCTGTTCTTCGGTGTTGGTCCAGGTGCTGTTATTGGTAACGACATTTTCGGTGCGCCAAATGCCGGTGTTGATGGCTGGACTTTTGGTATTCCGTCCATTTGGGCCTGGCAGATCCTCTTCTGGTTACTTGGTGTAGCCATGATGTGGTTCCTGGCCTTTAAGATGGAAATGTCAACAATGCCTGATAAAGATGTCGAGGCACTGGTAGATGATATCGGTGACGTCGCTCCGCAGGCTGGAGAATAAAACTCCATCTCATGAATTTGGGGGAAGGGCCAAGAAATACTTGTCCCTTCCCCCTTTTTCTTGTCTAAAGCTATCTGTGAAGCACAGTACAGAGAACTAATATGGCTGAGTTATTTAGCGCACAGTATCAAGGCTTATGGGTCGTCGTTCTAGCACTTGCCCTTTTCATTCCAGTTCGTAATTTAATTTTGACCCTGGCCATTCGCCGGCACATACGGAAAAATGGCGACATTGATGATGCCGGACGGGCAAATCTTAAGAAACGCGCAAGTATGACTTCTATTTTCCTGTGCTTTGTGTTTTCCTATTTATATACGAACACCCTTTTTTAGAGATCGCTGAGAGTAAAATATGAACCCGCGCGTCATTAAACGTTTTATCATCATCTGTCTGGTCGCAACTTTCGTTTTTTTTACTGTAAATGCCCTGTTCCAAGGATTTTTTCGCGGCACGCCCGGTGATTTTTATACCCGCCAAGGCGACATTTTCATTGGTGATAAAAAGTATGACGAAGCATTGGATAGTTTTGACAAAGCTTTAGAGGAAGCACCAAACCACCGGGGTGCCCTTATGGGTCGATCCTTGGTTTTTATGCAACGGGAACAATATACTGAAGCCCTTGCCGAGCTTACACACTTGATAAAATTTCTTGAAAAAACTCTTGATCTTAAAGATCTAACAGGCCGCGGCACATTGGCTGCAGCCTACGCTAATCGGGGTATTATCAAAGATCGCCAGGAGAAATATAAGGCAGCGTTTGACGACTACGTCTTAGCCCTTAAAACGGATGAAGAGGCAATAGATGGCCCCTCTTTGTTCGACAAAATTCTTTATGGAAATTCAAAACCGTCAACTGCACGTAGTCGCGCTATTTACATTCACAAACAGCTCCAACTGCCGCCGGAAAAGCGTGTACTCCGCATCCCGGAAATTGATGATAAGCAGCGGATGTATAAACCTTAGGAATTAGGTTTGAACCACAGTTTGGAATTGGAGCCCGGAGTCTTTTCAAAAACCAAGGCATTTTCCATGCGGAATATTTGCCTTTCGCTCAACTGGCTACGCTTAATAAAAGTGGCATGAAAATCATTGAATAGCTTGTCTAAGGTGCCAATTGTGAGCATCACTTCAAGGCCCACTTTAATGCGTTAAGCAAATTTTGGCTAGGTTGGGCTAACAAATAAATAGATCGGCAATGGGATATAAAAAAAATTGTTGCTCAATGATCATATTCGGAAACTTACTTTCGCGCTTTTCAAATTCTGGGTAAATCTCATTTATACCGCGTGGAGAATAGTCAAAACGCTGGTGATTAAGCATCGCAAAGAGGCCTCATAGACACTGCCCTTAGCAATGCGAAAGCCAAGGGTCTCCATGGTTGCGGTCGTACTTCATTGCATGTCAAGACCGGCACGAAGCTTTTTAAGATCACCTACATCACGAATAGCTTTGAATTTGCCTAAATCTTCCTGGTTTATTAGTAAGAGCCGGTAGCCAAGAATACCTTTTCGAATCGGAATATAAATTGGCAGAGCATGTTTTTCCCATGCGGCACGTGTTGGAGTTGAATGTACATTTACACTCTCCCCGTGCAACAACTCGCGCAGAGATCGCTTGCGGGACATACCTTTAACAATACGCTCAATTTTAAAAGTGCCGTATTTTTAGTGGTTTTTTCTAAAGCAGTTTTGAGAACGGCGTCGGGATAAAGGCGCCGCGTATCCATTGGAGAGTTTTCATCAACAACACGGGCGATGTCGATGGCTTCCACTGTTCCAGGAAGAAGGCTAAGCCAACCAATCAGAATAATTAAATATAGCAATCCAAACATCCACCACCCTCGGTACCCTATTACATAGAAATAGGATCAAAATTACTAGCTGTTTTATTCAAGAATACTTAAAATACGTCACTTTTACCTAAAATCTTAAAACTAAAACTGAACAACACCCAAAACATCTTGAAACAGTACTAGAAAAAAGAAAACAGCGGCAATGCAACCAAACAGCAAATGCACAAAATCCGATTTACCGTCCGCATTTTTCGTGGTGATGCCTTTAAATGCTATGATAGCCGTTATGCCTAGAAAAACCCAATTGACGGCAGTCTCATAATCGCCTGCGAATTCAAACATTGATAGGTATTCTCCCTATTGAACCAAAACACATACTCTATTCTAGTCACGTTACCACGGAAGCACAGAGGAATTTTTTAACTGGTGACGTTTTTTTAATATCGAAGTTGCGTTTATCAAAATAAGGCGGCAATACCGATGATCCTTCTTGCGCCGAATAATGGCTGAGCACTAGACCACCAGCAAAAAGGGCCGCGATTACCGACGAGGCGATGACAAATTGCCGAATCCCAGTATTGGTGAAGTCGTGAGATTCCTGATCATAGCTATGAAAATATTCATGATTGATATCGATGGTACCGGCTACATCGGCATCGACCACCTTTTGAGCATATTTCTTTGCCCAATGAGGGACTTGTCCATCAACCATGTAGGCATGAAAAACGCAGTGGGTAATGTCGTCTGACATATCATGGTCATACCATTCGAAATAAGCCAATTGGAGCAACTGGAACTCGCCAATTTGCACGATATTAGCAGCACTCCCGATAAGCGCACGCTCAGGATTTTCTTCATAATCAGGCTGCAAAAGTGTCAGCAAAAATGACATTTTTCACCAGCATCCAATGAATATTGCTATAATTCGCACAGTTCGAAGCATTTCAAAATTTAACCTCCACGACTATTATTTAATTATTTTATGGCGATGTTCTTACAACTAGCTACTAGCTACTAAGCAACGTAGTTAGCTATTAACTAGAAGCTATTACCTAATGGCTACTACTTCTAAGCAACGAAGCTAGTAGCTACTAGCTAGTAGGTGCAACTCACTACTTGAAACTGCGAACTTACCAGCTCGGTACTGATCACG
>DUBF01000002.1:824-1457 GCA_012960465.1 Rhodospirillales bacterium | reverse complement strand
AGAATAGCCCCAACGTCGATGCCAGCTAGACAACAAACCTCAGTCAAATCAAAGCGGCACAGCCACAAGGCCTAGTATGTTTGCCGTATCCAGCAGCACCAATCGTTCCTTGAATTTTGGTGCACCATTGACGAAGACGATTTGGTCGACATATTCGCCGGCCGAAAATAGTTCCGAGCGACCATCGGCATCAGTCTGTATAATGATGTAGTTGGCACGAGCTTGGTATTGGCCTTTGTTCTCGCCTAGAATATCCACGTTAGTGATGAGATGGCGATCAGTGTGGATGTTATAATAATTGGCGATTCGTAACGACTTAACTCTATCGCGCATCATTGCCTTGTTCTTGAAATAGAGAACATAACCGTATAGTTCTGCATTGCGATTCTCACGCGATTGAATGAGATAGTGGCTGTCTTCGAGGAAAAAATTAGGCCAATCTTCCAGATTGTCATCGTCGAGGCAGCGAGCGTAGGCCTTGTTGAGTTGCTCTATGGCGAACAGCGCCTCACGGTCCAAATCGATCGTAGCCATCCCTACCGAACCTCCGATTTCGGCTGCTCGTTTCCCTCGGGAGGAGTAAACCCCATGAAGTGCGCATATCCTTTCCACATGGGGCTTTTGCAAATTTAT
>DUBF01000002.1:0-814 GCA_012960465.1 Rhodospirillales bacterium | reverse complement strand
GCTCACAAGCCCCATTTCCACATGGAGCGCAAATTGGCTTCCGTTATCATATGATCGACCCGATCCGGTGTTGTGTATGCACCGTCCATAGCAAGCAAAGTCGATCCTTTATCAGCACCCAGTCCGATATTAGCTTGCAGTTTTTCGACCACTTCGACGTCTTCCATCGAGACGTAACCAGCCGGGCCAAATTGGTTGTTTTGCAACAGGTGTTCATTTAAGCAGGCTGGATCGTCGGAATAAGTAAAGTAGGTGTATTGAACCTCGAACCGGTCCGGCGCCTTGGGGCGGAACTGGCGAACGCTGAAGGCGCTGCCAACCAAAGTGAAAAGGCAGTTGGGGAAGATACCAATGATCGAAATTGCTATATTTTCTGGCAATGCTGTCCGTTCAGCGGATACACGGGGTTCCTCCAATTTGATCTTTTTCTTTCGATCGCTTGTATCTTCATAAATCGTTGCTAAGCAGTGAGTGCCCTCATGCCACATTTCGGCTCGGGCTTTCTGATTCGGTTGGACTATCCCAAAGGCTCCAAAAAATTTGTGAAGTTGGGGCGCGTGGTAGAGGTCCCGTGAATTTTCGTAGAGCAGCTTCCAGTTGGCGCGGATGGTGTGCAGTTGGTAGCCGGTGATCATCACAGGTCGCGCGAAAACGGTTGACAACCGCTCGCAGATTGCCGGGCCCAGGTAGTCCTCGATGGGTGGTGCTTCGTTTGAGAAGCTGCCAAAGACGAGACCTGCAAAGGTTGCAATTCGGATTGGCTGCAAACGATGCTGCGACTTGTCGAAATCAGCATCATATCCGCCGACGCCGC
>DUBF01000001.1:4105-9023 GCA_012960465.1 Rhodospirillales bacterium | reverse complement strand
TTTCTAGTAACCTAAGTGCGTTTGCTCCTAAAAATTTTTGTATAACATCGTCTGGATAGCGTAGAGCCTTTAGGTATTTCGTTATGCGTGGGAGTTGAGACATATCTACAATCTCGTCAGGAGGGTCTGTAAAGCCATCGAAGTCGGTTCCAATAGCAACACAGTCTGATGAGCCAACGCTCCTCATATGGTCTATGGTTTCTTCTATGTACCTAAGACCAAGACCTGTATCTGTTGGTGATAGCCAATAATTCATAAAAATAATACCCATTACGCAGCCATGATCTGACATCCACTTAATTTCCCTGTCCGTAAAGTTGTACATATTTCTATTTACAGAAAACGCACCCACATGAGAGGCCAGTAAGCACTCTTGCATCTTGTGGTGGTCTACTATATCAAATATTTGCTGTCTTGCTAATGGTGTACAGTGAGATATATCAATTAGCATACCCAAATCAAGCATCTTTTCCACGATCTTTTCGCCGACAGAGGTAAGACCCTTAGTTTCATCCCACTTTCCGAGCATTGTAGCCCAGTCTCCATGTCCAGAAGCGTATTCCGGCCACGGAAATACAGGATAAACACAGTCGTTTGGATAAAAGTGGGCGAGCGTCAGATATGCAACGCCGGAATCGTATAGTTTTTGTAGATTATCAAGAGCGTCATCTTCTTTTTGCTGGTAGCCTTCTGGAATATCGTGAGGATATGACTTGGCTGAGTTGTTTTGGAGGGAATGTGCGCCCTCTACAGAGTGAATTAAGGCCATGTGTCCTTTTTTGATGGCCTTTTTTATATCTTTGGCCTCTCTGCATATGTAAATTTGTCTATTATCTTCGTTTTTATTCCATTCTCCAGCCTGAGACTCCATTTTCATAATGGCATCGTGTGTTGCATTGAAATAAGACTGCTCATAGATTGATCTTTTAACGCTAGGAAATAGATTTAGTATCCATTTAGCTTTACTAACATCGCTATACCAGCCACCCTCTGGAATATAGGCGGTAGATAACATTATATCTAAGCCGCCCTTCATTAATTTGGGAAAGGATGCTCTATTACTAAAAGGCCAGAACTTTTCTTTGAATAGTCTGGATAAGAATTTACCTTTATTGTCAGATAGGTTTCTATTAAAGATAGATGACTTGATTGCTGAATGGCAATGTAGGTCTGCGACAACGCTGGTTTGATGTAGTTTTTCCCAGTTCATAGTTATAGCCTTATATTGAGTAGAAACCCTCCGAAGCCATTACCCCTCATTCGCTGCTGGTAATAGAAGTTAGCACGAGAGCGATAGTAATAACTGTTATAGTAATTATACTGGTAGAAGTTGGGTTTGTAGTTATATTGATAGATTACTGTTCGTTGAGTATTATAGTTACTTCGGGTAGACCTATTATAACTAGAGTTGGTACTCGGAAAAGTTTTTGGGGTTTGAGGTTTCGGTGCTGGCTTTTGCCATTGCTGTTTGCCTACTCCGTTACCAAAAGGGTTTCGTGATGAAGGCTCATCACCGTTGGCCGTGCCAACGAAAAATAGAGAGATGATTGCTGCAAAGATTAATGATTTCATAATTTGTCTCCAATAGATTCTTATATTATATTATACACATTTTTGTGACTAGATATTAATACTTAGCGTGAGCTATAGCGTGACAGTTTTTACAAAGAAGGTCACACTTATCTAGTTCTGCTGTAATTTTATCATAGTTTTTATCCCATGATGTATTTCTTAGTTTTGATGGATGGAATTCTTTTTCTTTGGGATCACGGTGATGAAAATCAAATGCCGCAGGATGACCATCGAATCCACAGGAGATACATTTACCGCCTTTGTACTCAAGCATTTTATTTTTCATACCACGTTGGCGACCCAATGTATTTGCATTGTTACACTCCTTACAGTAACTCTGGCTTTTATTTTCTCTATCTGGTCGAAGATAAAATTCTGTGTCTGGTTTTACCTGTTCGCATTTAGGACATTGCTTTTTGTTCATAAGGTAACTCTCTCTTGGATAAAACTTGAAGTTCTATCCTATTATACACAAAATAGTGTAAAAGTACTCGAATGGGGAATCGAACCCAATCCTCCATCCCGCTTCGTTATGGAATCAGCTTAGAAGGCTGATGCGGGCGACATCCGAGCATATTTCATCTTGGTGGGGCTTGTTGTTGCATTGTGTTAAAATGATTTTTAAGGTCTTCCTCTTCTTTTTTAATATCGTCGTATGTAGGATTCTCTGGTAATAAGAACTCGATGCTCTGGCTTTTGATATATTTATCTATTTCTTCAAATCGCCGATCCGCTATGTCATGTTCAGCCTTTAATGGAGCAATTTCGCCAATTATTGTTTCGTTTGTTTTTTCTATATCTTTTTGTATGGTTTCTAACTGTATTTTAATATGCCTAATGTCGTCAGTCGCCGTTTGAGCTTGGCTATATACATAAAATGCCACGCCACCAACAATTGATGCAATTAATGATGTTAATGATGATATAACAACAGTATCTAATATTCTCTTAGCTGTTGTGTCTTTTTCTTTTTCTGCCATTCTATCATCCTTTATAATTAATACGACCAGCCCTCTTGCGGCTGCTCTAAGTCTTTATCTTTAGTGAAATCTATCAATAGCTCTTCGCCAGCTTGGATGTCTATGGTGCATACCAAAAACTTATATTTTCCTTCTGTTACTGACTCACAGTTAGCTTTTTTACTGTGGTTATACATACAGTTGGGCTTTATGTTAATCCAGATACTATTATCTAAGGCGTGGGTTTGGAATAGCTTTTTATCTGCGGGAATGTCTTGAGTGGCAAATACCCCTCTTCCGTGTATTGGGCTTTCTTTAAGTTGAAACATGCTATTTCTCTTGAATCTTAATCCATGTAATAATATAACTAAACACACCTGCCAACAGCACGTATGTATTTTTGGTTATAATACCTAACAGTAATATTAAAATGGTAGTTATTAATAAAGTATGGTTTTGTTTTGTCATAAGCGACCTTGACGGGACTCGAACCCGCAACCGCCGGATCGACAGTCCGGTACTCTAACCAGTTGAGCTACAAGGCCATTGCATATATATTATATCATATTATCGTCTGGTTGCAAGCATTTCTTTAGAAATTTTAGAAAATAAATAGAACCGAATAGAAAAATCGCTGCAAAAACCATAGCTAGGTCTGAGCTTGTAGGGAATATAAAAGAGATGGCGACCGTATTGATGGCACAGAACTTTGTTATATCCAACATCTATTTATAACCTTGTTCAATCTGTTTAAGCCATTGAAGCTGTATGAACTCTATGAATAGCTCTTCATCCATTTCAAACTCGATCTCTCCGTTTTCATCTACGGTGATTGATACATCTTCATTTTCAGATGCGAGTTTTTGTAGTTCCAGCATGAAGTCATCGTTCATAAGGCCATGTTTCCGCTAATGCAGAATTAACTACAGGTATATCTATTATCCATCGCCCATACTTACCAGTCTTATGTGAGGTGAAATATAAATAGCCATCTTCATCTAGGTTATCGTGCATAAGGTTGGCAAACATAAATGTCGCCCTTTCCCAATCTCGATGTCCTCGCTCTGGTGTATCTACATCTTTAAGTCGGCCTCTAATCTTCGTATGTACATGAAACCCTAAATCAACATCAAGGTCTACTGTATCGCCGTCTACGACTCTAACTATTTTCCCTCTAAAGCCATTATGTACAAAATTCCCCATTTTTTCACCTGCTATTCTTGAATTTAGTGCGCCACAGATATATACACACGACACTCAAATATTCCAATAGAATTTAAATATTCTAAAAGTTGGTTTTAATATTGTTTTTGTTTAGTTTAATATATACCCTGATAGAAAAAGAGAATTAATGTCAGAGGGTGCTAGATTAGTTTTTTGATTTAGATAGTTCTCTCATTATATTATAGCCAATTACGTGGCCTAATGCAAAAAGTATTATAGACCCTATTAAAATAGGGATAAGAGTAGTGTAGTCCATAGTAGTAAGTATCCTTCTATATGTAATAAACAATAGTAATATATAAACAATTAACTGACTTTGTGATTTCTCTAATTTATCCTGAAAGGTCGTGCTGACGAAACAAGCTATAAAGGGGGATATTTACCCACAAGTATATATATTAAAGATGTAAAGTGGGGATTTTTACCCATTAGTTGGATAGTCTATGTGCATATCTGGATCATTTCCTTTGTTATTTGGGAAGTGAATAGATATAATGCTTGGTGTTATAGTAAAAAAGTATGATGTAATGGCCATAGTGTCTATATCTTTCTTCTTATCATATCTATTATGATAGAAACACACTCTACCTCGCTGGCGGTTGCCTGTATCCCATCCTTTATACAGAGTAAACTTACGCTTGCCTTCATATCCTTCTGGTTTGCCGCACTTAGTTATAATGTTAGCTATAATGTATTTTTCTAAGTCAGGAGTGTATTTTATTAAGTCGGCGATAGGTGTATCTGCTCGCTTACTGCGAATCTTCTTAGGTACTGCTGGTTTCTTATCCATTGCTGTCTCCATGTCAATCTCCATTCAATTACATCCCTATTATAATATACACATCGGAAATTTCAAGCCCAATCTTTAGATAAAAGTCAAAATTTTTCCGGCCGCATATGTGCAGAATTTGCTCGGGAGTATGATAATAAGGTATATTACTCATCAAGAGTCTTTCTTAGTGAGTAGTTCTTCGTGTAATCTAAAGGTTATTTGATATATTTCCTTCTGCGTTCATATTAGCAGAAAAGAATTTAGTATATTATTTAACTTCCCACCTTAGTTATATTGCCAAGTACACTGGTGAGTTAAGTATAATAATTTAATGTATGTGTATCGCACAGTATTAATATTATATCTATCTTTTTTCTTATGCTAATATTTT
>DUBF01000001.1:0-3883 GCA_012960465.1 Rhodospirillales bacterium | reverse complement strand
ATGTGTATCGCACAGTATTAATATTATATCTATCTTTTTTTCTATGCTAATATTTTTTCCACCTTATTTTTTACGGTTAGAGTATAGGGCGATTTTGGCTGACTATCTCCCATAGCCAGTCGTCGGGGAGAATTAGATGAGACATGAGAACCCATATGAGCCCCCAGATAGCGATCCTAGCTCCAACTCGGCGCAAGAGTATCAAGAGCCTCCTATAGACTGGGCGGGACTCATTCTAGTCCTCTCCATCTTCTTTTCAGTTATTATATTAGGCTGTCTATTTAGTTATTATATTAGCTGACTATCTCCCATAGCCAGTCGTCGGGCAGCTTGAGCTTGTACATCTATTTTGGCTGACTATGCCCCATAAGCAGTCGTCGGGTATGAAGAGCAGAGACAAGCACTCTCTATTTAGTTATATTACTAATTGTGTATATAGTATTAACGAAGGGAGATAACACGCATGAAAAATTTCATAATTGGATTACTCACTACACTTAGTATTATATCTATAGCATTGAATTGTCTTTTGATATATATACTAGTCGAGGCAGCATCACAACAGATCATTATCACCAAGGGGTTACTAGACCTTATATTTTAGCTGACTATTCACCATAAGCAATCGTGTGGAATGGTAAGGTGAGACACTATCAGTATACCATCTATATCGGTCAGGCGCTACTGGAATCTTGAAAGAAAGTCAAAAAATTCCGGTGGGTTTTGGCTGACCAGTTTGGATAGACAGTTGTCGGGTAGGGATAGGAGAGACAGTAGTCTACATACCACCCATAGTAACTATATAAATATACACTATAGGCACACATTCATTATACCATAATATCGACCATATACAATACAAAACTTTAATAAAAAATACCCCACCTTTGGGGGGTTACCGACCGGGGCGGCCCGCCCCCCATCAGAGGGGGTAATTGCATAGGCGTAAAAAAACCCGCCACCGACCTTAGCCGATGACGGGAATTGCTATCGCTCATTCACCCATTTCAGGAATCCCGAAACAAGCCCGACGATGAACGATAGCACCACCACCACGAATAGCGTTGAGCTATTTTTGGGGTCGCTCAAACCGTAGCCGCATAGATTTTCTCAAAATCCTTATCGGTTAAAGTATCGGCACGGGAAACCAATCCACTCCAACGAGATTCTGACATATCCAACATTGAGCCACCAATCTGGTCGAACTTGACCCATGATTGATTATTGAAAACTTGACCAGCACGAGTAATCGCATTGACTACGCCGAATAGGTTTTTGTCTTGACGCTCATTGTCAACCCATTGCCCGAACACTTCAGACGCTTCAGTTCTGGAAAACTTATTTTCCATTGCAACGGCAGCGAACACGTTTTTCATCATAACGTCTTGCACTTCCATTTCACGCAACTCAAGCAACTTGCGAACACCCATTGGCAATAATGGCAACTGTTCGTTGATGTTGGCGGCAATTTGTCCACCCAATTCAACTAAGTCGATAGTGCCGATATGGCGTTTCTTAATTGCGGAACCTTCAACTTGACCCCAAATACAACCGTTCAAGCAGATAGAGCGAAACAATGACGGAACCTGTTGAATCCGACGTTTGCCGATTTCACAATTACCAATTGACATCATACCACCATAATCAGAATCGTCTGATTGTCCGTAGTCGATAATGGTATCAGGCAAAAGGATATTACCGAAAATGGTATCCTCATCACCACGCCAATGCGACAATCGACCTTCAGGCAAATTGGTTCGCAACTGCTCAAGATACCAACGATTATCAATCGGTGCATAACGGTCTGTTACGAACGCTCGACAAGTTCCATCTGTATACGTTCGCATACGATATATTTTGTCTTGGTCTAATCGACGCAATGCGTTGTTTCCCAACGCAGCCATAACAGCAGCATCGTCCTCATCAAAATCCTCTTGCAAACGTAGCTTTTGGATTACCGTAGATGACGGAACATTGGAACGGATTGAGAATTGCTGTAACGACCAATCCGTAGGAATAAACTCACGACCTTGAACATCGAAAGCAAATTCACCATCTTCATTTACAACCGCACTGATATTTTTAACGGGTGCTAAAATATCTTCACGTTCTTCAGCCGAACGCTGTAGGTTTTCCATAGCGTCATCGTAGGATATAGTGGTTGCCCACCAATCTTTATGGACATGCGTTTTTTCTTGGAATCCTGTGCCTGTCTGTCCTCGCAATTCACGAACGAACGAACCTGCATCTGCGTCTGCTGTCATTTTGAGTTTTTCGTAGTGACTCATAACTTAACCTTTCAAAAAAATAAACAACCTTTATACTAATAGTATACTATATATATCGTCAATTGCAAGCGAAAACTTTAACAATTTAGTAACTTTTTAGGACATCTTTATAGTGATTAAAAACAGCCTCAACCCAACCCTTACCGTTCCTACATTCCATAACCACATGAGGCGCCCACAACATAGGTTTCTCATTGCTGTAATTAATAAACGTTTCATTCTTGTATGGGTTGTAGCTGACAGTGGTACAAAAATCAGGAATGTTAGGTACACGATCAACAACGTAACCACTAACACCAGCGTGGACATTTTTCTTTTTTTCTCTTAGTACTTTTTTACGTCCCGCTTGACCCACTAAGAACCTAGCATCTTTCAGCATGATATATTTTGTATGTGCTACAATCTTACCGCCTTGTCTGACGCTCCAAACCTTTTTATGCAGGTTAAAGTAAATGTAAACCCGTCGATTCAAATCTATCATAATTTTCTCCTTTGTGATACTCTTAGTATACTATATATATCGGCAAATAGCAAGGGGAAACTTTAGAGAAAATGGATCTTTTTTACCCCCTCCGGTGGGGGGTGGGCCACCGGGGCCGGTCCCGTTGTTTGACCGGCACCCCTACAGCACATATATGTTCTCCGGCGAAGCCTTACCAATCATCCAATCACAATCCGTTAGCCTTCTACCGTTACCCTCATCTTTGAACGCTTGGATTATCAGCCCTTCATGGTTTCCGTTTTCAGGGAAGTTCGGGGGAATCTCAATTCTTACCACGTCACCAAAACTCGCATCTAGTACCCATATATATTCATATACGTGTGGTTGAAATTTGTATTTTTTAGTCACGTAATTCTCTCCTCCTCTGGTTATCCAATATCCGTATGTCCGTATTTAGTTTTGGGTATGCGGCTTTAATTAATCGCCTCATCATGTCGTCAAGTCGTTCGGCGTTTAATCCCACTTCGTCGTCTTTCAATTCTTTGGGACAAATCTGTTCGTCGTATTCCATTAACGCATCAATTAGATTTTTGCAATCTCGTTTACTCAGTTTCATTTTCTTCTCCCGTATGCCAAAAACCGTCCTGTTCTATAACATCACAAACATAAACCATACCATTTTTTACTTGGTCGATTAGCCACGCTTGATTGAGTGAATCTGGACGTTCTTTAATTTCGTCTGCGGTTTTTTCATCGACACTGTAAACGCTTGCAATGTCAACTATATAGGTTGGTGCTGTTTTTTTTGTTTCTTGACTCATTCTAATCTCCCAATACTTGGTATCTGTTTCCATCTTGCGTAGTGAGAATACCACCGAAGAAACCCCACATTATTTCGGTTTCCTTTGCTTGGGCGTTAAGCCTTAGCAATTCGGGCATATCCTCTTTTTGTTGTTCTTTACTACATTCAGTCGATACTATTTTCATTTTATTTCCTTTCGCATAAAAAATGGTCGCCCACTTCACCAGCGTCTCCGCCGAAGCAAGCCTTTGGTTCCGTGAGCGACCACACAACAACAACAACAACTAGCTTATCGCTTGCGTTGGGTTTACCATACGTCCATCGTAAAAGGCTTTTGCTTCGCCGTTCGGA